>CAZQEQ010000019.1:0-45897 GCA_964592385.1 uncultured candidatus Brocadiaceae bacterium | reverse complement strand
TCCTGCGGCACGGGGACCAGGTCAGCGGCTTTCAGCGGCATAGTGCCTTCCTTTCGGCGACTCCCAGCAGCCCCGGCAGCGAGCGCGTCCGGGAGGGTCACTATAGTGAACGACGGCCGGGTACTCAAATGCAGCTTGACTTTGCGGGGGCGGGCAAATATATTCGGTGGAAGCGCCACGCGGGGCCCATAGCTCAACGGCAGAGCAGCGGACTCATAATCCGCGTGTTGGGGGTTCGAGACCCTCTGGGCCCACCAGACTCCCGCTGCTGTCCTTCTTTCCATCCCCCTCTGGCGCCTCGCCACACGTCGCGGCCCTGGCACGGGCCATGAACGACCTTGCCGCCACGGAGCACGGGTTCCCAGCAGCCGGGGCCGTCCGGTTGAAATGAACATAAGTGCCCTTCTTGCTGCTGGTGAGCACGTCCGGCCGGCCGTCCCCGGTCAGGTCCGCCAGCGCCACCTGAGTTCCGGCGCCGCAGTCACCGTGGATCAGGTGCGGGACGAACCGCGCTCCGCCGCACTCGCGCTGCAGCCGGAACCAGTGGAGCACGGCCGGCGCGTCCGGCTCTACGTCCCCCTGCGGCCCGTGGGCCCAGTGGCGCTTGCCGGCGACGACGTCCGTCAGCCCGTCGCCGTCCAGGTCCCCCAGGGCCAGGGCGTGCATCTGGCTGATGCGCAGCCCATCCGAGTCGAGGTCCGGTTCACATGGCAGGATTTGGTGCTCTTGCCACGTGATCTCGCCCTTCTCGTTGCGGAGCTGCCGGTACCACACGAGGCCGTACCGGTGGCAGTTCCATACCGTGATCACGTCGTTGAGCCCGTCGCCGTCCACGTCATAGACGAGCACGTCCGCGGCGCTCTCGGCAAAGCGGAACGGGTGCCACAACCAGGTGCCGTCCTCAGGGCGATTCTCTGGCTGCTCCCACCAGCCGTTCGCGGACACAATGTCCATGCGCCCGTTGCCGCTGATGTCGCCAGCGCCGACGCCGTGCTGAAGCCCGTAATCGCCGCGGCGGGAGATGGGATGGAAGACCCACGGCTCCTCCGGCCGCGCCGGGTCGAACGCGGCGTATCCGTAGGCCTCCCGCGTGCTGTAAACCAGCTCGGGCCGGCCGTCCCCGTTCACGTCGGCCCAGGCCACGGCCTCGTTCGCGATGTTGCCAAGCGCGCGGTGCGGCGTCCAGCACTCGTCGCGCCCGGCGGGGTTACCGTACCAGACACCCTCCCAGCCGGCGACGTCGCCCCAGCCGTGGAAGCCATAGTTGCCCTTCTGGCCCGGCGGCCGGACGACGCAGAACACGTCGGGCCAGCCGTCGCCGTCGAAGTCGTGCACGAAGCAGGGCTGCGTCGTGCGGGAGTAGCCGTGCGGATCGAAGGCGGCGGGCTCGAATACGCGGTGGCGCGTCTCGAAGCGCGGCCCTTCATACCAGTAAGGACCGGCGACGACGTCGGGGACGCCGTCCCGGTTGAAGTCCCCGCAGGCGACGCACTCGGACGTGAACTCGTCGTTCAACTGCACCGTCTCGAACTCGCCCCTTTCCGTCATGGCCGGCCCCCCTGGCGCCCGACGGGGCAGGCCTTCACGCAGAGCCCGCAAAGCCCCCAGCCGGAAGGATTGATGATGCCGCGGTTGGCGGCGCACCGTGACGTGTCGAAGCCCTGCATAGAGTCCGTCTCGCCGAAGGGCTCGCGGGAGTAAGCGTGCACTGGGCAGGCGTCGATGCAGCGGGTACAGTCGCCGCAGCCGTCAGGCAGCGGCTCGCGCGCGGTGGGTTCGAGCGGCGCGTCGGTCAGCACGGCCGCCAGGGCCACGCGCGGCCCGGCGTCGGGCGTGATGAGCAACCGGTTCCGCCCGATCCAGCCCAGGCCGGCGAACCGGGCCGTCAGCTTGTACAGGCCGGTGGCCGTGATTCGTGGCGGGTGCGAGAGCCGACAGGCGCGGTAGCCGACCGCGACGAGTTCCTCCGCGATCCGGTCGCCGATGGCCAGGGCAAGGGCGATCTTGTCAACGTAGTGCGCCGTGCGGCAGGGGTCGTCCGTCACCGGCAGCCCGTCGAGTAACTGGTCGTCTTCACGCACGCCGACGGCGATCCCGGTGAGCAGCGGTCCCGACTCTTCGAACGATTCTGGCCGGGCCTGCCAGGCGCGCGCCAGGTCGGCAATCCCGACGTGAGACGCGCCCTGCGCGAGGGCCATGCTGCGGATGCGCGATTCCATGCGCTCGCTCGTGCCTGTCGGCATCGTCTACGCCTCCGGGAGGTCCGGGTGGAAGACCTGGATGCGATGGTTCATCGTGTCCGCCACGTACACCCGGCCGGCCCCGTCCACGGCCACGCCGCAAGGGAGCCAGAGCCGCCCCGGCTCGGTTCCCTCGCCTCCCCACTGCGCAAGCGGCCCGCCGTCCGGCGTGAGAATCTGGACTCGGTTGTTGTAAGTGTCGGCGACGTAGACCCGGCCCACCGCATCCAGCGCGACGCCCTGCGGGCAGTCGAACTCGCCCGGGCCACGGCCGAGGCTGCCCCAGACGGACAGGAACCCGCCCTCCGGCGCAAACGCCTGGATGCGGCAGTTGTAAGCGTCAGCGACGAAAACCCGGTCGCGCCGGTCCACGGCGACCCCGACCGGCAGGTTGACCTGCCCCGGCGCAGTGCCGGTCGTGCCCCAGCGCACCTGGCACCCGCCGTCCGGCCCGAAGCGCTGCACGCAGTTCAGCCTGGCCAGGTCCTCCCCGCCCCACCGGTTCGCCTCGACAACGTAGAAGCGGCCGCACGAATCGACGGCGATGCCCTGCGGGTTGCCCAGCCGCACGTCCCCATTGCGCCCCCACCGGCGCAGCGTGGTCCCGTCCGGCGCGAACTGGCGCACGCACGGGCCCTCGCTCTCGTGCACGGTCACGCAGACGTTTCCGGCCGGGGTGAAGGCGATGCCGCACGCCTTGCCGTCCTCCACGCCCCACTCTGAGACGAGCGCCCCGCCCGCGAGCGAGAAACGCTCCAGCCCACCCGACCAGCCGCAGCATCCGGCGTAGACCCCGCCGTCCGGGCCGACCGCGACGGCCTTGGGGTAAGAGAAGCGGGTCCGGCCGGCCGCAATGCACAGGCCGGGCTCGGTCTGGACCCCGGGCTCCGTTGTGTGGGCATCGCGCGTCATCGCAGCACCAGGTACATGCAATCCGGTGGCAGTGTCAGTTTGAGCAGTTCGCCGGCGCGCGCCACGGGAACGGTCTGCACGGCGCGGCCGGACGGGTCCACGAGGATCGCTTCGCGCGTGGCCGGGTTCCGGAGGGTCAGGTCGATGCGCGTGTTCTCGATCCGCCAGGGGCCCTTTCCGTTCTCCTCGATTCGCTCGCCGTCCACGGCCTCGCTGGCCCCCTTCGGGGTGAAGGTCCGGGGGACGGTCGTCCAGCCGGTGGGCCGGGCGGTGGTCCCCACCTGGACGAGCACGGATCCGGCCTCGGCAAGCGGCTTGCCGTCCAGTGACACGACGAGCACCGTGGCGTATTCGTTCTCGCACTCGATCGTCACGTCACCCAGCTCGAGCCCCCCGAGCTGCTTCAGAAATCCGGTCACGCCCTGCGCGCGGCGCGTGTTGATAGTGCAGACACCCCGGCCAAAGTCGAGCGCGACCTCGCCGGTGGCGCTGCGGACCGTCTGCGCGCCATGGTCGATGAAGCCCGACAGGTCATCGACGCGCGTCCGGTCCGGCTCGCCGTCGAAGCGCGTCCTGACCGGCCCGACCAGGAAGGCGAGCGGGTCCACCCGGCCTGTCTCGGAAAGGACTCCGCTGGACCCTGCGTCGCGGTTGGGGTCGAAACCGCTGTCCTCGCAGATGAGCGGTGGCACACGACTGAGCACGTCGTCGAGCCGGCGCGCCTCGCGGATGACCGGCTCGGCCCGGCGGATGTCGCCGCGCCGGTAAGCCAGCGCTGCGGCAGGGAACATGCCGGCCAGCATGGGCTGGGCGACCTCCCACTTGCCGGGGCCGTGGGGCATCTCGTTGTCGTAGCCCGCGCCCGATGCAAACCAGACGTAACCGTCCAGGCCCGTCAGAGAGGCGTAGGCAGCGGTCAGGAACGGCCCCTCGGACTGGTAGAGGTTGGGGCTCACCCAGGAACTCTCAGTGATCACGTGCGGGTGGCCCTCAACGTGCTTCATGTTCGCGGGGAGGGCCCGCGGGTTCTCGAGAACGGAGCGATGCAAGAGCAGGTCTCCCTTGTCGATGCGGTAGCCTGCGCGCAGGCCCTGGTGGATGCCGCCGAAATAGTGGTTCTTGGCGACCACTTCGTTGGCGCAGTAAGCCCAGCGCTCGGCGTCGAGCAGGCGCGTCTGGTCGGCGGTCCGCCAGTTCTCCGCGATGATGGGCTGGCGGCAGCCGAGTTCCTCGCGCAGGTAGCGTTGCATCTCAGCGTTAAACGCCCGCGTGGTCTCGGCGAAGAACCGTATCTGGTCGTTCACGCGCGCCGCCTTCGCTCCGGTCTGGTTCAGTGTGGCGTCGTAGATGTGGCAGAAGGCGAGCACGCCGCGCCCGGGGGCGTCCCCTTTCAGGGCCGCCCCGCCCCACGCCACCAGGGCGCCGTCGAGCGAGCCGTAGCGGGCGGCGGCCCACACGGCGAACTTCTTGCCCAACAGTTCCTGCTGCGGGGCCTGGATCTTGCTGACCGTCCACCAGAGCAGGCTGTCCTCGTTCTGCAGCAGGATCATCGCCACGGCGGGGTCGCGGGCCAGGGGGATGCCCGTGTACGGATTCTCGCCGGTGAGCAGTTGCCTCATCCATTCCTTGTAGGCGGCCTGGAGTCTCTCGTTGAAGAACAGGAGCCCCCAGAGGCCCTCCGTGCCGCCGTTCTTGCCCGTGTAGCCGTCAATGCCCCATCCCGTGACGTCGGAACCCTTGGCCACCCAATAGGGCGTGATCATGGTGTAGATGCCGTGCTTCTTGAGTTCGGCGACCATACGGTGCGCCTTGTCGATGGCCTGCGGGTCGGGCTGCATAGGGTTCGAGCCGGGCTCCTTGGGGTTGAGCGTGGCGGCGGCCTCTGAGGAGGAGCATATGCGAACCAGATTCACGCCCAGGCCCGCGAGCCAGCGCGCCGTCTCGGGCAGTCGCTCACCGCTGGCGCCGCAGGAGACGGCCCAGAAGCGGACCGGCCGCCCGCTGCCCAGCAGCAGCTCGTTGCCGTCCTCGCTGCACCTGACGAAACCGGACTCACCGGCCACCTTCTCATTCAGCAGCCGCAGGTCGAGCAATCGCTCGCCGTCGGCGGCAGTGCGGTCCGAAAACGCCCATGTTCCCTCCTGGGCCGTCGCGGCAGGGGCCAGGGCCAAACAACACAATATGACAGCAGCCAGGGGGTTCACCGCGCCGTTCCCTCCTGTCCGGCGATGCAGAGGACGCTGCCGTCCCGCAGGCAAACGACGATGCGCCCGTCGGCGGCCACGGCCAGGCCGTCGTGAACGGGGGGCGACGACAGATCCAGCCGCCAGAGCTTCCCTCCGCCGGCACGGCCGAACGCCGTCACCTGTCCTGACCCCTTGTACGTCGTCAGCAGAAGCGCCGCGTCCCCGGCGAGAACGCATCCCAGGGGCGTGAAACCATATGGCACCTGCGCGCGCCAGCGCACCAGTGCATCGTCGGTCAGCTTCATGTTGCGTATCGGCGGCGCGGCCCCCTCGCCCTCGGGAGTGATCAGGGCATCGAGCGCGGCCCTCAGCTTGGCCTGGGATACCAGGACGACACTCCTGGCGTGCCTCGGGCCGAGCAGGAACTGCACGTCCCTGTCATCCCAGGAGGGCATGAGCACGCATTCCTCGGCCCGCAGCAGCGGGAACCGACCGTCGCCACCCTCATCCTGAGTGAGGAAAGTCAAGCCGTCCCGCCAGGCGCCGTCCTCGGACTGGTCGGTGAGCAGGCGCCGCCCGCCGAAGGCCATCAAGCCGGGGGCCAGCGCACCCACGTCCTGGCCCTTGGCGCCCTTGAACGTGGAATAGAAGGCCTTGATGCCCTGCCAGTTCTGTGGCCAGCCGCTGGTAAGCTCCTCCACCCGCCCACGCGCCCAGCCGATGCGGCACGCTCCGTCGGCCGGTCCAAGGCGCACCAGCGGCGCCTCGCCGCCGTGGAAGACGACCTCACCGTCCCAGCAGAGCTGACCGGTCCCCGAAACCACGTCGGCCACTTCCGCGTCCGCCCAGTCGGTGCGTTCCCACAGGATCCGCCCGGACGCAGCATCGGCAGCAACTGCACAGACTCCGTCCAGCATGTCGAACAGGCCCGCAGTAACGTAGACGCGACGCTCAGCCACCAGCGGGGAGCCGAGGATCGGCCATCGGCTCCCGAGCTGCTCGTAGAGCATCATGCGTCCCGCGTCCGGCCCGACTCGCAGACGCCATAGCTCTCGTCCGTCCGCCAGGCCGAACGCGTAGAGGCAGCCGTCGGCGCTGCCCACGAACACGCGGCCCTGCCAGACCGCCGGGCTGCTGTAGACGCGGCCCCCCGTGTAAGCGCGCCAGAGCGGTTCGCCCGTGTCCAGGTCCAGCGCGTCAACGGCGCCGTCGGCGCCGCCAACGACAACGGTATCGCCGACGATAACGGGCGGGGCAGGGACAATCTCCGTGGCGAACATAACCGCAACCCCGATTGAGCCCGGGCCGGCCGGATGGACCGGCGGCACGTGCCAGGCGATCTCGGGGTCAATGCCCACGCGAGCGGCAGTCGAGGCCGACCGTTGAGCGTCAGCCCGGTAGGTCGTCCAACCATCGGCTTCGATCTGGGAGGCTGTTCCCTCGGCACGGTAGGCCAGCCGCGGCCCGGCCGGAGGAAGCCCTTGCTCAGCCGGGGCACGGGGGATGAAGCCCCGCCATTCCATGCAACCGCTGCAAGGCGTGGGGAACTTCCAGACCAGGCCGTTAGCGGCATACTGGCCCGCGCCGCAACCTGACTTGGCGGGGATCACCCGACGGGCCTCGTCGGCGATGACGTCCCAGGTCAGACCTTCTGTCCCAAAGATGCCCTGCGGCGCGGCAGTGAATCGCGAGCAACCGCCTCGGTCGAGATTTACCTTGCGGCTGCTCTCGCCGGTGACGGGGTCCATTCCGTTGCCGCCCACCCAGAGCAGACCCCTCAGTGCCAGCGGTATGGGTCCGACCGGTCCCCCGCCCCTGGCCAGCTCCCACATGGGGCGTCCGTCCTCCTGTGCGAGAACCGCACACCGGTCCGTCTCCGGGCCGGAGATGACGTAGAGCCCCGCCACGGCGTATCCCGTCACGGGATGCCGGCTCGACCGGTCCCACTCGTAGCCCCTCGGCGGCAGGCGCACGATGCCGGTGTCGGCGTGCCATTGCGGCGTGCCGTCAGCGACGCGGTATGCTTCGGCCTGGCCGCCTTCCGTGCAGACGAAAAGCCTGCCGCCGGCAACCGCAGGCGAGCGCGGGTCGAAGGCGTCTGCGCCTCCATCCCGCTCGATGCGCCAGCGCTCTTTCAGCGTGTCGCGATCCAACGCCAGCAGTCCGAGGCCCGATGAGCGGAAGGGGGCGACCAGCGCCTCCGTCCTGCGGCCCAGGTTCTGGGTGACCGGTCCCCCCAGGAGCAGAACGCATCCGTCCGCCACGGCCATCCAGCGGATTTCACCGCAGTTCGGGTCCGTGCGCCGCAGCTCCTCGCCCGTCGCCTGGTCCAGTTCCAGGATGGACGGCCCGTCCGCAACCAGCAGTCGATCGCCATCGGCGACCATGGTCGAGCGCGCCACCTGGAGCCAGGCCGCCGGTGACAGCCGGCGCGCCCAGAGACGCGCACCCGAACCCACAGCCTGGGCCGTCAGCAAAGGCCCCCGCAGCGTCTCCACCGCCACGTCAGGCTTCCATCGCTCACCCCTGTTGTCCAGCGCAACGTCCTCCCCCGGCAGGAGCGGCTCGCCAGGGGTCATGTCCAGCAGATGGCCGTTCCAGAGCATGAAGACGCGCCCGTTGCTGACGATCGGCAGCTCCAGGCGGGTCGAGAAGAACGGCTTGCCCGTCCACTGGATCGTCTCGGGCACGCTGTAGGCGTAGTCGTTCGAGACCGCATTGTTGTCCGGGCCGTGCCACCAGTGCGTCCAGTTGTCAGCGCCCTCCAGCGGGCCGGCCTCGACGGTGACCAGGGCACCGCCTCCGGCCAGCGGAGACACTTCCGCTCCGATGCCCTTCGCCCAGCCCATCAGGGCCGCCCTGTCCAGCATCCCGGACCCGTCGCCCAAGACGGCCACGCCGTACCACGGGTGCAGCACGCGGCGGACCTCCGCCGCCAGCTCCGGCGTCAGGTCCTCGCGGCCCAGGTCGGTCAGGACGACCAGGTCGCAGCTCCGCCTCACGGGCAGCAGACGACTGGTGCCGCACTGATCGATCCACATCCGACGCCCCAGCAGCCCGGCCTCGTCGGCGGCCCTCCTCGCAGCAGCCACGGCAGCCGGGTCGGCCTCCTGCGCGTGCAGGCGCAGGTTCTCGTCGGCCGCAGCCAGCGCCAGCGCCAGGGCGCCGTCACGACAGCGCGGCAGATGGACCAGGCCAACCGGTCTGTCCACGGCATCGAGAACGCGTGCAGCCAGCGCCTCGACATCCTCGTCCGCGCGTGCCGGCCTGCCACAGGCCATGCACGCGTAAAGCACCGTGGCCGCAGCTACGCCAACCCACACCCGCCCAAGGGACGGAACCCGCATGGCAACTGCCCGCATGTCAGACCACCTCCTGTGCAGCAAACCAGGACGCGCCGAAACGGCCCGACCCTTCACGTCGGGCAAGGCAAGATACGCCTCTGAAGGCTTCCAGTCAAAGGTGTCCGGCGATTCCTCGCGCCCCCCAGATTCATCACGGTATCGGAGTGGCATTCGGCCGTTCGGGAAACGGCAGGCAGACCGCGCCGGTCGGGCGAAGAACGCCCGGAGCCCTTCTCTCAGACGGGGCCTACGCCGAGCCGCCCGCGGGAACGACTTGCGCGCAGGCTTCGAGGGTGCGCTCGACCATGGCGTCGAGCGTGAAGTGCTCCGCCGCACCGTCCCGCGCGGCCGGCCTCATGGCAGCTGGCTGCGGCCAGTTCAGTCGTCCAGCATGTGCTCGCGGAAGTATCGGAGCATCTTCTGGTCGTGCACAGCGCCC
Source organism: uncultured candidatus Brocadiaceae bacterium (assembly GCA_964592385.1). Taxonomy (GTDB): domain Bacteria; phylum Planctomycetota; class Brocadiia; order SM23-32; family SM23-32; genus CAZQEQ01. Next base: position 36,776 of record CAZQEQ010000019.1, on the reverse strand, counting down.
CCGCCGTCGTGTTCCCCGAAGGGATAGGCGCAGACCTCCATCGGCGCCCCGACGCGGTTGAGCGCGGCGTAAGTGCACTCGGGCGGGCAGACGGGATCCTTCAGGCCGAGCGAGACGAGCATCGGGCAGCGTATGCGGTCCGCCAGGTTCATGTTGTCGTAGTAGCTGAGCGTCGCGCAGACCTCCTCGACCTCGTCCGGATGGCGCCTCAGGTATTCCGCAATCTGCCCGTACCCGCCGGCGCGGCTGAAGACCCGCTTCTCCAGCCGACAGGCGCTCGGCACGTTCGGCATCGCCAGCGCTACGTGCTCCGGCATCAGGGCGGCCACGGTCAGGCACATGCCCCCGCCCTGGCTGCCGCCGCAGACGGCAATGCGATCGCTGTCGGTCGCCGGCTCTTCCAGCGCCACCAGCAACATGCGCAGCGCATCGGTCACCAACCAGTAACGGTACCACGTCTTTCGGCCGGGCAGCCCGAGGGTGCTGAAGTAAACGTTTCCCGCGCCGCCCCCGAAGCCGGTCTCGGAGTTCGTCGGGCCGCCCTGCATGCGGAAATCAATGCTCGCCACGGCCGCCCCCATCGCGACCCAGAGCAGAAAGTCCGAGGGATAACCGCGGGAGCCGGTCATGCCGTGATAGTGCATCAGGCACGGCACAGGACCGTCTTTCGCCTCCGGCGGCAGCAGCATCCAGGCGTGCACGCGAGTGCCGTCCAGCGCCGCGAACGTGAGGTCGCGCACCTCCATGCCGCGAATGGGGTAGTCAACCGTCTCGTAGCTGACCTCAAGGGGCGCCTCGCGCACGTCGTGGAGCACTTCGTTCCAGAACTCGTCGAAGTCCGGCCTCCTGGTGAGCGGCACTTCGAGACTCTCCAGCTCCGCCAGTTGATCTTTGAGCGGCTGCATTCGGCAATCCTCCCGCAAGGTGGTTGGGCGCCAAGAGTACCATGCCACCACCCACCTGGCAAGCTCACGACTTGGCGCAGCCCCCGGCGTGCATTGTGCCCGAACAGTCGCCCGCAGTATCGAAGTGGCACTCGGCCGTTCGGGAAACGCCAGGCAGACCTCGCCGGCCGGACAAAGAATGCTCGCGGCCCTCCTTTCGGACGGGACTTACGCCGACCCGCCCGCGGGAACGACTTGCGCGTAGGCTTCGAGGGTGCGCTCGACCATGGCGTCGAGCGTGAAGTGCTCCTCCGCACCGTCCCGCGCGGCCCGGGCCAGCCGGGCGTGCAGGGCGGCGTCGGCCCGCAGTCTCCCCAGCGCCTCGGCCAGGGCCGCCGCGTCGTCGGGCGGCACGACGAGGGCGGCGCCGGTCGTGTCCGCGATCTCCCGCAGCCCCGGCACGTCGGGGACGACCAGCGGCACGCCGGCAACCAGCGCCTCGACCCAGGCGATGCAGGCCCGCTGCGGCGCCCGCGCCGGCACGCAGAAGGCGTGGCACCGGCCCAGGAAGGAGACCTTGCCCGCAAAGTCCACCTCGCCGGCGTAGTCCAGCCTGTCCGCCAGGCCGGCAGCGTCCAGGCGCGAGCGCAGCCCGGCCCAGGACTTCGCGTCGGCCTTGCTCAACTGCCCCGCCACGGCGAGCACGGCAGTCGGGCCGCCCGCTTCCCCTGCCAGGAGGCGGAACGCCTCGCAGAGCAGGTCAATGCCCTTGGACGGCGTGATGCGCGAGAGGAACCCGATGCGGAACTCGCCCGCCGTCCGTTCGCCCGGGACGCCATAGGAGGCAACGTCCACGCCGGGCCCGATGACGGCGATCCGCTCGCGCGGCACGTCCAGGAAGGCGCTCATCTCGTCGGCGTAGGCCGGGTAAGGCGCGACGAAGAGGTCCACGTGCCGCGCGTAGCCACGGACCAGGGCCGTCGCCTGCTCCCGGTGGCGCTCCGGCAGACGGCCGACGAAGTCCTCTTCCCCCTGGAGCGTGCAGACCACGGCCGCCCCGAGGCGCTCCTTCACGGCGGGCGCGAGCCCGGAGAGCAGGGAGTTGCTCAGGTTGACCACGTCCGGCCGCAGGCCCTCGGCCAGGAAGCCGAGGAGCTTCTCCACCTCCTTGCCCTGGAAACCGTCGGCGCCGCGCAGAACCGACACGGTCATCTCGCCCAACTCCTCGGGCCGGGTCCGGATGGCGAAGCGCGAGGCAAGCCGCAGCAGGCCGGGCCGGTCGAGCAGCCGGTCAAGGCAGCGCGGCGTCCGGCGGAACAGCCGCAGGCGCTGCTGAAGATAGACGTTGATGCCGCCGTAGAAGATACGGCGCACGCTCGGGTCTGGGCCGTCAAGGCGGAGGGGGGTGTAGAGCGGGCAGAGCACAACGTCGTGGCCGCCCCGGATGAGGCCGCGCGCCAGGCCCACGTCACGCGCGCACGCGCCGCAGTAACTGCCCGCAGCACCGGCTGCAATGTAGGTTATGCGCATGACGGCTCCAGGATCATTGTGGCGCTGCGTCCCGACGCCGCCGCTTGCGGAACGCCAGGGCGCCGGTCGGGCAGGCCTCGGCGCAGAGCCGCACCGTCTCGGTCAGGCCCTCCGCCAGCGACCCGCCGAAGGGCACCGCCACCCGCGTGAAGAAGCCGCGCGAGGCGAACCCGATGCCCAGCTTCTCGCCGCGCGCCTCGGCGATGCGGACGCACCGGCCGCACAGTATGCACTTGCCCGGCTCGTAGATCACTTCCTCGTGGGTGTCGTCCCGCTGGAACGGCCTTGGCTCGCCGCGGAACCGGCTGGGGCTGGCGCCGTACTCGGCCGCGCAGCGCCGAAGGTCGCAGGTGTCGCGCGCCAGGCAATCGCACTGGAGGCACCGTGCCGCTTCGTACAGGGCGTCCGCCGCCGTCAGGCCGCGCTCGACCTCGGCGAAGGTCGTCCTGCGCCCTTCGACGGGGGCGAGGCGCCGCTTCACGCGGGGCGCGCTCGGGACGCCCCGGAGGAGTTCGGCGCGGTCCGCGTCGCTGAGTTTCCCCATGCTCACGCTGAAGGGCCGGGACTCCGGCTCGGGGGTCTGGCCCTTGAGGAACTGGGCGATGCACAGGGCCGCGGAACGCCCCGCCGCCACCGCCCGGACGGCCGCCCCGGGGCCGCTGACGGCCTCGCCGCCGGCGAAGACACCGGGCAGGCTCGTCACGAAGGTCCCGCGCTCCACCGCTATGCCGCGTCGCGAGACCTCCAGGCCCATTGACCCGAACAGCGCCACGTCGGCCCTGCGTTCCGGCGCGCCGATGACGCACGGCGCGTCGAGAACAAGCTCCTCGCCGCCGCGCAGGCAGGTCACGCGCAGGCCGGCGGCGGCGCGTTCGACGCCGTCCGGCCGTGCCTCGAGCTCCAGGCGGACGCCCTCCTCTGCCGCCGCGTCAACCGGCTCGCTGAAGCACGGCATCGAGCGGCGGTCGCCTTCCCAGACCAGCGTCACGGGGTCCGCGCCGAGCCGCAGGGCCGTGCGGGCGGCCTCGACGGCCTCGCTGCCGCCCCCGATGACCAGCGTCGCGCCGCCCGCCGGCCCTCGCCTGCCTTCGGCGGCTTCGTGCAGGAAGGCCAGCGCCGGCGTGCACAACTCGCCGCCGGGCAGCGCCGGTTCGCCGTCGAGCTGGGCGCCGAGAGCCAGGAAAACGGCGTCGTGGCCGGCCCGCAGGTCCTCCAGGGACACGTCGTCTCCGAGGCGGCATCCCATGCGGAAGGCGGCCCCGAGGCTGCGGATCACATCCACTTCCGCATCAAGGACTTGCGACGGCAGGCGGAACTCGCCGATCCCGTATCTCAGCATCCCGCCGGGCTCTGCATGCGCGTCGTACAGGGTGCAGTCGTGGCCCCGGCGGAGCAGGCAGAACGCGGCGGACAACCCGGCGGGGCCGGCGCCGACGATCGCCACCTTCTTCCCCGTAAGTGGCGCCCTATCAGGCAGATAGGACTGGTCAGCGGCGAGGTCGGCGTCTGCGGCGAAGCGCTTGAGCAGGCAGACGGCTACGGCCTCCTCGCTCTCGACGCGCCGGCAGACGCGCTCGCAGTAGCGGGGGCAAACGCGGCCGACCGAGGCCGGCAGCGGAATGGTTTCCTTGATGAGGGCGATGGCCTGCCGCTCGTCGCCGTCCAACAGGTGGCCGATGAAACCCGGTATGTCCAGCCCCGCGGGGCATGCCCTGGAGCACGGCGCGATGCAGTCTCCGCGGTGGTCGGAGAGCAGCAGTTCCAGCGCCGTCTTCCGCGCGGCGCGCACCTCTTCGGTGTCCGAAAAAACGGCCATTCCGCCGGCGGCAGGGGCCACGCAGGCCGGCACGAGCGTCCGTTCGTCACCCACCCTGACAACGCACAGGAAGCACGAACTCCTGGGCTTCAGCCCGTCCATGTGGCAGAGGGTCGGAATCCGAACGCCGGCCTTCCGGGCCGCCTCCAGGATAGTCGCGCCCGCCTGCACCGTCACTTCGCGGCCGTCGATTGTGAGCGTGATGTCCACGCGCGGTTATTCGACCTCGATGGCGTCAGCGGGGCAGGTGTTGTAGCACGTGCCGCAGCGCACGCACTTTTCCTGATCGATCTCGTGCTGCTCGTAGGGCCGTATCTCGATCGCGTCGGACGGGCAGTGCTGCGCGCAGAGAGTGCACCCGATGCAGCGGTCGGTGATGCTGTACCGGATCAACGCGCGGCAGCGGTGGGCGGGGCACCGGCCCTCGATGTGGGCCTCATACTCGTCGCGGAAATAGCGCAGCGTCGTGATGACGGGGTTCGGCGCCGTCTTGCCGAGGCCGCAGAGGCTGGTGTGGCGAACGCGCTCGGCGAGCTCTTCGAGCTTCTCGATGTCCCCCCGCTCACCCTCGCCGTTGCACAGGCGCTCGAGGATGTCCAACATGCGCCTTGTGCCGACCCGGCAGAAGGTGCACTGGCCGCAGGATTCGTTCTGCGCGAACTGCATGAAGTAGCGGGCAACGTCCACCATGCACGCCGTGTCGTCCATCACGACCAGCCCGCCTGAACCCATCATGGCGCCATATCTGGTCAGTTCCTGATAGTCCACGCGGACGTCACCGAGCGAAGCGGGAATGCAACCGCCGGAGGGGCCGCCGATCTGGACGGCCTTGAAGCTATGGTCGCCGCGGACGCCGCCCCCTATTTCCTCGACGATCTCCGTGATAGTCGTGCCCATGGGCACTTCGACCAACCCGCCGCGATTGACCGCCCCGGCCAGTGCGAAGATCTTCGTGCCTTTGCTCCCGCCGGTTCCGGTGCTGGCGAAGGCCTCCGCCCCGTTGAGGAGTATCCACGGGATGGTGGCGTAGGTTTCGACGTTGTTGATGCTGGTGGGACAGCCCCAGAGGCCGTGCTGCGAGGGGTATGGAGGGCGGTAGTGCGGCGTGCCGCGCCGGCCCTCGATGGAGGCTATCAGGCCCGTCTCCTCCCCGCAGACGAACGCGCCCGCGCCCCCCCGCACGTGCAGGCGCAGCTTGAACTCCGTGCCGAGGATCCCCTCGCCGAGATAGCCGGCCTGCTCGGCCTGACGGATCGCTTCCCGCACGCGCTCCGTGGCGAACGGGTACTCGTTGCGGATGTACAGGTAGCCTTCGTCCGCACCGACGGCGCAGGCCGCTATGGCCATTCCCTCCAGCACGCGGTGCGGGCAGGCTTCCAGAAGGACCCGGTCCATGAACGCGCCCGGGTCGCCCTCGTCGCCGTTCAGAACCATGTATTTCTTGCCCGCCGGCTGCGCGCGCACGGTCCGCCACTTGGTCGCGGTGGGATACCCCCCGCCGCCCCGACCCCGCAGCCCCGACTGCTCGACGGTCGATATGATCTGTTCGGGCGTCAGCTCCGTCAGGCATTTTTCGAGCGCTCGATAGCCGTCCCGCTCCAGGTACTCCCCCAGGTCCAGCGGGTCCATGCGCTCGCTGCCTGCCATGACGATGAGCCGCTGCTTGTCCATGAAGCCGCAGACGGCCTCGTGCTGGCGGGCGACGTCGTAATGCTCTGCGGGCACCCACGCCGAATCCCTCAGCAACAGGTTCACGGTACGGTGATGGAGATCCTGCACGGTTCCGATGATTCCGGCCGGCCGCACGTGAGTGCGCACGATGTTGGGCACCGCCTCCGGCGTCACGTTGCTGTAGCGGATGAACGCGCCGTCCGGCCCGACGCAGTCAACGAACGGCACGATGTCGCACAGCCCCACGCAGCCGGTGGACTTGACCCGGGGCTCGTGGCCGAGGCGGCGCAGCTCCCTCTCCAGGGCATGCTTGACCCGCATCGTGCCGTTGGCCACGCAGCAGGACAGGAGGCTGACGCGGAACTCGGGCGTTGCAGCGGGCGGGCCTTGCTGCGCAGCGGCGGCGCGAGACAGGCCTTCGCCCCGTCGCCCCGAGGCCCAGTCACGGAGGAACTTGCCCAGCGCTCCGCCCACGTTGTCCCGCGTCAGATGGCCGTATATCTCGCCGTCAACGCTCATGACCGGCGCCAGCGAGCAGCACCCCAGGCAGGCCACCTTCTGAACCGTGAAGAGCCGGTCCGAGTCCGTGTCGCGCTCGTCCGGGATGTCCAGGTATGTCCGAACGCCCTCCGTGATGGTCTGCGCCCCCGCCACGTGGCACGCGGTGCCGTGACAGACGCTTATCATGTGCCTGCCCACGGGCATGTGCCTGAACTGCGTGTAGAAGGTGGCGATTCCCTGGATCTGGGCCGGCGTGATGTCCGTGACAGCGCACACGCGCCTGAGGGCGGCCTCGGGCAGGTAACGGAAGTGCTTCTGTATGTCCTGCAGGATCGGTATCGCCGCGCCCTTCTCCGTGCCGTGCGCCGCCACGATGTCATCCACGGCGCCCAGGTCCAGGGCCTCAGGCTCAAGCGCCGCTTCCGCAGGTGCGTTCGCGTCCACCATGTCAGCCGTTCCGGACATGCTCAGCGCCTACTCCTCGGGCTTCCCAATGCAGAAAAGGTGTTCCTCAGCGCGGACGTAAACGTGTGAATCCGCGAAGGCCGGCGACGCGTAAATGCCCTCGTCGAGCAGGGCCGACCCCACCTCCTCGTACTGCGCCGCTAGCTTGAAAAGGTAGGTGGCCCCCTGGGCGGTCGGCAGGTACACGGTATCGCCCACAAGCGTGGCCGAGGCCCAGACGGGTCCGTCGAACTCCTGCTCCCACAGCAGCGTGCCGTCCAGGGCATCGTAGCAGGTCACGTAACCGCTGCTTTGCGCCTGGAGGAAGTACCGGCCGTCGCAGACCGGGCTGGAGGCGTCCGACATGCCGTCCTCGGCGGTCCAGACGATGTTCGTCTCGGTCACGTCCCCCAAGCCGCCGGCGCGGATCGCCGCCAGGCGCGCGTACTCCGTCGTGACGTAAACGACCCCGTCGGCGACGGCGGGCGAGGCTGCGACGTCGCCCCAGAGCACGTCCGCCCGCCACAGCTCCGTGCCCAGGTCCGGGTCGTACGCGATCACCCACGGGTTGCCGCAGGTCACGATCTCCGGCCCGGCCTCGGTCTGCGCCACGACGGGGCTGCTCCACGAGCCGGGCACGGGGCGCGCGGTGCGCCAGACCTCCTCGCCCGTCGCCGCGTCCAGCGCGATCAGCGCCGAGACCCCGTCCTCGGCCGAGTAGCCGCCGTCAATCTGGAGGATCACCTTGCCCCCGTGCACCACGGGCGAACTGGCCATGCTGTAAGCGTTGTCAACCGGCCCCAGGTTCTTGGCCCAGATCACCTTGCCGTCGAAGTCAACCGCCGCCACGTCCACCGTGGCAAACAGTGAGTACACCCTCTCGCCGTCCGTGCAGGGGGTCGGCGCGGCGTAGCCGGTGTCCTCGTAGACCTCGAACTCCTCCTCGCCGCCCACCGCCCGCGCGGCGCGGACGGGCGTGCGCCAGAGCAGCTCGCCGGTCAGGCGGTCGAAGCAGAAGACCTCACACGCATCCTCATCGCCGCCGGTGACGAAGACACGGCCTCCCCACACGACGGGTGAGCCCTTGCCCGGCCGGGGCACGGGCGCCTTCCACAGGATGTTCTCCCCGCTCTCGGCGTTCCAGGTGAGCGGCCAGTCCCCGGCCTCAACAATGCCCATTCCCGTAGGGCCGCGGAACAGGGGCCAGGTATCCTTGAAACGGGCATCTGCACCGGCGACAGGAGGTTCCTGGCTTTCCACCGGCGGCGCCTGGGCCTCGGCGGGGCCGAAGCGTTCGCCGCCGGCCAGGTACATCGCAACCAGCGTGAGCGCCACGACTCCCCCCGCTACGCCCGCGCCGACCGTCATCCGCCTGCGCCTTCGCAGCCATCGGTCCGGGTCGGCGCGTTCGGCGGGGCTGCTCGGCATCGGGCGGGTCGGATCGAGCGACGCGTACCACCTGGCACAGGCCGTCGCGGCCACCAGGCCGACAAGGAGCAGGAACGACCCGCCCACGTAGAGCCGTCTTCTGGCGAAGAACGCCGCCCGCAGCCGTGCGTCCTCACTGCGGATGGCCTGCCGGACCTCTGCGTTGCCCGGCTGGCGCTCCAGCAGTTGCCGCAGGCCCTGGAGAGCGAGTGAATCGGGCGGTGGCGCCACCTGCTCGCTCAGGCGCGTCACGAGCATCACGCCCATGACAACGCCGCAGAAGAGCACGGCCGCCGCCATCAGGCTGAGCGCCAGGAACCGCCGCCCCCTCACGGCATCGGCTTCAGGTCCGCGTCCCGCGGGAGCCACCTGCATCGTTGCTCCTTCCTTGTCAGCCACAGAGGCAACTCCAACGAGCCATGGTCACGGCGCGGCGCCCGTCAGCTTGCGTGCCGCCAGTTGCTCCAACCGGTGCCGTTCGCGCGGACAGCACAGGAAACAGCGGCCGCACGCCACGCACCGGGCCTGCGCGATCTCGTAGGTGTCCTGTCGCGGCGCTCTGGCCAGGACGAAGAGCTTCACTGCAACCACCAGTCCCAGCCACGCCCCGAGGAGGGTCCCGCCGGCGACGAGGCGGCCCTGGGCACGCAGGGCTTCCGCATAGAGCGACTCCGCCGGTGCGCCGGTGCCCCAAAAGGCTTCGGTCTCCAGCGTAAGCCCCGCCACGCCTTCGGCTTCCTCGGCCCTGACCTCGGCGGCAAGCCGGACGGTGTCGCTCGCGCGAGCGAGGAAAGGTCCGGCCAGGCGGCCCAGGCCGGCGCCCGCCAGCGGCATCAACAGCAGCAGGATGACGAACGCCCTTCTCATTCTTCCTCCACGACGGCTTCAGGCGTCGGCTTCGTTATCGCGCCGAACGGGCACGCGTTCTCGCAGAGGCTGCACACGATGCACTCGTCCGGCGTCGTGCTCACCTTGCGCCACGCGGCCCGCGAGAACAGCCCCAGCAGAACCCCGTACGGGCACAGGAAACGGCAGTAAGGACGCCCGATGAACGCCGAGACAGCCAGGAAGATCCCGCCCGCCACGAGCATGTGCAGCTCACCCGACCGCCTGAACAGCGCCACGAACGGATCGAAACGGCATATCACGAACCCGGTGCCGGTCATCACAAGCAACACGGCCAGGCCAAGATACACAAAGGGCAGCAACCCGAGCGCGTGCTCCAGCCACTCGGGCACGCGGACGGGCTTCACCAGCACCACGTCCTGGATGACCCCGAGCGGACAGACCCCTCCGCAGAACACCCTGCCGAACACCAGCGCGAACAGCAGCGGCAGGGCAAAGAACAACGCCACCGTGACCGGCAGCACGTAACTGCCGTCAGCCAGCGAGAGTGCGACGTGCTGGAGCGAGCCCACCGGGCAGACACAGCCCTTGCGGATGAACCCGAAGTAAACCAGCGAAAAAACTGACAACCAGGCCACTGCCCGGCGGCTGCGCAGGCGGTGGACGAACCATGCGGCCAGCGACAGCGCCACGAGAAGCAGCACCGCCGCCAGGACGTCCCCCGCGGCGCCGGGCGCGGCCGGCACCGTGAGCTCCGGCATCTCGTAGGCCGTCTCGAAGTCGGGCGGCGGGAATCGCTCCAGCGCCCACGCACCCGTGCCTACCGTCAGCAGCAGCGCCGCCGGCAGGGCCCACTTTGTCGCAGTTCTCTTCACGTTCGGTCTAACCCGTCAGCCAAGCTGGTAGGCGTCGGTAAACTGGTCCGGCCCCTTGTGCTTGATGAAGTAGGGCCGGTCGGCAGACAGCCGCACGAAGGCGTCCGCCGGGCAGGCGGCGGCTATGGCGCACTCGCTGCAGTTCAGGCATCGGTCGTGCAGCACCTGGAGGTAGAGCGCCCTGTTGCCGAACTGCTCGCAGCCCTTGACGCACTGGCCGCAGCCGATGCACAGGTCCGTGTCAATGCTGTACTCGTAGTAGGGCTCCTCCACGAAATGCCTGATGATCGCGCCCGTGGGGCAGGCCTGGTTCTCGGCGCCCTCGTCGAGCGCGATGGGGTCCGTGCGGAAGAACCCGAAGCAGAACTTGCAGTAGCCGCACATCGAGAAGTCGTGCACGCACTTGACCGCCGAGGGCTCCAGGACGCACTCCGTCTGGCACTGGCGGCACTGGATGCACTTGAAGGGATCGATCTGCCAGACGGTCTCGCCTCCGGCGGGGCGAAGCACCATCGCGCCGCCCACGCCGCCGACGGCCAGCAGCGACGCGCCGCGGCCCACCGCGCCCAGGAAACCGCGGCGGGTCAGGTGTCCCTTGTCTTCTTCGGTCGGCTTCACAGGGCTTCACCCCTCGACCTCAAAGGTGTCACCGGCGGGTACGCAGAGCCGGGGCAAGTCGGACTGCCCGGCCGGTCCGGTGCGGGCGACGCCCATCGCATCCCGGGCGCGCTTCCCTTCCGACAGGGAACACGAGGGCAGCGACGGACAGCGCGCGCAGAGCCCGGCCCGGCGCGCGGAGTCGCCCCGCCCCCGGCGCAACGTCACGCCGGCCAGCCAGCCGCCGAGCACCGCGAGGCCCGTCCAGCGGGCCGCCGTGCGCAGCGCCTCGCGCCGCGCCACGGCCCTATTCGCCCTCTCGTTCCGGTTCATCCGGCTGCTCCGCTTCGGCCAGCTCGAAGACCCGCACCTGTCCGTCGCCGGGGTCCGCGACGCAGATTCGCCCGCGCGAATCAACGGCCAGGTCCATCCCCTTGACCTTCGGCGAGAAGTTCTGCGGCCCCAGGTATGCCAGCATCTTCCCCTGCGCGTCATAGACCTTGACGCGCGGGATGCCCTTCTCCGACGTGACGACGCGGCCTTCGCCGGTCAGGGCGATGTCTGTGGGATTGCAGCACCCGAAGAAGCCCTCCGGCCGCGCGCCGGGGGTGCCCCACGTGTCCAGCCGCTCGCCGTCGGCCTTCCAGCGTTCGACCCTCAGCAGGCCGGGGTTCGCGACGTGTACTATGCCCTCGCCATCGACGGCGCAGTCCAGATGCGGGCTGGGGCAGACGAGCCCCGGATAGCCCTCCGCCGCGTCCCGCGCCCCCAGGTGATTGATGAAGTCGCCGTTGTCAGCGTAACGGTGCACGAGGCGATTCCCCGCGTCGCAAACGTAGACGTTCAGCCCGTCCACGGCGATCCCCGTGACGTAGCTGAACTCGCCCTCCCCGCCCCAAGAGGCCAGGAGGCTGCCTTCGCCGTCGTAGACTTCGACGCTGCGCTGGAGCCCGACGTAGATGTTGCCGGCCTCGTCAACGGCCAGGCAGATCGCCGCTTCGGGCGTCGGGAAGGCCCGCAGCACGTTCCCCCCGGCGTCGAGCACTCGCACGCCCGCCGACCCGGCCAGATAGAGGCGGTCCTCCGCGTCCAGGGCAATGCCGTTGAGCTGCTCCATGCCCGCGTCCAGCGTGGCGGTCAGGACATAGCGCAGTTCCGTCTCGACCTCCCGCGGCGGCTCCGGCGCGGGCAGCGGGGCCGTGTCCGCGTCATCGCACCCGCACGAGACGGCCCACGCCACAAGGGCCGTCGTCCACAACGCGCCGGCCCACAATGGCATCCACCGCTTCATAGCTCACTCTCGGGGAAGCTCCAGGCACACCACCTGGGTGAGGTCCCGCAAGATAAGGCGGCCGTCCGCCATGGCCATGGGCGCCCACGCGTCGTGACCGTGCAGCACGTGGAACACGCCCAGTTCATTGTAACCGTCGGGGGACGCCTCGGCCACGTGAAGCGTGCCCCCCTCGTCACTGAGCACGAACAGCAGCCCGTCGGCCAGTATGTACGGGCCGAGGCCGAACCGGGCCTCTCCGCCGCTGGTCCAGAGGCGGTTCCCTTCCAGGTCCAGGCAGGCGAGCTCGCCCTTGGGCGGGATCGTGCCGTAGATGTGCTCCTCATGGAGGATCGGCGTGTGCTGGTCCGAGCCGAAGGTCTTCGCCGGCAGGCGCCAGAGCGTCTCCGGCTCCGACCCGCTCGGCAGCCTGAGCATCATGCAGCCCTTGTTGTAGCCGCCGGACAGGAAGAGCCGGTCCCCTCCCACCGGCACGGGCATGGCAACGTTGGCCGGGTTGATCTTCCATTCCGGCAGCCGCCAGAGCAGGCGGCCGTCCTGGGCGGACACGCCCACGACGCCCAGGGTCGTGCAGTAAACGAACTGACGCTCGCCGCCCACCTCGACGGCGACGACCGACGAGTGCGTCATGCCCCAGCCACCCGGATTTGGCGTCTCCCAGACGGTCTTGCCCGTGGCCAGTTCAACGGCCATCATGAGCGGCTCACCCCCCGGAGCGAGGATCGCGTTGCCCCCGTCTATCAGCGGGCACTCGCCGGCGTACCACGGCGGCACCTCCGTCCCGTGCTCGGCCACCAGGTCCTTCTTCCAGATGAGGGTCCCCTGCCGCGCGTCGAGGCAGACGACGTGGCACTTCGGCCCGAGGGTGACGACGTAGTCGCCGGAGACGGCGGGGACGGTGCGCGACATGCCGTGGTTCCGTTTGACCTTCACGTAGTAGGTGTAGCGCCAGATGTCCGCGCCGTCGTCAAAGGAAAGGCAGCGGACCTGGTCCTCCAGCTTCTCGCGGTCGTAGTCCATCATGTAAACGCGCCCGTCGCGGACGGCCGCGCCGGAGTGTCCCTCTCCCGCCTCGATGGTCCAGAGGACGCGCAGTTCCCTGCCTCCCCATGACCTGGTCAGCCCGGCCGCATCCCGCACGACGTTCGTCCGGTCCGCGCCCCTGAACTGCGGCCAACTGCCCGTCAGCTCGGACGGCGTCCCCTGCCCCGCTATCAACGTCCCGGCGTTGCGCTCGACCGCACCCTCACCGGCCTGCGCATCCCTTTCCTCCTGTCGGGGAACCCGCACCGCCGTCTCGGGCGGCTGGCTGAGCGCAAGCCAGAGCGCAATCGCCGCCGCCCCCACGAGCAGAGCAGCCAGCGGCACCAGGCGCGTTGGACGACTCAAGTCCATCTGCTCATTCCCCGGCAGGGGCGGCGCTGCCCGCCGCCTTCACACCGAAACAGTAGACGGCCCCGTCGCCGGCGCCGATTACCAGGCGCCCCTCGCCGATGGCCGGCGAGGCAGTTATGGGCGAGCCGGCGGCGAAACGCCACTTCTCCTTGCCGTCCTCCAGCCCGAGGCGGTAGAGGTTGCCATCCCCGCTTCCGACGAACACGTCTCCGCCGCAGATGACGGGCGAGGAGTCAATCTCCCCCCGCGTGAAGAAGCGCCATCGCTCGGACCCGTTGCCCGTGTCCACGCAGCGGACGAACTGGTCCCGCCCGGCGAAGACGGCCCGACTTCCCGAGACCGCCGCGGAGCCGTAGAACGGGGCGCCCCCGTCGACGGGCTGGATGTCCCACACTACCTTGCCCCCGGCCGGGTCGATGCACATCATGGTGCCCCCGTAGGTCCCCAGGTATACGTATCCGCCGTCAAAGGCCGGGGAAGCAGCCATGTTAGCGCCCAGCGTCACGTTGCCCTTCTCCTTGCCGCCCGCAACGTCAATGCTGCGCAGCAATCCGTCGCAGCCGGCTATCAGGGCGTCGGCTCCCGCAACGCACGGGCTGCAATGCACCTGGGCGTCGCTTTCGAACTGCCACAGCAGCTTTCCCTCCGCCGCGTCGAAGCAATACAGGGAGAAGTCATAAGAGCCGACCAGGACGCGCCCGTCCGCGAAGTTGGCCGAGGAAATGATCTGGGCGTCCGTCTCAAAGGACCAGAGGCCCTTCCCGGTAGCGGCGTCAACGGCGTGAAACGTGCCCCCCATGTCGCCCACAAACACGCGGCCAGCCGCGACCCCCGGCGAGGCCGAGATCGAGTCCTTCGCCTTGTAGGTCCACTTCCGCCCGCCCCCGGCCAGATCGAGGGCCAGCAGGTCGCCGCCGTTCGTCCCGACGTACGCCGTGCCGCCCACTATGGCCGCCGTGGACTCGACGGCGTCATCGGCCTCGTAGGTCCACAGAAGCGCGAGCTCCCGCGGCAGCGCAACGCGCGCAACGCCCGTCTGCGCGGGGCCGCCCCGGAACGAGGGCCACGCCGCCTGCCCCCCGTCGCCGGCCCGCGCGCACGAGAAAGCGAACAAGAGGAACAGCGAAACCATGCATGTCTCCCTGACACCTCGACCAGGTCCCATGGCAGCAGCTCCCTCCCGTGACAGACAAGCAGTCTATTCCGAGCGCAGCACCGACAGCAGGCCGCTCCTGACGGACGACGCGGAGGCCGCCAGGCAGGCCAGCAGTCCCACCGCCAGGCACGCCGCCAGCGTGGCCGCCAGGCCCGTCCACGCCACGTCCGCCTGGGCGGAGGCAAGATGAGGCGCCATCGCCACCAGCGCCGTCACCGTGCCGGCAGCGATGCCGAAGCACAAGAGCAACCCGTTCTCCACCAGGATGAGCGCAATCAGGTCCGCCCGTCGGAAACCCAGCGCCAGCATCATGGCCAGCTCGCTGCGCCGCTCGATAACCCCCCGCAGGAGCACGGTGACGATCCCGAACGTGCCCAGCAGGAGGCCCAGTCCGCCCAGCGTCTGGAAAGTGCTCAGGTACGTGTTCTGCACCCGCGCGAAGCCCGCGAGGACTTCCGCCGTGGGCGTGACGTCGAGACCCAACTGGCCCAGATTCTCGCGCAGGGCCCGCTCGACCGCCTGCTCCTTCCCCGCGGGGGTCTCGATGAGGAAGTAGCGATAGCCCGAATCGGCGCCGAAGCGGCGCTCGAACTGCCCCTCGGAGACGAGCACCTCGCCGGCGAAGATGCTGTTGGCCAGCAGCCCCACCAGCTTCAGCGGCACCGGCCGGCCGTCCGGGCCGGCGACCTCGATCTCGTCCCCCAGGCCGACGTGGAGTATCCACTGCGCGCTCGCGGCGTCGGCGAACGCCGGCACCGCGCCGGTCCCGTCGGACGCGCCCTGCTCCAGCAGGCGCCAAGGGTTCGCCGTATCACTGCCCGATCCCTCCGCCGTCTTCGTCAGCCGGAAGCCGCCCCGCTCGATGATCTCCTGCGGCACGCCCAGCACGCGCGGCTCGCCGGGTCGCTGCACGTTCAGGCAGCTCACGTCGTCGCCTTCCTTCACGCGGAAGGAGAGCACGCGCGTGCCGTCCATGACGTCCGCGCTCTCGGGCGCGAAGCCGAGCTGTCTGCGGCCCTCCGGGGTGTCCAGATCAACGTAGACGGGCACGTCGGAGCGCGCCACCAGGCTGAACCCGCCCGCCCCGGAAGCCCTGTCCCGCGTGTCCAGCCGGGACATGTCGGTGCGGTTCGCCGCGACCGTCACGAGCACGAAGCTCGCGCAGGCGATGATCCCGACGGTCAAGAGGCTGCGCAGCCAGTTCCTCGAAGTGCTGCGCCAGGCCAGGCGGTGCAGGCTCATCAGGCCCGCAGTCTGGCGTGCGGGCCTTTGCAGGTGCGCACAGAAGAGCGCGAGGACACCTATGAGCAGAAGCGCCCCGCCGGCGAAGAAGGCCCCCGCCAGCGGGAGCGTCTCCGTGCTCTTGGGGAGAGAGAAGGGCAAAGCGGATCTGAGCCGCTCCCACCACTGGACAAGGTACAAGGCTCTCGACAGGACGATCAGGGCTGCGGCGATGGCGCCGATGCCAATGATCCGTGCGCGCTTGCGCACCGCCGGGCGCGGCCTGGCCGCGAGCGCGCGCCATCCGCCCAACAGGCGCAGCACGTCCGTGCGCCGCAGCACCCGCACGCCCCACCAGACGGCCAGCACCCCCACCGCAAGTCCGGCCAATGACCCGACGACCATGCTGACGGCCCCCACGTGCAGGGAGAAAGACAGCCCTCCCACCGCGTCCTGCCACCAGTGCCGCAGCGCGGCGATAACCAGCCAGGAGTATCCGACTCCCAGCGGCACGCCCGCCACGACACCGATGGCCGCCAGGACCAACCCCTCCCACGCGAGCACCCCCGAGGCCCCGCGCGACCTGAATCCCACGGCCACCAGGATGCCGGTCTGGCTCGCCCGGCGCTCGACGTTCAGGCGCAGCACCAATGCCGCCAGGGCCGCTGCGGCCGCAACGAGGAACATGCTCATGCCGATGAACAACATGCCGAAGTCGGTCGAGCCCTTCGCGGCGGCCAACGCCCTCTCCCTGACGGGCCAGAACGCGAGCCCGAGCGCATCCGGCGGCAGGAGAGCCAGCAGGCGCCCGGTGAACGCCTCGCCCGCCGCCTGCAAATCCACGGCTTCCGCCGAGGCCAGCCGCACGGACGTCACCCACGCCCCGTCCGCTGAGTCCGGCGGCAGCCAGAAACTGCGGGCGGCCTCCATCGAGACATACGCCTTCGGTGCCGCGCGGTAGAGCTGCCAGTAGTCCTCGTCCCTCGGTCCGATCAGGTCGAGGTCAACCGGGAACGGCGGGTCCCAGTCCCCCATCGTCTCGGCATCCGTGACGCCCTCGAAGGCCGGCACCAGCCCGGGGTCCGTCGCCGCGCCCTCCAGGGGCACGATGCCCGCCAGCTTGAAGCGCCGCGTTCGCGTGTCGAGCCACCCGCCCTCGCTCGACACGTAGTAGGTCATCTCGACGGTGTCGCCGACCGCTGCCCGCAGGTCCTCGGCGGCCCACGAGTTGAGCAGGATGTCCCCCGGCCCGAACGGGACCGGCAGCGCGACGCCCGCGCCGGGCTGGACGGCCGCGACGATCGAGTACGGCACCGCCCGGCCCCCCTCCCGCGCGCCGACGAGCGCCAGCGAGTTCGCCAGGTACACCGAGACCCGGGCGGCCCACAGGTCCGCCTGCGCCGCCGCCTTCTCGGCCGCGGTCGCGACGCCCTCCGGCAGCACGAACTCCCCGCTCTCCAGCGAAAGGTATCCCAACGCATCGTTGGCGACGAGGCGCAGGCCGTAATCCGCCGGCTGCACCACCGAGGCCAGGACAGGCTGAAGGGACCCGGCACCGCCCCCTCGGCGGCCACCGGGGGCCGCGCTGACGAGGATCGCGTTCGCCTGCCCCTGCCGCCCGAGCTGCTGCTGAAGCCAGGACAGCGCCACGTACACGTTGCGCGGGCGCGGCTCGTCCGTGCGGAGCGTGAACGCGCCGAGCCCCCGCGACGGCACGACCGCCGCCACGGTTACGCGCATCGTTCGGACCGTGTCTTCGCGCGTACGCCTGCCCATCAGCGAGTCTGCGGGCGCCTGTCCGCGCCGGCCCACCGTTATGAGGAGCGCGTCGCCGACGGCTGCCTCGGCATCGCCGGCAAGGCTGTCATTCAGGATGACGCTTCGGCCGTCCGGCGCCTTCGCCGCCCCCCCCTGGCCGAGCCCCCAGAACTCGTCCGGCACACCCAGCACCGACACGCGGGCGACGGTCAGTCCGGAGGTCGCGTTCTCGACCGCCCCGTTGAGCATGACGGCCGGCACGGCGAGGTCAAAGCGGTCCGCGAACCCGGCGGCGCCGGCCAGGTCTGCGGCAAGCTGCTCACGGAAGAAGGTACCCGCGACGAGCGCGTGCTCGACCCGGCCCAGGCGCTCCTCGGCAAGCTCGACCAGGGTGCCCTTCAGGGAGTCGCCGACCAGGAGCGAGCCGACCAGCACGGCCGCCGCGACGCTCACGGCCAGCGCCACTGCCAGGCTGGACCGCCAGTAGTAGGTCAGGTTTCGCCCGACGAGGGCCCCCAGAGAAATGCCAGGCTGGTCGGAGTTGCTCACGTGCTGCAATGGTCCCTTCGGGCGTCAGGTCTGGGAGAGGGCGGAGCCGGCGTCCTGCAGCACGCCGTCCCGCAGCTCCTTGCACTGCGGGAAGCGCCTCGCCAGGCCCAGGTCGTGCGTCACGACAATGAGCATCGCGTCGTGCTCCTGGGCCAGTTCGAGGAACAGCGATCCGACTTCGGCGCCGGTCTGCCTGTCGAGGTTGCCGGTCGGCTCGTCGCAGAGCAGGAGCGGGGGATCGTTCACCATCGCCCGCGCAATCGCCACGCGTTGGCGCTCGCCGCCGGAAAGCTCGCCGGGCACGGCGTGCATCCGTTCCGCCAGACCGACGCGCTCAAGCAGCCGCCGCGCGTCATCCGCGCCGTCCCGCGGGGACCCGGCGGCCAGCGCGGGCAGCATCGCGTTCTCCAGCGCCGTGCACTGCGGCAACAGGTGATGGTCCTGGAACACGAACCCCACCTGCCGGCTGCGGAAGGCGGCCAGCTCATCGCCCGCCAGGCCGGTGACGTCAATCTCACCCAACCGCACGGTGCCCGACGTGGGGCTGTCCAGGGAGCCGATCACGTTGAGCAGCGTGCTCTTGCCCGAGCCCGAGGGGCCCAACACGGCCAGCGTCTCCCCCGGGCTCAGGGCCAGCGACACGTCCCTCAACACGACGACCGCGCCGCCGGGCGATTCATAGTGCTTGCTGACGTGCTCCACCGTAAGGTCCATTCGCCGACTCCCCTGGGACCGTGGGAACTGCAGCCCATCAGTCATCCTGCGGCCCTGCCACCCGCAAGGCCAGCAGGCCGAGCGTCGCCAGGCCGTAGAACGTGTATTCGAGGTCCGGCGTGCCGTCCAGGCGACTGCCGCGGAACCCGCCGACGGGCGCCGACAGGGCCTTCACGAACCTGCCGACGTCGGCAAGGCGCGCTCGTCCCGCGGCCCCCAACGCCTCCAGAGACAGGAGCGCCGTGAAGGTCGAGAGCAGGTCCGAGGCCGGTGCGTCGGCGTGGGGTGCGAACCCCCCGTCCTCGCGCTGCATGGCCAGCAGAAGACCGGCCGTGCCGCTCACCGATATTTCCTGCAGGCGGCCCGCCATCGAGAGCAGCCCGACGGCTGCCGCCGTCGGATTGACGCCGCCGCCGGTGTCAACGTCCTCGACAAGGTCCGCGAACCCGCCGCCGGCGCACCCGTGCGCACGCACCAACCGCAGGACGTCCGCGCCGTCCGGCTCCGGCACGTCAAGGAGCCCGCAGCAGAGCGTCGCCAGGAACGTGTGATAGAGGCTCGGCGGGCCGCCCGGCGCCCTCGCGTAGCCGCCGTCGGAGTGGTGGCAGGCGCCGATTGTGCGCCCGGCCGCCGCGACCACTTCCGCCCTCTCGCGCTCGTCCCAGCCGTCCCAGCCGTACTGACCGACCAGGTGCGCGACGTAGAGCAGGCAGAAGCAGTCCACGATGCCGGCAACGGAGCCGTTCGCTGCCGTCAGGTAGTCGCCTGCCCGGTGCCAGAGGGCCGGCTCCGTCGAACCGTCGCACAGGTGGGCCGTGCGCAGCGCGAAGCTCGTGTAATACGGGTCCGACGCGCCGTCACGCCCGGGGAAGCCGCCGTCCCCGTTCTGGGCCGACCGCACGTAGGCCGCCTGCCGGGCGACGAACCCCTGCGGCAGCGCCCGCACGCCGGTCTGGACGAGACGCTCCAGGTCCAGAAGGTACCGGCGAGCCGCGGATTGCCTCATAGCACCATGTCCACTATGAAGTGCATCAGTTCCCGGAGCGCGGGCGGCTCCACGTCGTCGGCCGCTTCCTCTGCCCTCTTGCGGTACCGGCTGACAAGGCTGCGTGCCGTGTCAAACACGCCCCTCTGCCTGTAGAGCCGGCGCATCTGTTCGAGCTTGTCTTGCTCGGGCATCTCGCCGGCGGGTATCGCGAGCAGCTCCGCGTTGGAGTCCTCGTCGCCGGCGGCCAGCGCGAACGCCAGCAGTATGGTGGGTCGCCCGGAGAGCAGGTCCTGTCCGGCGATCACCTTGTCGTGGCCGTGCAGGTCCCAGTCTTTCAGGTCGTTGAGCACCTGGTAGGCGGCGCCCACGTAACGAGAGAAGAGCCGCATCTGCTCTGCCCGCCGGCCCACCCCGCACAGGCAGCCGCCGTGCGCGAAGGCCCGGGCCATGCGCACGCCGGCGTACATCGAGACCTCGAAGGCGGGCGCCGTCTTGAGCGCGTACACCCGCTGGACGTCCGCCGGGCGCAGCCGGCGCCGGTCCCCGTCCCGCCACGCCAGTTCCGTGCCCTGGCCGCGGCAGAGCCGCAGGTGAGCGTCGGAAAGCGCCTTCAGGATGTCCGCGACGCACTCCGAACCCAGCCCCTCCTTGCTCGCCCCGACGAGGTGGTACCCCAGGCCGATGAGGTAGTCGCCCACGTTCATGGCCACGGGCATGCCGTGGCTCCTGTGCAGCGTCTCGCTCCCGTAGCGGAAGTTGTCGTCGTCCTGGATGTCGTCGTGGACCAGCGACGCCTTGTGCAGGGCCTCCATGGCGACCGCGACGCGTTTCACGGCCAGTGGCAGCGCGCCTTCGGCGTCCACGCCCGACCTGAAGACCTTCTCGCCGTGGGCCAGCGCCGCGTAGCTTGCCAGCGTGACAAACGGGCGGAACCGCTTCCCGCCCCGAGTCAGCCAGTTGATGGCGATGGCGCCGGCGCTGCCGGCCGGGCCGCCGCCCCCCGATACAGCCAGGTCCTCCGCCGGCACGTGGCCCTCCAGAAGCGTCTCAAGCGGGCCCGACGCGAAGAGCCCCCTTGCCGCCCGAAGAAGGGGCACGTAGCTCCTGGTCTGCTCCGCCACCCGTACAGAACTGAGACGCATCCACGATCGGATGACTTCCGGCTCCGCCACGGTGTCGCGGCATCCGTCACGCAGCAGCGGCACGTTCGCGTGCGGGATGCCCAGTTCGGAGATGCGGTCGAACGCCTGGTCCAGCGAGTCCAGGCACGCCACGCCCAGGATGGCGTCCGCCCCGTCGGTGAGCACGGTCTGCACGACGGCCGGCGTCCCCTCGGCGATCAGGATCCGGTAGCCGAGGGTCTCCGCCTCTTGCTGAAGTTCCCCGATAAGGCAGGCGCCACAACCCCTGCAGATCATGCGCGACGCCTCGTATATGCCCGCGCACCGCTGCGGGTCTTTGAGGCAGTGCGGAAGGAGCAGCAACCTGTGCGAGAACTGCACGCCGGCGAATTGGTCCCGCCAGAAGGCGTTGTCCACGGCCACCATCGCAAAGCCCAGGTAGCGCCCGTTCAGCCCGAGCCGGCCCAACACCGAGGCGGCAAGCCGCATCAGCGTCAGGCGCGTCGGCGGCTGGCCTTTGCGGACCCTCGCCGCGGCGTCCCGCGCCGCCACCCGGATGCGCTCGCGCACAGCGGGCTCCGGGGGCACGCCCTTGATGCCCCCTGACGGCAGGCCCTCCGGCACGGCGTCCCGGGCTGTCTCAAGTCCCTCGGACCGAATCATGGGGACTGCTACCTCGTCAGCAGTTCACGTCCCAACAGCAACAATGCTCCCCTTACCAGCCTATCGGAAATCCTGGTTTTGGCAAGTTCACGCGCCCGCCGCGCCCGCGTCAAGCGCCCCCGCGCCCGTCCGGGCCGAGCAGCCGCCCGAGGGCAGCGACGGTCCAGATGATCGGGTAGAGCATCTCGGAGTACCAGAGCCGGGCGAAGTAAAGCCCGATGGGCGCCGGTTCGTCCAGCCCGCCGTCGGCGACGCACCCGGCCAGCCAGAGCGCGCCGCGCAGGCACGCGTCCCGTACGCCCGCCTGCCCCCGCAGCCCCGCCAGCGCCTCCACCGCCAGGGCCGTTTCCTCGACCGTCCCGGGCAGGCCGCGGTCCCCGCCCCAGCTTCCGTCGGCGTTCTGCGCCTCCAGGAGGAACTCGACACCGCGCACGGCCTCCGGCACGCCGGCCAGTCCCAGGTCGCGGTAGGCCGCCAGCACGCGCGACGTCCCATAGACGGGGTTCTCCTGCCCCTGCGCCGACTGGTTGCCGAACCAGAGAGGCACCCAGTACCCGTCCGGCCGCTGGGCGCCCCGGAGGTAATCGAGGCCGCGCGCGACGGCGCGCCGCTGCCGCCCCTCGTCGATGGCCGCCGGCCAGGCGGTGATCGCCCGGACGGCGTGCGCGGTCAGGTCCGGCGCGCTGCGGTCGAATGGGAGCCTGCCCCATCCCCGGCAGAAGGTCGGCCAGCCGCCGTCGCGGTTCTGAAGGCCCAGCAGCCACCTGACGCCCAGGCCCGCCTGCGGGGTCGCGTCCCGTCGCAGCGCGGCCAGCGCCAGCAGCGCGCCGGCCGTGTCGTCCGCGTCTGGCACGCCGCCGGGCAGGCCCGTCCAGGCCCACGCCCCCGGCGGCGAACCCGTGTAGGGATGCCTCTCCGTGTGCTGCCGTGCAAGAAGCCACGCGGCCGTGGCCTCCGGCTCAGGCGCTGGCTCGCCCCCGCCCGCGCGCAGGGCCGCCACGCTCAGCGAGGTCAGCCAGCAGGACAGGTCCAGGTCAATCGGCCAGCTCCCGTCCGGCCGGGCCGCCCGCAGGATGAAGGCGACGCCCCGCCCGCAGACCTCGGAGCTGTCGGCTCCGCCGAGCGCCGCAAGGCTCATCACCACGAAGCTGGTCAGCGGCACGGCCTCCAGGAAGCCGCCGCTTGCGGGCTGAATGGCCTCCAGCCGCCGCAGGGAAGGCCCCCGCGCCAGCCGCCGTGTGAGCCAGAGGAACGGGTTGCGCGTCGCCCGGCGCCGATCCACGAGCTGGCCGATGGCTATCAGCGCAGGCAGGGCGTAGCTCACCACTCCCAGCCGCAGCCAGCGCAAGAGGAACCGCGGCAAGCAGGCCAGCTCGAACGGCAGCGAGGGGACGGCGTTCCATCGCACGGACGCCGGCGCGGCGGCCTCCGCCGCCAGGGCGCAGTTGGTCAGGATGGGAACCGCGAAAGTGCGGTCGGCCCCGTAAGCCTCGCGCAGGGCCGCCACGCGGCCCGGCCCCTCCGGCCCTGCGGCGCGCCGCAGGTGCTCCTCGGCCCGGTTTGCGGCCGCGCCCACCTGCGGGCCGCTGACGGCCGACAGCCGCAACGCCGCCTGCACGAGCATCGTCGTGGGCAGGTTGCTCGGGCTGTCCGGCGTGTCGCCCCAGCCGCCGTCGGGGTTCTGGTGGGAGGCCAGCCAGCGGACGCCAGCGGCTATCAGGGCGGCATGCCGCTCGCGGGAAACCAGGGTCAGCGCGCTCACGGCGGTGGCCGTCGAAAGCGCCGAGGAGGAGAGCCGGCCCTCCCAATGCGCGTCGGGGCGGCATTCGCCGAGCAGCCGCCGGCGGCCCTCGGCGTAGGCGGCCCGCAGCCGGCCCAGGTCCTCCCCGCTGGGAGGCGATGCGCTCATGGGCGGGCCCCCGCGCTTCTCAGGAGAAACAGGGCCTTCCACCACGGGATATTCACGCGCCCAAGGAACTGGATCAGCAAGCGCCGCCAGATGCCGACGCCCGCCCGGCGCTCGTTGTCCCACGTTAGGCGCGGCATCCACTTGAAGTTCAGGCGATAGCAGAGGCGGAAAAGGCGCCAGTGCGCGGCGGACATTTGTCCCCGGCCGAACGACGAATTGTCCCCCAGGTGGACGTGAAGGACGGGGAAAACCGCGACCCGTTCCTCGCCCAGGTCCTCGACCCACCGGATGGTGTCGGCGACGTCCTTTTCCGTCTCGCCGGGGATGCCGACGACGAGGCTGAGCAGCGGAAAGAACCCCGCCCGGATGAGCCGGCGCACCTGCTCCTGGCAGGCGCCGGCCCACCCGTCCGGGCCGAAGGGCGTCATCTTCGGCCCGCAGCCGTTCTCGGCGAGCAGCCGGCCGGAGGCGGACTCGACTCCCACGTTCACCCAGGTGTAGCCGGCGCGGCCTTCGCCGCCGGCCAGAAGACGCCCCACGGCCGCCAGTTCGGCGTCGTTGAAGCCGGCGACGGACTGGACGTTGGCATGGTCCGCCTGCACGAACCGGCTCCCGGCGGCCGCGCGGATGCGCTCCAACAGCCCGATAAGCGCGCCGGGCGTGACCTGCCCGCCCCGCGCCCCGTAGCGGAACAGGTCCTCGTTGGTCAGGAAGACGCTCCCCGCACCGGCGGTCACGTTCGTTTCGACGTCCGACAGGATGGTGTCCTCGGCCAAGTCCTGCATGGGGATCCGGGCGAGGGAGCAGAAGTCGCAGCCGAGGCCGCAGCCACGCCCGATCTCGACGCCGCCCATCACCGTCGGCCCGAGCACGGCCGGCACCTCGCCGGCGGGCGCCGCGACGCCCTCGATGACCGGCGGCAGGTCTTGGCCCGCGGCAATGGCGCCGAGGACCGACACGACGTTCGCTTCGCAGTACCCGGTGATCACGTGGTCCACGCCGAGTGCCCGCCGCGCCGCGCCGTCGCGGGCCAGTTGCCATGCGCCCGGACCGCCCATGACGACCCGCGCACCCGGTGAGCTTGCCAGCAGCCTGCCGACCCGCCGACAGAGCCCCCGGAACCACTTGCCCGTGTAAGGCTCCCCGCCCAGCAGGGCGGCCATCGTCGTGCTGGTCATGCCGATCCCGAGCGGGTCGCCGGACGAAAGGCCGACGACGCGCGTCCCCGCCCCGACGGCCTCACGGAGCCTTTCAGGCGGCACCACCGCCACGTCGCCCCTCTCCCATCCGTCGGCGACCAGCGCCGCCTCGATGCGCCGCAGGCCGAGCGGAGCGGCGACGGCCCGCGAATCGTGCCCCCGCAGCCGCGGCGCCATGAGGGCCTTCATCAGCGCCGACGGCACGCGCGTCGTCTGGCTCGCTGCCAGCATCCCGTCGAACAGCACGCGGTAGTCGGCCATCAGCGTCCGGTCGGCGGTCAGCACCACGCGCGCCCCGCCCTGCCCGCACGGGCCTTCGCGCGAATCAGACGCTGTGAAGGCCGTCGTCATGGTCGGCCCAAGAAAGAGGAAACGGCGCCCGCCGGGCACCTTCAGTCGAGCTCGTCCAGGGCGTCAATGAGCTGGTCGAGGTCGTCCGGCCCGGCCTCCTCGCCGCCGCCCGACGCCGCGCCGTCCCCGGGTGCGCCGGCGATGGCCGGGTCGGGGCTGCAATGCGGGAAGATGATCGCCCCTGCCGGGCAGAGGCGCGCGCAAGCGGGGCAGCCGGGCTTACACTTGTCCGGGTCGGAGGCCAGCACGCGCCGGCCTTCCCTGGTGAAGACGCCGAACAGGCAGAAGTCATGGCACTGCCCGCACTCCCGGCAACGCTCGTAGTCGAGCACGGGATACCATCGGGGCGGCATCTCCGCGGAGATGTCCTCCACCACGCCACCGCGCCCGCCCGGATGCTCGGGCGCGGGCCCGGCGAGCCGGGACAGGCACGCCTCCGGCGAGGCATCCTCCCGCAGGAACAGGCAGTGAATGGCCCGGGACGGCGGCGACTCGGCTTCCGCCGCTTCCGCCGACGCCCCGTCAACGCCCAGGGCGCGCAACGTCCAGTACGACGCACGCGGGTAGAGCCACGACGCCACGACGAGCGTGTCGGGCCACTCCGAGAGCCGTCGCACGACGGCGTGGGTCTCAGTCAGGTAGTAGAGGTGCGGCACGACCAGCACGCTGCCCCCGGCCGCCCGCAGGCCCTCCGCCAGGGCGTCCTCGCTGCGCCTGCACTCGGCGGGGTCCAGGGCGAGCGGGTTGGACAGGTCAGCGGCGTACCCCTGCCCGCCGCCGGCGGGATAGCGCGAAACGACGAACTGAACTCTCCGCGTTGTCATCGGTCTCCGAGCGTCAAGAGGGCGACCCGCGCAGGTCGTAGCAGGCGACGGAATCCTTCAGCCGCAGGAACAGCCTGCCGTCCACGATGCCGGGCGTGATGCAGACTGCGGCGCCGAGCTTGGCCTCGCCGAGAGGCCTGAATGCCTCCGGGGTTGCTTCAGCCATGTGAAGAGAACCGCGCGAGACATAGAGCAGCTTGCCGTCCGCCACGACGGGCGACGCTAACTCCGTGCTGGGCAGCTTCTCCTGCCAGACGACCTCGCCGGATGACGCGTCCACGCAAAGGATCCTCGCCACGGCGCCGCCGCCGACCAGGCAAACGTGCTCGCCATAGATGAGCGGGCTGGTGCCACGATCAAGGAAATCCACGTTCCAGAGCTTCTCCGCGCCCGAAAGAGAAAGCCGGTATCCGATCACGCCGAGCGCCTTGTTGTTGGTGGAGACGACCATGAGGTCGCCGCTGACTGCCGGCGTGGACCACCCCCCGCCGGGGGCGCGCCAGACGACGGCGCCGGTCTTTGCGTCCAGGCAAAACGTCTCCTTCGCGCCGTTGCAGACCAGGTACGTCCCGTCTCCGGTGCGCCAGTACGCGGCGGAGCCGTAAACACCCGCGACATCGCCCTGGCGCCACAGGACCTCGCCGGTCGCCGCGTCGAAACCCGTCAACTGCCCCACCAGCAGCACGGCGACCCCGTCCTGGACGACGAACGAGGACGCCAGCTCGTTGGCCTTGACCTCGACTTGCCGCTGCCAGACCTCATCCCCGGTGGCGGCGTCGAGGCAGTAGATGCGCCCCCCGGAGCCCTGGACGTAGCAGCGCCCCCCCGCGACACACGGCGTGGACGAGGACGAGTAGCCAGTGAAGGTGCCCTCACGCTCCATCTGCCAGACGGTCTCGCCGGTGGCCGCGTCCAGGCAGAAGACCTTGTCGTGGGCGCGGTCCGCCGTCGTCGGCACGACCTTCAGGATCGCCTCCCGCCTGGGGGCGTCGATGCCGCTGTCTGCGAGCCACTGCACGAGCGCGTCGGCGTTGGGGAATTCCCGGTCCCTGATGGCGGCCAGCTTCATCACGTCGTCCAGGGGCACGGCTCCTTCGCCGAGCAGCAGGCGCCGCTGGCAGACCTGGTTCCACTTCTTGCCCTGCTCTGTGGAGAGGTTCTGCTTGACCCATTCGGCGCACCAGGACCGGGCGTCGGCCCGCGCCACGCCGGCGCGCTCCTCGGAGAGCCGGGCTGCCTCGACCTTCCGGGCCAGGTCCTCAGGCATGTCGGGTCTCCAGCCGAGGGTCTCAAGCCCGCGCTGCGCGAGCGTCCGGGTCTCGATGGGCACCTTGTACTTCCAGTTGGCGTAGACGTAGGCGCGTCCCTCGCCTACCACGACGCTGCCCCAGCCGCCCTGGTTCTCGGCCAGGATCCTCTCGCTGCGCCAGAGGGGTTCCCGCGAGACGTTCGCGAGGGTATCCACCAGTGGCGGCGATGACGCGACCACTCCGTCCCGCCCCGGCCCTCGCCACTGGGGCCAGTCCGACGCCTCCGCAACGACGCCCAGTCCGACCATTCCGAGCGCGATCCCCGCGCAGACAGCCTTCCGCAAACAGGTTGGAATCACAGGCACAGTCTCCCTATCCCGATCAATGGCCCCCAGGTTGACGACCGTGAACAATCCAGCGTACCCGCAGGCGCCGCATTCTGCAAGCCCTGCCCGGCTATTGGACCGTGACGCGCAAGGCCTCGCCCTCGGCGAGCGAGAGCCCGCGGCGGAACGCGAGCGTCAGTGCCCCGTCCTCGAACGTCGCCTCGTAATCGCCCCGGGCAACGGCCCGGCCGCCCGCGCGCAGCCTGACCTTCGACGCCCCCGCCCTGAGCAACTCGAACGTCAGCCGCCGGCAGTGGAACCTCCCCGTCCGAATCTCGATGCCAAGCCTCTCGCCCTTCCCGGTCACCTGGCGCACGTAGTGGGCAGTCCCCTGCCCGAACGAGAAGAACAGTTTCAGGTCCTCGCCCGGCACCTTCGGCGCGAAGCCGTACGCACCGTCCCTCATGGTGAGCCCGAGCATCGCGTTGACGACCGCCCAGGCGGACATGGGCCGGTAGTAGTGCCCGCCGAACTCGATGTGGTCCCAGTACAGGCCGGCCTTGCGGTAGCGCCGGTCCACGTCCGCAACGACGCCCACGCCCTGCTTCCACATGCCCTCGTAGATGAGGAACGAGGCGAAGGCCAGCTCGACGCCGGACCAGCAGGTGTTCGCCTGGTCGTGCCAGCAGCTCTCGGGGATGTCGTGCAGGAACTCGTCGTCCGGCCAGCGGCAGTTGACCAGCCCCCAGGGCTGACGGCATATCCTGCACACGGTCCTCAACGCCTTCATGGCTCGCGAGCGCTGCACCGTGTCCCCGAGCCCGGTCAGGTGGTTCAGCCACTGACCGATGACCTGGTCGCTTAGGCAGCCCTCGTCCAGGTCGCCGCGCTCGCCGCCCTCGTCGTTGTAGAGGCGATAGTAGCTGCCGTTCCAGAGCTTCTCCTCGAAGCAGGCCCGGGCCTTGCCGAGCACGTCGGAGTATCTGGCCGCGGCCTCGGCGTCGCCGACGACCCCCGCCGCTTCGATGGCCGCCATCAGCGCCGCCAGCCAGAGGGACGAGACGTAGGACGACGCGCCGAACATGGCGAAGTTGTCGTACGTGCACATCGCCCCGGCCATGTCCGGCAGATAGTCGCCGTTGGGGTCGCGGCAGTCGAGCACGTAGTCGAGCGCCTTCTTGATCGAGGGCCACATCTCGTCCAGGTACTTCCGGTCGCCGGTCCAGAAGAAGCCCAGCAGGGACAGGATCACGTACTGCGACGGCAGGTCGAGCCGGCCGGTGACGGCCTCCTGCCTGTCGTGCTGGGTGAAGTCGCGGTTGATCCCGTGGGCCACCTCGCCGGTCTTGCCCTGGAGCCGCCGGTGGGCGCGCATCATGTTCTTGAAAAGTTCCGGGAACAGGGCGGCCGTTGACATGGCGCCGTACGTGCTCACGTCCACCGTCGCCAGCGGCCCGTAGGCCCTGTGCGGGGAGAGGCCCTCCTGGACGCCGAAGTCCGCGCCGCGCGTCAGCCAACTGCTCGTGACGAACGTGTTCAGGTGTGACTGGACCTGGTCCAGGACGAAGCCCGGCGCGGTGCTGTCGCGGAAATCGTCCGCGAACTTCCTCGTCCTGGCCCGCAGGCCCTCCAGGTTCCTGACCGTGTAGTCCACTACCTCCGTGGCGGAGTCGAAGAAGTTCGCGTAGTAGCGCCCCTCGACGCGGGTGAGGTCGCGGTTGTACAGGTTCGGGAAGTGCCACCCCATGACGAAGGTGTGGTCGAGGGCCCGCCGCCGCTTGAGCAGCCGGGAGACGGCGATGCTCCCGTAGAGCTGGTACATCGCCCGCAGCTTGCCGGTCGCCGGGTCGATCTTGTTCCGCCCGTCCGTGTCGTCGGTGTTCGGCAACTCACGGTTGCGGATGACTATCTCGTAGTACGGGTGCGCGGCCTCCCAGCCGAGGTAATGGGTCGAGTCCGGCGCCAGCGAGGCGAGCACCTGCGAGCCCCAGGAACTCGCCGTCCGGTCCATCTCCTCGGTCAACTCGATGAGCCTGTAACCCTTGCGCCGTCGGGCCGTGCTGACGTGGTGCTTGTCCTCCACGTCGTAGCCCACGCCGTTGTGCATCGAGGCCATCAGCATGACGTCCACGGGCCTGTCCGTCTTCGGCCGGACCTTGAAGCGGAACACGGCGGCGGGCAGGGCCGAGTTCTTGACGTCGTGCGGGATGAACGGGCTGAAGGCCTCCATCTCGACGTCGAGAGGCATTTCGTCATCGCTGAACGTCATGTGCACGAACGGGAAGGAAGCCGACCACTCGATCCGGTCCACGCCGCTCAGCCAGGGATACGTGTAGTAGTGGTCGGGGATGCCCGCGACCTTGTACCCTTCGTCTATCTGGAGGACCTTCATCTGCGGGTATTCGCCCTCGACCTGGTACCGCAGGATGAAGAACAGCATGGAGTCCTCCGGCATGTCGAACGGCGCGCCCGTGCCCCCCGGGGAGTTGTTGAAGATGTTCCAGGTGCGGAACGTCCCGTCCTTGCGCAGCTCGAAGAAGCCGGTCCCGAGCCCGCCGAGGGCCGTCCCGCTGCGCGCCTTGTCGCCGCGGTGCATCGTCTCGCTGAACGGCATTCGCGTATGCCTCCTGATAGTTGTGCGACGGTCGGTCAGATGGTCACAAGGACCTTGTGCTCGCCGCCCTCGAATACGGGCAGGACGCCGCCCTCGACCGGCTCGCCGTCCACTGTGATCGAAACGGCGCCCTTGCAGCGGCCGGCGGAGTTGTCCAACTCGATGTCGTACGCGGCGCCGCGGAAGGTCCGCAGCAAGCGGGCGCGCTCGATGGCCGCGCTCAGGCACGGGTCAATGACCAGTCCCTCGTAGCTGCGCCTGGCGCCCAGAATCCACTCGACCAGCAGCACGGTGAACCAGCCGGACGTGCCGCTGCGCCAGGGCTGGCCCGCGCGCCCGTAGACGTACGGGCACATCGAGTAGGAGTTCGTGAACGTGAACGGCTCCACGGCGGATGCGGAGACGGGGTTCTCGGGGTTGTCGGGCGCGACCTTGAGGAAGGTCCCCCATGCCTCCTCCGCCCGGCCGAGTATGCAGTCGGCGACGCCCTTGAAGCCGGCCGCGTGGTTGTAGCAGCCGCTGTTCTCCGCGTGGCCCGGCATGGAGTTGGACATGCGACCGACGCGCGGATCGTACTCGCTGAAGCCCGGATGGCAGATGCGGAACCCGACGTCCTCCTTCAGGTACCGGTCCACGCTGGCCATGCAGAGCGCGGCGCGGTCCGGCGGCGCTATGCCCGACAGCACGGCCCAGCTCTGCGTGTTGAGGAAGATCTTGCCTTCCTTATTGCCCTTCGAGCCGACCCGGTACCCGTCCCCGCAGATGGTGCGCACGTACCACTCGCCGTCCCAGGCCACGTCATTGAGCCGCTGCTTGAACTCTTCGTAGCGCTTCCATGCCTCCTCCTGCACGGCCGTCTCGCCTATGAGCCGGCCCAGCTCCTCCACCTCGCGCAGCCCGTAGCAGAGCTGCTGGGTGACCATCACGCTCTCGCGCTCGCCGGCCTCGCGGGTCGCTTCGAGGCCGTCGTTCCAATCGGCGTAGTGCTGGTTGCAGAGCCCGTTCGCGCCCAGGTCCCCGGCGAGGAATCGCATCGCGCGCAGCATGTGGTCCCAGACCGTGCCGGTCTCATCGCTCTCGAAATACGGCACGTCCCGTTCGAGCAGGGACAGGTCGCCGCTCTCCTTTATCAGGCCGGGGGCGGTCAGCATTATCCAGGCGGGCTTGTCGGCGTATTGCAGCCGGTTCAGCGGACGGAAACTGTGCGGCACGCTGCCGTCGGCGTACTGGGACGCGAGCGCCTGCAGCACGTTGTCCCGGGCCGGCTCGTAATCGGCGATGCAGATCGCGTTGTCGATCTGCAGGTTGTCCCGGAATCCGCTCTTGTTGACCAGGTAGGAGTACATCTGCTTCTTGACGAAGTGGTTCATCATCGAGTCGAGGTTCGGGTGGCCGGTCTCGACGCTGAATTTCGCGGCCCGTTCCCGCTCGACGGCCATCTGCTCCTCGCACATCGCGTCGAGCCTCTCGGGCGTGAGGCCGCCGAGCAACTGCTTGACCTCGTCGGGCGAGGAAGCCTGCCCGAGCAGGAAATCCGCCCGGGCCGTGCCCTGGGCCGGCACGTCGAGCGTCACCTGGACGACCCCGGCGCAGTCCGGCCCGTAGCCCGGCCGGTTGTCGCAGTCCCAACCCCACAGTATCCGCGGCGTGCCGACGGCGAACTCGCTGCGCAGGAACTGGTCCCTGTAGCCGTTGCCCGCCTTGAAGCCCCTCAGCGCCACCAGGAAGCCTTTGAACCTGTCCGTCGGCACAAAGGCGTTCCGGTTGGTCACGAACACGCCCCCGATCTCCGGCGTGACCACGGCGTAGTTGTCCTTGCCCACGCCGTTGCCCTCCTCGTCGCAGCCCGTGAGCTGGAACATCGCGTAGGCGAACACGGAGACCCGCCGCGGCCGGTCGGCCAGGTTCTCGATCGTCACCGTCCAGACCTCGACCGGGTACTCGCGGGGCACGAAGATGCGCTGGGTCGCCCTGAGGGCCTCGCACGTGCCGCTGATCTCCGTCTTGGCGGCCCAGTACCTGCAGGAGAAATCCTCGACTTCCCGCGGCGCCGGCGCGCCGCCCGGACAGAAGACCGTGCCGCTGTCCTCGTCGCGGACGTAAACGTACTTCGAGTCCCAGCCGACCAGCGTGCAGCGCCGGCCGGCCTCGTCCCGGACGAACGTGGTCCCGTCGCCGATGTTCGTCACCTCGACGTAGAGTTCGTCCGAGCCGAGCCTGTTGTAGTGAACGTTGGTCCACTTGCGCGGCGGGTCGTTGGTCAGCAGCTCGAAGCAGCCTTCCTCGTCGATGAATCGCCCGTACTGCTCGATTGTGGACATGTCTCCCTCCGAGGGTCCATGGGAAAGCCAAAGTGTCCGCGCACCGCGCCGCAATGTCAAGCGGATTGGGACGGACGCCCGGGGGTTCGGGGGTGACGGCCGCCGGCCGTGTTCAGTATCGGAAGACTGCGCTGACCGGCGAGCCGTCCGGCATCTGTGCCGTCTCGAGCGCGAAGACGGTTCCGCCGTGCACCAGCGTCTCCACGGCCGCCCAATCGAGCAGGTCCTCGTCGCCGCCTTCCTGCCGGTAGTGGAGGTAGACGAATCCCTTCTCCGGGTCGAACGTCCCCCACCGATGCCGCTCCAGGTCCGCCAGCAGGATCTCGACCTGCCCGTCCGCAGCCGCCTCAAGCACCCGGTCCAGGTCGCTGGACGCCCGCTTTGTGCCCGCGAAGCGCTCGTATGCGGCAACGGCCTCCCGCCTGGCCGCCTCGAAGCGGGGCCGCACGATGCGCCATCCCCGGGCCTGCACCTGTTCTGCCTTGAGCCTGTCGGGGTTGCCGTCAATGCCCTCTGCCATGAGGTGCGGGTGGTTGTTCACCTCGGCGTAGATGGCACGGATCTCCTCGACCCCCGCCAGCACGAGCGGCGCGCGCTCATCGGCGAGCAGTCCGTGCACGCCCTTGTCCACCTGGTGCAGGAAGCCGGTCACGTTCCTCCTGTGCACCGTTCTGTCCGAAGCATCGGCCTGGGCATAGAACACCGCCCCGCCCTGGCGACCCCGGCCGGGCGCGCCCGAGTGGAACTGGAGCTGCTTCTCGGCGACGTCGTACTGGAGCGCCTCCGCCAGGCTCGTGGGCACGCCCGTCAGTTCGACCTCCCGGAGGCTGTGATGCGTGCACTGCAGCAGCCTGACCTGGCTCTGGCTGAGCGCCAGGACGTAGAACCGCCCGTCGCCCGCCAGCAGCGGCAGCAGCGGCTTGACGTGGAAGCGGTCCGCCACGACCGCCAGATCCTGGAACCTGGACGGGAGGCGGTAGTAGCGGAACATCTTCGGCGACATGAACAGGGCCAGGCCGTCGCTGTCCTGCTTCCAGTAGTGAAGGCGCTCCAGGAACGCGCCGGCCGGGGCGAGGAATTCCCTGACCTGAGCCGCGCCGAGTCCGAACTCGCGCAGCCGCTTCTCCAGGTCCCGCAGCGCGTTCTTGAGACGGATCCTGTTCTGCCGTTTCTCGGGCCCGCCCCGTTCGAGCGGCACAAAGATCGACGCGCACGGCTCGTGCCTGTGATGAGCGAGCAGATCGAGATCATCCGCCGTCAGCAGATTCATGCCCTGCCCCCCTTCGCAAACCGAACCCCTTTCAGAGGCCCCTCTGGCCGCCGGATGCCCGGCAGACTTCATTATAGTCGCGCCGGGCCACCACGTCCATTCTGGATTTGCCCAGCTGAGAACGCCACAGGCGAGGGCGCCTGTGCTACACCGACACGGCCCCTCGCGCAGGCACTCTCCGGGGAATCCTCCTTCTTCAACGGGCTGCTACTCCGGCCCGTGCCGGACCAGCCCAGCCGCCTCCGCGAAGCCGTCCAGCGCGCCGGCGCCCACCATCGCCGCCAGCGCCGCGCCGCAGGCGGCCTCCTCCTTCCAGAGGGCCACGGCCAGGGGCATGTCGAACGCCCGTTGCGCCGCCTCCCGCAGGACCTCGTTCAGGCGCATGCCGTTCCCCGCGCCGACCAGCCGCCCGCGCGCCGCCAGGCCCGCGTCCAGCATCTCCTGGTAGTAGCCGTGCAGCTCGTCCACCAGCCCCTCCATGAACGCGCGCGCCCAGTGCCCGGGCGTGTTGTTCGACGGAGACATGCCGAAGATCGAACCGCGCAGTGCCGGGTCGGAGCGCCTGCCGGTGAAGAGCGGGTCCACCAGCAGCCCGTCCGCGCCCGGCGGCACGCCGCGCGCCTGGCCGGTCAGCGCGTCGAGCACGTCCCGCAGCGGCACGCGCGCGCCGGCGATGGACTCGATCGCGCGGGCATAGTGCACGGCCAGGTACATGAAGCCGGCCCCGCCGGAGAGGCTTGCGCCGACGGACAGCAGCCTGCCGCCGGGGAAGGGCCGCACGTCCAGGTCGGGGCCGTGCAGGAATCGTCCCGTCACGGCGCCCACCTGCCCGCCCGTCCCGATGTTCAGGACCACCTCGTTCTCCGGCTCCCGCAGGGCGGCCAGCGAGGCGGCCTGGCAGTCCCCCAGCGCCGTGCAGACCAGCGCCTCCGTCCCGAGGCCCGTGGCCGCTGCCAGGTCGTGCGCAACGGACCCGACGGCAGTCCCGGCCTCCTGGACCGGTGGCATGAGCGCGTCCGGGACCCCGGCCGCCTCCAGCAGGCGCTCGTCCCAGCGCCCTTGCCGAACGTTGTAGAGCCCGGTGCTCGCGGCGTCCGTCGGATCGGTAACGGGCCCGGCCCCGGCCAGCCGGGCGGCAACCCAGTCGTGCACGGTCAGCGCCCAGCGGGCGCCCTCCGGCGTGCGGCCGGACCTGTCCATCCAATACAGGGCCGCCGCGGCGTAGCCGGTCGCCGGTCGCGAGCCGGTGTCCCTGAGCGCACGCTCTCCGGCCCGCTCGGCGAACTCGACGATGAAAGGCGCCCCGTCCGGCCCTGCCTCAACCGCGCGCCGGTCCTGCCACGTGACCAGGTTGGTCATCGGCTCCAGGGCCTCGTCCGCCAGGAGGACGCCGTGCATCTGCCCGGTCAGGCCGAGCGCACGGACGTGGCCGCCGACCTCCGCAAGGGCCCGGCCAAGCTCGGCGAGCAGGTCCAGCGCCAGCTCCCAGATGCGACGGGGCGCCTGCTCGTGGTGCCCGGGTGGCAGGCCGCTTACGTCCGCGTCATTCGTCCGAAATACCGTCGCGACAAGCTCGCCCGCCGCGTCGAGCGCCACGGCCGACAGCTTCGAGGTGCCGATGTCCAGCCCGATGAAGACTTCCATTCTTTCCTTGTCCTCCCGAACGCAATGCGCCATGCGCCGCCCCGCGACCCGGTCCGCCATTATCCCTGACTGCGCCCCGGGCGCAACCGCGCGCTACCTTTGACCGCGCGGCAGGGCCGGTGTTACAATCCCGCTCGCACCCCAAAACCGAGAGATGACAGGCTGCCGAATGGACCCGACGGAACGTGAGCGGCTGCTGGCCGAGTGCAAGGGCATACGCGTCACCGACTGGCACGACGCGATGGACGCGCTGGGCTTCTTCGACCGTGGCCTGGTGGAGCCGGAAGTGAGGCCGCTCTGGCGGGACATCGAGGGTTTCGCGCACTGCATCGTGGGCTTCGCGTTCACGCTGCGCTACGCCCCATCGACCGTCACCATCGTGCCGCGCGATGCAGACGACTTCCGGCGCCAGGAGAGGGAGTGGTACGCCCGGGAGCCGAACTGGGGCGCCGAACTCCAGCCCGGCGACGTCGTGGTCATCGACGGCACGAACACGCGCGACACTGGCTACGTCGGCTCGATGAACTCGATGGTCTGGCTCAGCAAGGGCGCCCTCGGCATCGTGACCAACAGCGGGGTGCGCGACACGGACGAACTGATCAAGCAGAAGGTGCCGGTCTACTGCAAGGGGTTCTCACGGGGAATCATTCCGGGGCGCGTGGTGGTCGACTCCTACGGGCAGCCGGTCGAGTGCGGCGGCGTGCGCGTCTGCCCGGGGGACCTGGTGATAGCGGACGGAGACGGCGTCATGGTCATCCCCGCCGAGAACATCGCCGAGGCGCTCCCGATAGCGCGCGACATCCAGCACAACGACCAGAAGGCCCGCGCGCGCTTCTACGAGAGGCTCGGCATCCCGCCCGACTTCACGCTGGGCGAGGCGGCCGCCGACGCCTGAGGCGGCGCCCGGCACCGGCTGGCAACACGGAACGAGGAGACGGTGATGGCAGACGCATCACGCCCGAACGTCGTCTTCGTGCTGACGGACGACCAGGGCCCCTGGGCCGCCGGGTGCTGCGGCAACGACGAGATACGCACGCCGAACCTGGACCGGCTGGCGAGCGACGGCGTGCGCTTCGAGAACTTCTTCTGCATCTCGCCCGTCTGCTCCCCCGCGCGCGCGAGCCTGCTGACCGGGCGCGTCCCGTCCCAGCACGGCGTGCACGACTGGATCCGCGAGCGCAACATGCCCCCCGACCCGGCGCGGTACATCGAGGGCTTCACCTGTTACACGGACGTGCTGGCCTCCAACGGCTACGTCTGCGGCCTGAGCGGCAAGTGGCACCTGGGCGACAGCCTCAGCCCGCAGCACGGCTTCAGCCACTGGTTCTGCATGCCGCACGGATGGAGCCATTACAACGACGCCGAGATGATCCGCGACGGCAGGTCGGAGGTGCAGCCGGGCTACGTCACGGACGTGATCACCGACGACGCGTTGGCGTTCATCGAGCGGAACAAGGACCGGCCGTTCTGCCTGAGCATTCACTACAACGCGCCGCACGCGCCGTGGACGGGCCATCCGCAGGAGATCGTGGACTCCTACGACGACTGCCCCTTCAAGACCTGCCCGCAGGAGGCCGCCCATCCCTGGATTGTCGGGGGCATGCGCCAGAACCTGGGGAA
>CAZQEQ010000018.1:0-45944 GCA_964592385.1 uncultured candidatus Brocadiaceae bacterium | reverse complement strand
ACTTTTCTGCCCTCCCACCAACCCCGTACCCACTAACACCTTGCTATCAACGCAAGTGGCTCCCGTTGCCGCGACGGAGGCCAGAGCAACGGTTTCGATTCATCCGCAACTACCGTCGCGAAATGCGCCGGGATTATCGGTCAGTAGCGCCCAATACGGACACACCGCCGGCGCAGGACGAGTACAATCGTCTTGCGCCGGAAGCGCTGACGGCAGGCTGGAGACTGGAGACCGGAGACTGGAGCCACGACAACAGGGATCCAAATGTGGATTGGGGATTGCGGATTGCCAAATGGAACGGCAGACTGGAGACTTTAGGCTGGAGGCTGGAGGTACGGCAGAAGAAGAGGGCATTGCGTCAGACTCGCCCGCGGGAGGCGGGCCTCAACACCCCGTGCTTCCTGCCTTCGTGCCCTTCGTGGCCCCGCCGTACGGCGGGCAAGCTTCGTGGTGATTCGTCGTGTTCCAGCCGTACGGCGGGCAAGCGTTGTGGTTTCTCCCGCCCGGTCGGGCGCGGCGTGGGATGTCCGTTCTGTCCGCCGCAAATTGTTTCCTGACAAAACAAAACTGCTCTTTGACATAACGAGAAGCCGTCTCGCGGAATCCGACCCGTTTGGCATGTCCGTGCGGACATTCTACCTGTGAGATGCCGGGGCCGCCGGGCGGTCGTTCAAACGCCCCTCACCCTGACCCGCTCCCGGGGGGAGAGGGGACGAGAGGCAGGCTGTCAACTGCCGTGCCCGGTGAACTTTTCCCCGCCCGCCGCGTCTAATAGGGCGGAAAGAGTCCATGGTGCGAGGAGGAAGGTGATGCCCGGCAAGAGAGCGTGGCTGGCGGCGGCACTGGCGGCGATGGCGGTCTGCAGGATGGCGTCCGCGACGGGCCTGCTGATACCGGAGGACAAGGACCTGCCCCCGCTGGCGATCCAATACCACCGGGTCGAGGTGGACGTGGAGGGCGCGGTCGCGACGACCCGCCTCAAAGAGGCGTTCCTGAACAGCACGGACCGGCGGCTGGAGGCCACGTTCGTCTTCCCCGTGCCGAAGGGCGCCGCGCTGACGGACTTCGCCATGTTCATCAACGGCAAGCGCCAGAGCGGCGAGGTGGTGGAGGCGGGCAAGGCGCGCCGGATCTACCAGGACATCGTGCGCCGGCTGCGCGACCCGGGCCTGCTGGAGTACATGGACTCCGGCCTGCTCAGGATGCGCGTCTTCCCCATCGAGCCGAAAAGCTCGGTCAAGCTGGAGATCACCTACACGCACGCCCTGCCCTTCGAGAGCGGCGTCTACGAGTACACGTTCCCCCTGAAGACCGGCCACAAGGCGTCGCAAGTGCTTGAGGACTTCACGGTTACGGTGAACATCGCCAGTCGGCAGCCAATCAAGAGCGTCTATTCGCCGAGCCACAAGGTCGGCGTCACGCGCAAGGACGACCATCACGCCATCGTCGGCTTCGAGCAGGCGGGGGCGCGGCTCGACACGGACTTCAACCTGTTCTACACGGTCGGCGAGGAGGACTTCGGGCTGAACCTGCTGACGCACCGGCTGGACGGCCAGGACGGCTACTTCGCGCTGATGATCTCGCCCCGCGTCGAGATGCCCGACCGTAAGGTCATGGCCAAGGACGTCTGCTTCGTCATAGACACCAGCGGCTCGATGCAGGAGGAGAACCGGATCGCCAGCGCGCGGGACGCGCTGAAGTTCTGCCTGAAGGCCCTGAACCGCAACGACCGGTTCGCCATCATCACCTTCAGCAGCACTGTGGAGACTTACGCGGACGGGCTCCAGAAGGCGACGCCCAGGGCTGTCGAGGACGCCGTGGCCTTCGTGGACAAGCTCGAAGCGCGGGGCGGGACCGACCTGTGCGGGGCGGCGGTGACGGCCCTCGGCATGGCGCCGAAGGGCGAGCGTCCCTACCTCGTCGTCTTCGCCACGGACGGCAAGCCGACCGTCAACATCACCGAGCCGGACGAGATCGTTGCCGAGGTCCAGAAGGCCAACCAGGGCAACGTGCGCGTCTTCCCGTTCGGCATCGCGGAGAACCTGGACGTGCCGCTGCTGGACCGCATCGCGGAGGCCACCAGCGGCTACAGCGAGTACGTGGCGCCCGGGCGCGAGATCGAGGAGAAGATATCTTCGTTCTTCCGCAAGGTGAGCAACCCGGTGCTGGCGGGCCTGGCGCTGGACTTCGGCAAGATCAAGGTCAGCGACATCTACCCGCCCCACCTGCCGGACCTGTTCCGGGGCAGCCAGGTCGTCGCGTTCGGCCGCTACACCGGCAGCGGGGACGTGGCCGTCCGGTTGACCGGCGCCATCGAGGACGCGAAGAAGAGCTTCGACTACGACGCGAGTTTTCCTAACATCAGCGCTGGCAACGACTTCCTGCCGCAGCTCTGGGCCCGGCGCAAGATCGGATACATGCTCGACCAGATACGCCTGCACGGCGAGAACGAGGAGCTGGTGGACGAGGTCACGCGCCTGAGCACGGAGTACGGCATCGCCACGCCCTACACCTCGTACCTGGTGCTGGAGGACGAAGAGGCGTATCGGCGCCACGGCATCCTGCGCGGGGGGGCGATGGGGCGGCTGCGCGCGGCCGGCGTCGCCAGAGAGACGGCGGCAGCCGTGCCCTCGGACAGGGCGGATTACCTGGGCACCCTTGCCGGGGAACGGGAGATGCTCCAGGCGCCCGCAGCGCCCGGCGCCGGCGGGGCGAACGCCGTGGCGTTCAGCAAAGCCCTCCGTCACCTGAAGGAAGCCGAGGCGGGCGGCGAGGCCGCCGGCGCGAAGGCGGCCCTCCAGCGGGTCGGCGAGAGAACCTTCGCCCTTCTCGGCGGCGCCTACGTGGACACGGCCTTCGAGGAGGACATGGAGACGCTCAAGGTCAAGTTCGGCTCGGACGCCTACTTCAACCTGCTGGACGTCATGCCTGAGCTGACCGACTGCCTGGCACTGGGCGAGACGGTCGTGGTCGTCATCGGTGAGAAGGCCCTCATCGTTGCCGACGAGGGCGAGGAAGAGATGACCGCCGACCAGATAGAGGAATACTTCGCGAAATGATCTCAACGCAGAGGGCGCCGAGGGCGCGGAGACAACGGGGGCGCCCGGCCGCAGGCAGGCCGGCTTGAGGGAGGATGGAACCATGCGGAGGATACTTATCGTCGCTGCGATTGTGGCCGCGGGCCTTGCCGCAAGTGTCGCGCTGGAAGCCTCTTACCTGGAGGAGGATGAGGCCGCGGGCGAGGACGTCGAGCGGCTCGTTCCGCCGCCCCGGCCCGTGCCGGGCAATCCCCTGACTGACCTGATCCAGCGCATCTCCGTCAGGCCGGCCTACACGTACAAGGGACTGACGGTCTTCCTGCTGGAGACGCCGCGGGTCACGGACCCGACCGACTACATGACGATGACCGAGGCGCTGGAGCGCGAGACGCTGTCCATCACGGAGAAGGGCGGCGGGAGCGTGCCGGTGCTGCTGGCGCGGAACACGGGTCGCCGGCCCGTGCTGATGCTGGCCGGGGAGATCGTCGTCGGCGGGAAGCAGAACCGCACGCTGCGCGACGACGTCCTGCTGCCGCCCCGCAGCGATCAGGTGGAGCTGCCCGTCTATTGCGTCGAGCAGGGGCGCTGGACGGGGGCCTCGATGGAGTTCGGGACGAAGTCGGCCCTCGCCGCGCCGAACGTCCGCGCTGGCGCCGTGCAGAAGCGCCCCCAGGCCGAGATCTGGGCCAGCGTCTCCGATTACAACGCCTCCCTGGGCGTGCAGACGGCCTCGGGCGACCTGCAAACCGCGCTGGACTCGGAGCGGGTCAAAGAGGCGCAAGCCGAGTACCGGGAAGCCTTTGGGAAGCACTGGCGCCCGAGGGCGGTCGGCATGGTCATTGCCCGATGGGGGCGGATCGTGGCGGCCGACGTTTTCTGCAACCCGGGGGTCTTCCGCAAGCATCGCGACCGGCTGCTCGATTCCTACGTGGTGGACTGCATCGCGTTCCGCCGGGACGCAGAGGAGCCGGACGAGCGGATGCCGCGAGCCGTCCCGTCGCCGGACGACGCGGCGAGGTTCCTGCGGCGCGCGCTGCGGGCCGAGTTCGAGTGGCGCAGCACGCCGGGCAGCGG
The DNA here is from genome assembly GCA_964592385.1 of uncultured candidatus Brocadiaceae bacterium. Lineage (GTDB taxonomy): Bacteria > Planctomycetota > Brocadiia > SM23-32 > SM23-32 > CAZQEQ01. The sequence continues at coordinate 41,832 of CAZQEQ010000018.1, read as the reverse complement.
GCGCCTGCTGGACTTCAGCGGCCGGGGGATCAGCGGCGCCGCCCTGGTCCAGAAGGAGCACGTGTTGCACGCCTGCCTGCTGCCGGACGAGGTGGCACCTGTCATCCGCGAGCCGCGTCCGCTCATCCTGCAGGAGCGGCAGCAGGGAGAGTGAACGGGCCGGCCCCGCGGCGTAGGCGAGATCGGATTGCGGCCCAACGGACCGAACGGCAGGACCTTGGGACTTTCACGGTGGCGGCACCGGCTCGGCACCGGACGGGCCGGGTAACTCCTCCTCTTCCATGCCCAGGCCGAACATGTGCTCCAGGTCGTGGCGGCTGTAGGTGCGGAACGCCACCAGCGTCGTGGTGTTCTCGATGCCCACCATGCGGAGCATGGACCCGGTGATGATGTCGGCCATTTCCTCGTTATCCTGGGCGCGGATGATGGCTATCAGGTCGTACGGTCCGGCCACGGAATAGACCTCGGACACGCCGCCAAGCTTGGTGAGTTCCTGCGCCGTCTCGCTGATCATGTCCCGGCGGGCGTTGATCAAGACGATCGCTGTGACCATAGTTCACCCCCGTGCGGAAGAATGCCTCTGTTGCCCCCAATCATACGACGGCGCTGAGGCGCTGTAAAGCGCGCGGGTCAGGCGGGTATCTTCTGGGGATAGTCCAGCAGGGAACGGCCGGTCAGGGACTCGTAGAGCCTCTCGAAGTCGTCGTGGTCGCGGAAGTGGATCACGATCTTGCCGCCCTGCCGCTTCGGCTTGACCTCGACGCGGGTGCCCAGGGCCTCCGAGAGGCCGTCCTCGAGCTGGACGATGTTCGGCGAGGGCTGGCTGAGTCTGATGGCCTTGTGGCGGCGGCCGTCGTGGGCGGCGAGGCGTTCCGTCTCGCGCACGGAGAGTCCATCCTTCTCGATGCTGCCGGCCAGGCGCACGCGCCGGCTCTCGTCCGAGACGGCCAGGAGCGCCCTGGCGTGCCCGGCGGAGAGCGTTCCACGTGAAACCATCGCCTGGAGCTGGTCCGACAAGTCGAGCAGGCGCAGGGAGTTGGCAATGGTCGACCGGTCCAGCCCGAGGCGGCGCCCCGCTTCCTGCTGGGTGAGATGGAGTTCCGAGATCATCCGGCGGATCGCCCGGGCCTTCTCGATTGGGTTGAGGTCGGCCCGCTGGATGTTCTCGACCAGGGCGAGTTCGAGGACCTTGTCATCGGGCACGTCCCGGACGATGGCCGGCACGGTCTCGAGGCCCGCGAGCCGCGCGGCGCGCAGCCGGCGTTCGCCAACCACGAGCTCGTACAGCTCCCCAGCCGGCCTGACCAGCACCGGCTGGATCACCCCGGACGAGCGGATGGACTCGGCCAGTTGGTTCAGCTTCTCCGGGTCCATCTCCAGGCGGGGCTGTTTGGGGTTCAGCTCGATCTTCTTCAGGGGCAGCTCCTGCGCCTGACCGGCGGGCGCGCCACGGCGCGCAAACGCTTCCGCCGCGTCCGGCGTCGGGATCAGTGCGTCCAGTCCTCGTCCCAGTCGCCTTCTCTCGGTCACTTCAGTCCTCCTGTGTTTCACGTGAAACGTTCGTTGCGATGATAGGCAACCGGTGAAGGCGAAATCAATCCAGCGCGGCGGGCGGCAACGGCGGCGGCTGAGGGGCGTTACGTAAACCTTTCACGCACAGACTCTTGCCGCCGAAGCGGCGCGCGGGCCGGCCCGGAGCGGCGCGCGGAAGGACTTGCGAAAAAAACGGGCTCCGGCGCCCGACGTGCGCGGGTCAGACCGTGACGCGCCGGCCGGTCTCGGCCGATTCGAGCGCCGCCTCGTGCAGCTTCATGGCGCGGACGATGTCGCGGGGATGGCACTTCAACTCGGCGCCCGTTCGGATTGCATCGTGCAGGTTGCGCCAGAAGCCCTGGGCCTCTTTGGGCGCCCGATAGACGCGCCTCTCACCTGCCGCCAGCACGGCGGCCGCCCCGTCGGCAGCGGAGAACGTGGCGCCGCGCGTGGTGACGACCCAGCGGGGCAGCCCCTCGACTGCGTCTCGCCCGGCGCGAGCGAGGGCGTAGCCGCCGTTCCGCAGGGGAAGGTACAGCAGAAACCCCGTCTCCGGCCGGCCCGGCGCCGGCCGCAGCAGGTGGGCGCTGACGTCGCGCACGTCCTCGCGGACGAGGACGTTGACCTGGTCCAGCAGGGCGAGGCCCATGCGTTCCAGCAGGCCGTCCGGTGGCGTGGCGCCTTCCTCCTGGTCCTCCGGGGGCCACCAGGCGGCCTGCACGCCGTGTACCGGCGCCACGTTCTCCTCGGCCAGCGCGATGCGCAAAGCGCGCAAGTCCGCCTCGTCGCGCCACTTCATGTCCATCGTGGCGACCAGACCCTCGCGGAAAGCGGTCTTCATCACGCGTTCGGCGTCGAGAGCCGTCTCGCAGAAGGGCTGCTGGAGGACGACGTGGCATCCGGCGTTGAGCGCGCGCACGGCGAAGTCGCGCTTCCTGTCCAGCGGCCCGCCCACCAGCACAAGCTCCACTTCCGGCTCGCGCAGCAACAGGTTGAAGTCCGAGTGACAGGGAACGTCGCCGTACTCGGCGTCATCGTCCTCGATGCCTTCGTTGCAGAAGGCACAGGCGCGGAACCCGGGGGCCCCCGCCAGGTCGGCAAGCGGGTCCTCCTCCAGGTCCGGGCGGAGGCCGACCACGCCCACGCCGACGGGAGCGTCAGCACTCTCGGCAGACATCGTTGCTCCTCGGCAGAAGGTGAACGCCCGGACAAGGTCAGGGCGCCTGGACGACCTCCAGCTTACCCGTGGCAGGATCGTAGCTGAACTCGTAACCTTTCGGCAGCTCGGGCATGGTGAGGCTGCGCGCCCTGGCCAGTTCCTCCAGTGATTCCGGGTAGCGCCCTTCCTCCACCCGGAAGTATTGTATCTGGGGCTTCAGCGAGGCGATAGCGGCCGTTATCTTCGCGTTGCGCGGCGCGTCTATCGCCACTACCCGGAGGTAATCGGAGGGCGCGTTGAGCAAGCTCGTGCCCGGTCTTCGCGCGGCGCCCTGGTCCGCGGCCGGCGGCGCCTCCGGCTGCGGCTCGACGGTCACGACGGGCTCCTCCGTTTCGGGCTCTTCCTTGGAGCATCCCGTCCAACCCACGAGCCCCACGGCCAGCATACAGACGGCAACGAGTCGGAGCTGAGTCATCACACAGTCCTCCTACTTGCCGACGGCGGGCGCCCGAACCCCTCGGCGAAGGAGTGACAGGGCCTCCCCGTCGGTCAGGTTGAGTCGCAACGGCGTCACCGATATCTTGCCCGCTGCCAGGGCGGCGACGTCCGAGTTCTCCTCGGCTTCGGCCGGCGAGGCATCCGATTCGAGCCAGTAGTGCGTGCGGCCGCGGGCGTCCTCAATGAGGGCGTAGCGTTCGCGCGACGGAACGGCGCTCTGACGCGTGAAGCGGACCTTGGGCGGGTCGCCGGCTAGGCGGGGCACGTTCACGTTGAGCGCGCAGGGCAGCCGGGGCCAGTCGGCCATGAGGATTTCGAGGACGCGGACGGCCTCCCGCGCGACGGCCTCCACGTCGTCCGCGTTCTGCCGGCTGGACGAGAGCGCGACCGAGCGGAGCCCGTAGAAGCCGGCCTCGACGGCGGCCGCGACCGTCCCGCTGTAAAAGACGTCCATGCCGACGTTTACGCCGAGGTTCGGGCCGCTCACGACCAGGTCAGGCGCCGTGTCCAGCACCTGGAGCAGGGCGAACTTCACGCAGTCGGCCGGCGTGCCGTTCAGCACGACAGCCTCCCCGCCGTCGGCCAGTTGCACGGTCGCGGGCCGCACGGGGACCATGTAGGTGATGGCGTGGCCCGCGCCGCTGCACTCCTGGGCCGGGCAGACGACCGTCACCTCGCCGAGTGCGGACAGGGCGCGGCGCAGCGCGCAGAGGCCGGCCGCGAAGGGGCCATCATCGTTGACCAGCAGGATCCTCATCGTGTGGCTCGAAGCCTTGCGAAAGCGTCCTTTCCGCCGCCGGCCGGAGCGTCCTAAAACACTTTTCCCAAAGGAGATACAGACTGCTGGGCGGGGCCGGACGCCGCCTGAACGTAAGCCATGCTAACACGCTGAACCGGGCAAGTCAAGCCGGCCTTTCGGCTCAGAGCGCGTCCGCCGCGCACGGGAGCCGCTTGTGCTCATCCCGCCCCGCGTGTATCATCTGAGCCGGCCTTCTGAGTGAAGGTCCCGCCGGGTGATACGGCGGGGCCGTCGGCAGTGAAAGGCGCCTGATAGGGAGTGGGGCAGGTGGCGAACGGGGCCCACGGAATGGTGGACGTGTCCGGCAAGGAGCCGACCCGCCGCGTGGCGGTCGCCGAGAGCGTGCTCAGGGCAGACGAGGCGACCATCGAGGCGATAGCGGGGAACTCCCTGCCGAAGGCCGACCCGCTGCCGACGGCCCGGGCGGCGGCCCTGCTCGCCGTCAAGGGGACGCCGGCCCTCATCCCGCACTGCCACGTCATACCGGTGACCGACGCGACGGTCGAGTTCGCGCTCGGGCGGGATGCGGTGACCGTCCGCTGCCGGGTCGGGACGTTCGCCCGAACGGGCGCAGAGATGGAGGCGCTGTGCGGCGCAAGTGTTGCCGCGCTGACGCTTTACGACATGATCAAGGCCGTCTGCCCCGGCGCCTGCATCGAGCGGACGCGGCTGGTCGAGAAGGCGGGAGGCAAGAGCGGACACTGGCGGGCCGGGGGAGCGAATGGGCAGGAAGGGAACGGTGATTGAGGTATGCGTCAGCGCCCGAAAGGGCGAGCGCAAGACGCCGGTGGGCCAGGGCCGCCTCGTGGCCGGCCACGGCCTGGAGGGCGACGCCCACGCCGGCACGGGGCGGCAGGTGAGCCTGCTCTGCGAAGTGAGCGCGCGCAAGGTGCGCGAGCGCGGCCTCGACGTGGGACCGGGAGACTTCGCCGAGAACCTGCTCGTCGATGGACTGGGGCCGGACGATTTCGCCGTCGGCTCCCGCGTGCGCATCGCGGGGGGCGGCGCCGACGCGCTGCTCGAGGTCACCCAGATCGGCAAGGAATGCCACGCCGACTGCGCCATACGCGAGCAGACCGGCGACTGCGTGATGCCGCGCGAGGGGATATTCGCCCGGGTGGTCCGGGGCGGCGCGGTGCGGGCCGGAGACGCGCTGGAGGTGTGCGATGGGACTCAGGGCGGCGATCCTGGTGACCAGCGATAGGATCAGCCGGGGCGAGGCGCGGGACCGGAGCGGTCCGGCGGCCCGGGAGATCCTCCGGGGGGCGGCGCAGGTCGTCGAGCTGCGCGTCGTGCCCGACGAGCGGGACGGGATCGCGGCCGCCCTGCGGGAGTGGTCCGAGGCGGGCGTTGACCTGATCCTGACGGTCGGCGGGACCGGCCTCGGGCCGAGGGACGTGACGCCGGAGGCCACGCGCGCCGTGATCGAGCGCGAGGCGCCGGGCATCGCCGCCGCGCTGCTCCTGCGCGGGCTCTCCTCGACGCCGCGGGCCATGCTCTCCCGCGCAACGGCCGGCGTCCGGGGAAGGAGCCTGATCGTGAACCTGCCCGGGAGCCCGTCCGCCGTGCAGGAGTTGGTCCCGTACCTGATGAAGGTGGTCCCGCACGCGATCGAGTCCGTGCAGGGCGCGTCCGAACCCTATCCCGACTGACGGAGCGGACGATGGACGTGAGACGCAGCGCCCACCCGGCGGAAACGCGCGCCGCAGTGAGGGGCTGGCAGGCGGAGGGCCTGAGCGTGGGCCTCGTGCCCACGATGGGCGCCCTCCACGAGGGGCACCTGAGCCTGATCCGCGCCTGCGCCTCCGAGTGCGACCGGACGGCCGTCAGCATCTACGTGAACCCCACCCAGTTCGGCCCGGGCGAGGACCTGGCGCAGTACCCGCGCCGCCGGGAGCGCGACTGCGAACTGGCCGGGCGGGCCGGCACGGACCTGCTCTATTGCCCCGGCGACGCCGACATGTACCCGGAAGGATTCTGCACCTACGTGATCCAGGAGGGGCTGACGGAGGTGCTGGAGGGCGCGTTCCGCCCGACGCACTTCCGGGGCGTGCTGACGGTGGTCTGCAAGCTGCTCCACGTCCTGCCCGCCGACCGCGCATACTTCGGGCAGAAGGACTTCCAGCAGTCGGTTGTCATCCGGCGGATGGTGCGCGACCTGAACATGGCCACCGATATCCGCGTGCTGCCGACCGTGCGTGAGCCGGACGGCCTCGCCCTCAGCTCGCGCAACGATTACCTGAGTCGGGATGAGAGGGGGCAGGCGACGTGCCTGTTCCGGGCGCTGGTCGAGGCGAAGCGTCTCTACGACGGCGGCGAGACGGACGCGGACGCGGCGCGCGAGGCCATGGGGCGCGTCATCGCTGGGGCGCCGCTGGCCCGGGCCGACTACGTCGAGATCGTGGACGCCGAGACGCTCAGGCCGTTGGAGCGCCTCTCCGAGCGTGCGGTGGCCGTGCTGGCCGTCCGCGTGGGGGATACGCGGCTGATTGACAACCATCCGCTCTGTGAGGGCCTGTCCACTGGCTGAGGGCGGCCAATCCGAAAGGGAGGACCCATGCACCAATACCTGCTCAAGATCCCGCTGCCCTGGGGCGGCGTGTTCCGCCTGCCGTCCTACGGCTTCATGATTCTATGCGGGTTCCTCGTGTGCCTGTGGCTCTTCCAGCGGAGGGGCAGGCGCGTGGGACTGAACCCGGCCGCGCTGTTCGACATCGCCCTCATCAGCCTGCTGTGCGGGATCGTCGGTGCGCGGATATTCTTCGTCATCTATGATTGGTCGGACTTCGCGGGGCAGCCCTGGCGGGTCCTGTACGTCTGGCAGGGGGGACTGGTCTTCTTTGGTGGGCTGGTCGGCGGGCTGGCGGGCATGATCGTCAGCATCCGGGTCAGGGGGCTGCCCGTCTGGACGACGCTGGACGTGGCCGGCAGCCTGATGCCGCTCGCTCACGCCTTCGGGCGCACCGGGTGCTTCCTGAACGGCTGCTGCTTCGGCAAGGTGACCTCCTCGTGGGTCGGCGTCGCCTTCCCGCGCGTGCTGGACGAATCGGGCGCGGTCGCCGGCTGCCCGGTCTTCAGCCATCACCTGGGGCAGGGCCTGGTGACGGCGTCGCAGACGCACTCGCTGCCGGTGCACCCGACGCAGCTCTACGCGGTCGCCTACAACCTGGCGATCTTCGGGGCGCTCAGCCTGCTGCTGCCCCGGCGTCGGCGGCCGGGCGACGTGGGCTGGTTCTACATAGTCCTTTACTGTACGGCGCGGTTCACGAACGAGCTCTTCCGTGGGGACACCGGCCCCGTGGCATGGCTGGGGGGGCTGACGATCTTCCAGGGCATCGCGCTGGCGGGCGTCGCGCTCGGATTGGTCATGCTGGTCCGCTCGTTCCGCCTGCCGCCAGAACCCGCGCCATCTCAAGCGCCTGCTCGCGGTTCGTGACTTCGCCTTCGAGCTGGGCCACGCGCACTCTTTCGAGCACTTCGGCGAAGAGCGGGCCCGGCGCGTAGCCCATCGCGATCAGGTCGTCCCCGTTGATCAGCGGCGCCGGCTGGACGGCCTCGGGCGGCATGTCGGCCCGTCTCTGCATGACGTAGTCGTAGCTGGTCAGGTCGCCGCAACTGGCCAGTGCGTCGGCGCGGTGGATCTCGGCGAGCTGCTCGAAGCCCGGCTCGGCGAAGAGCCTCTTCAGCGTGCTCTCGCGCATGTTGGGCGCGTCGCGGAAGTAGAGGTGCCGCTCGACGAGCCAGCGGATGCGCTCGGTCTCGCGGTTGGACAGGCGCAGCCTGCGGCAGATCGCGCCGGCCATGTCGGCGCCTATCTGGCAGTGCTCCGGGAAGCACTTTGGCCCGCCCAGCCGGCTGGCCGGCGGCTTGCCCACGTCGTGAAGCAGGGCGGCCATCGCCAGCTCGAAGTCGGGGTGCGGGCCGAGCTTCTCCACCGTCAGCATGGTGTGGACGAACACGTCGCCCTCGGGGTGGTAATTCTCCGGCTGCTCGCAGCCGACCGTGTCGGCCAACTCGGGGAAGATGACGGTGAGCATCCCGAGCGCGTGCATGAGCCGCAGCGCCCCGGCGGGGTCGCGGTCGGTCAGGATGACGCGCAGCTCCTGCTGGAGGCGCTCGGCGCTGACGCGCGCCGCCAGCGGGGCCAGAGACTCGATGGCCCGGCGCGTCGCCGGCTCGATCTCGAACCCCAGCCGGGCGGCGAAGCGCACGGCGCGCAGCAGCCGCAGGTGGTCCTCGCGGAAGCGCGCCTCCGAGTCGCCCACGGCCCGGATGAGGCGCCGCGCCAGGTCGTCCCGCCCGCCCACGAAGTCGAGCAGCCGCCCCTCCAGCGGGTCCCAGAACATGGCGTTGACCGTGAAATCGCGCCGCCCGGCGTCCTCGCGCGCGTCGCAGAAGGTCACGCTGTCCGGGTGGCGGCCGTCGGCGTAGTCCGACTCGCGGCGGAAGGTCGCCACCTCGTGCGGGCGCCCGTCGATGATGACCTGGCAAACGCCGAACTGCCTGCTGACGCAGACCGTTCTCTCGAAGAGGCGCTCGACTTCTTCGGGGCGGGCGCTGGTGGCCACGTCGTAGTCGGCGGGCTCGGCGCCCAACAGCAGGTCGCGCACGCACCCGCCGGCCAGCAGCGCCTGGTGCCCGGCTTCCCTGAGCCGCCGCACGATGCCCTCGGCGGCCCGGTATCGCTCGTCCTGTGGCTTGTCGATCATTCGGTGACCCTCACGCGGCGATTATAGGGCCGGGCGGGGGAGCTTTCCAGCAAGCCGACCCGTTGATGCAGCGCGGCGTTTCTCTTAGACTCGCCCGTGGAAAGCTCCAGCGCGGGTAGCCCCCGGCGTCTCGCCGGGGTGAAACGGGCGCACCGACGCCGGGCGAGACGCCCGGCCCTACCCCGGGAGGGGCCGGCAGCGCGGCCGGCTCAGAGCAAGAGGAACCTGCGATGGCTGCACGAAACGGCGTGGCGTTGGCCCTGAGTTCACTGCTGCTCGCCGGGGCAAGTGCCCTGGCCGGGATGCCGGAGCCGGACTGGGACCTGCGCGACGCCGCACGCGAGGAGACGGCGGCCCGCGAGCGCATCTGCCTGAACGGCGTCTGGCAGTTTCACCTGGGCGACCGGGAGGTCACGCAGGAAGGCTGGGCCGCGATGAAGGTCCCGAGCCGCGTGGACCCGGCCGAGTTCGACGTCTGGCTCGCCGACGGCACGAAGTACGAGGGCAACGCCCTCGACATGCCGAAGACCGCGTGGTACAGGCGGATGCTCCGCGTCCCGGCGGAGTGGCGCGGCTCGCGCGTCATGCTCGACGTGGGCCACGTGCAGAAGCGCGGCGACGTCCACTTCAACGGCGAGCCGGTCGGCCACGGCGATTCGGTCATTGACGTGACGGACCTCGTCCGGTGGGGCGCCGAGGACGAGCTGGCCATCTACGCCTTCTCGACCCGGGAGGGGAGCGAATGGTGGATGGAGATTGACTGGTCGCAGGGCATCTACGGCGACGTCTGGCTGGAACGCCGGGCCTCGCCGGTCAACGTTGCGGCCGTCCGGATCATCACGTCGGTGGCCGATGGCCGGCTGACCGCGGACGTGGACGTCGAGAACGCTGGCGACGCGGGCGCCGCCGTGCGGGCCTGGGCCGTCGTGCTCGATTGGCCCGGCCCCGGCGGAGAGGCGCTGGAGCTGCCCGGCCGGGAGCTGTCCGTGCCGGCAGGGGGGCAGGGGTCCGTGCGCCTGTCGGCGGCGTGGGATTCGCCGAAGCTCTGGACGCCCGACACGCCCCACCTCTACGTGCTCGTCACGCGCCTGACCGACCCGTCCGGCCGGGTCCTGGACGAGACGCGCGAGCGCTTCGGCTTCCGCCAGGTCGAGTGCCGCGACGGCGGCTACCTGCTCAACGGCCGCCCGGTCCACCTGCGCTTCGAGACGGCGTTCAGTTGGGAGGACGGCGGCCTCTACAGCTCGCGGAACAAGGAGCGGCTCGTCGCGTTCCTGAAGTACCTGAAGGGCATGGGCTACAACGGCGTCGGCGCGGCCGCCTCGCAATGGGCGGGCAGGGAGCGGCTGGCCGAGGCGTGCGACGAGGTCGGCATGTTCTGGGTGCCCGGCTGGGAAGCCGCTTCGCCGGAGAACATCCGGCTGCTGTTCAACCATCCGTCCGTTATCGCCTGGAGCACGGACACGTGGAAGACGCTGCACACGTGGGTCTGCCAGCCGGGGAAGATGGGCGAGGACTACTTCCCGGCCTGGCTCGAAGGGCGCCGCGAGGAGATGCTCGCGCACGAGGAGCATATCCGCGCCCTCGACCCGACGCGGCTCATCATCCATTACGGGGACGGCAACGTCGGCGCGACCTGGTGCAACCTGCCCTACCTCGGCTTCGGCGTCCCGCTCCAGGAGCGCGAGGACTGGCCGAGCGCCTGGAGCGCGCGCCGGCGCGTGGCCCTGTTCTGCGCCGAGCTCTGCTTCCCGTTCTCCTTCTCCTGGAGCGACGTTGACGCGCGGGACGCCAACGTTTACGGCTGGGGCGAGAAGGACAAGATGTCGCTCCACCTGGAGCACGGGGCGCGCTACCTCGGCGAGGCCGCCTACGGCATGTCGGAGCGGCTGCTGGCCGACTCGTTCAACTGCCGCGACGCCGACGGCGACCCCGCCCGGGTCGTGCGCGAGGTCTCCGCGCGCTTCATACGCGGCACGTTCCGCTCCTGGCGCACGTACGGCGTATCGTGCATCGGTGCGTTCGGCATCACGGGCGGCGGCTACGGCCACCTGGTGAGCAGCTTCTCCGGCCGCGCGCAGCCGCAGCCCGCCTGGGGCAACCTGAAAACCCCCGGGCCGAAGTCCGACCGCTGCTTCGAGCCCGCGCCGATGGAAAAGCCCAACGAGGTCTATCAGGTCACGCGCGACGCGTGGTCGCCCGTGCTGGTCTATGTCGGCGGCCACCCGGACTTCTCCCTGAAGGACCACGCCTACTTCGCCGGCGAGACCGTGCGCAAGCAGGTCGTGGTCGTCAACGACCTCTTCGAGGACGCGACGGTCCGGGTGGACTGGGAGTGCGTGAGCGGCGACCGCCGCATCGCGGGCGGGTCGGAGAACATACCGGTCGGTGCGGGGACCGTCGCCTTCCGAGAGGTGTCCTTCCGCGCGCCCGACGTGGGGGAGCGCACGGAGGCCGAGATACGCCTCCGGCCCGAGTGCGACGCGGTCGAGATGGCGCAGGACGCCTTCGCGCTCCAGTTCTTCCCCGTCGAGCGCGCCGGGGCGGTCCAGGGCGTGGCGCTCCTTGACTCGCAGGGCGGCGCGGCCCGGATGTTGGAACGCGCGGGCGTCAGCGCGCACCGCGTGGCGACGGCCGCCGAGGCCGCGGGCTCGCGGATGCTGGTGATCGGACGTGGTTCCCTCACGCCAGACGTTGACGCCGGCGATCTGCTGCCGGCCGTGCGGGACGGCCTGAACGTCCTCTGCCTGGAGCAGACGCCCGACGGCCTGCTCGGCGGGGTCCTCGACGACACCTACGAGCGCTACACCTTCGCCGCCGCGCCCGGCCACCCGGCGCTGGAAGGTCTCGCGCCGGCGGACCTGGTCAACTGGCGCGGCGAGTCGGACTTCTGCGAGCCCTACCCCGAGCCGGCGCCCGAGACCGAGCGCGCCTACCCCGAGGAGTTCTGGCACTGGGGCAACCGGGGCATCGTGTCCACTTACGTCATGCGCAAGCCGCACCTGGGCAACGCGCGCGCCGTCCTGAGCTGCGGCTTCGACATGGAGAGCGCGCCGCTGGTCGAGGCGTTCGAGGGCCGGGGGACTGTCGTGTTCTGTCAGCTCGACGTGACTTCCCGTTACGGCTCCGACCCGGCCGCCACCCGGATCGTTGACAACCTGCTGCGCTACCTGGCCCGGCCCGCGCCCGCCGCGAAGGCGGTCGCTGTCATCGGGGACGACGGCGCCCGGGAGGCGCTGGAACTGCTGGGCTACGAGCACAAGCCGGCCGGCGACCCGGCGGCGCTCTCGCCCGATGATACGGTGCTGGTGGTGGGCGACGCGGCGGCCGCCCTGCCGCAGAAGGCGGCCGTCGAGCGGTTCGTGCGGGCCGGCGGACTATGCATCTCCCTCGCCGGCGCCGCCGGCGACTGGCTCCCGTTCCCCGTGTCAGCCGCGCCGACGAAGGTCGGCCGGACGCTACTTCCGGGGCGCCATCCGCTGCTCGAAGGGCTCGGCGCGGGCGACTTCTACTGGCGGCGGCCCTACGACGTGACGGCCGTGCAGCCCCGGGCCGACGGGGTATTCGTCCTCGATACGGGCGTCCTGGCGGTCGTCCCCTTCGGCGAGGGCCGCTGCGTCCTCTGCCAGGTGGACCCGCTCCAGTTCAGAGAGGAGCGCGAGGATCTCGACCGGGCCTTCACGGTGGCCTACCAGAAGTCCCTGCGCGTGCTCAACGCGCTGCTGCTGAACGCCGGCGCCCGCAGCGCCGAGCGCCTGTCGCTGGTCCCCACGTCGCGGACCGTCGAGTGGGTGCCGATCGTCACGGAGGACTTCGAGGACGGCCAGGCGCAGGGCTGGCAGTCGGTCTCCGGACCGTGGCGCGTCGAGGACGGCCGGCTGCACAAGCAGGTCGGCGGCCCCGGCCGGTCGGCCTTCGTTTACGAGAGGGCGCTGAAGGACTACCGGATCGAGTTCGACACCCGCGGCGAGGCGGAGAAGAGCCCCATCGTCCTGCTGGACTTCCAGGACGCCGAGAACCACTTCTTCATCCAGCTCTCCCAGGACGGCCTGCGCATGGCCGACATCTCGCAGGGGCAGTGGCGCAAGTCCCTTGTCGGCGGGGCCGAGGGCGACCCCGTCGTCGTGCTCGACGATGAGCGGTGGCATCGCGTCGTCGCCGAGGTGGTCGGGACGACCGTGGAACTCTACGTTGACGGGCGGCGCGCGCTGCAGCTCGGCGGCCTGCCCCGCAAGCAGCGCGTCCAGGGCGGCGTCGCTTACTCGGACGGGCGTGTTGGGCTCGGCAGCTACGGGCATCCCGTCTGGTTCGATAACGTGGTCGTCTCCGTCCCGCAGGCGGCCGTCGCGTCGCTGGATGGGTTCGAGCCCTCGCCGCTATACCGCTGCGTCAGTGACCGCTGGGGCTACAACCCCAACAAGTACCGCCAGTGGTGAGACGAGACAGGCAGCACCCCCGGCGGCGTCAGGCGTCCGTCAGCAGCGCGTCGGCGGCCAGCACGCAGAAGACGTAGCTCGCGCCCCCGGGGATGACGTTCTCCGACTGCTGCCACAGGAACGGGTAGTCCTCTTTGAACTCAACGAAGTGCGGCCGCACAAGGTTGGGCCCCGAAACCACGCCGCCCGGCACGTAGGACCAGCTCGCCCGGTTGATGCCGAACGTCACCGTCGCCGACCTGGCCCCGACGCCCGAGACCAGGGACAGGTTGCCCGCCGGGTGGCAGCCGAGGACGTAGCTGAGCACGGACAGCAGCGCCTCGCGGTCGAACAGGTCCGGGAAGGCGCGCACCAGGTAGTAGTGCCGGCGCGCGAAGTCGAGTATCTGCCAGGCGACCCCCCAGATGTGCGGACGCCACTGGACGCCGAACGGGTTCCCGGCCAGCTCGCGCTCCACCTCGCGCGCGTAGCCCTCCAGCAGTCCGCGCACTGCGCCGCTGAACGCCTCGTCATCTACCTGCGGCAGGGCGCGCGCGACGGCCCACGCCGTCGCGGCGACGTGGTCCCCGATGACGGGAAGGAGGGCGACCAGCCGGTCGGCGAAGGCCGCCTCGCCGGTGGTTACCAGGAGCTCCGCCGCGGCGACGACCTGCTCGGCCTGCGGGCCGGCGGGGACGTAGCCGCTTCGGTGCCTGGCCGGCGGGTGGCCCTGCTCGTATTCCCACGCGCCGAGGGCGGTCTCCAGGCATTCCTGTGCGAGGGGATCGTCGTATCCCTTCAAGGCGCGGGAGGCCGCGGCGAGGGCGGCAGCGACGTGGTACTCCAGCCCGGTGTCCCGGTTGGTGAAGGCCCAGCGGTCGTCGCGCCGGCCCGAGTGCGTGCCGGTCCGTTCGTCGGGTGCCAGCGACGGGTCGTACACGAGGTTGTCGGTCATGCTGGCCACTTCGCCGCGCTGGTAGTAGGACCGCTCGTCGCCGGCGATGATGCCGCAGAAGCTGTGGCCGGCGGCCCGGTAGCCGCCCAGCAGGCACTCGGCTCCCCAGGCGACCTGCTGGAGGATGTCGGGCTTCCCGTCGGGCAGGTGCATCAGCACGAGCCGCTCGTCCGGGCGGACGGTCGTGCGGTCCACGTCGGCGCCGAACTCCTCGCGCGCCAGGGCCAGCGCGTGGACCGTCCGGGCCTGCGAGCCGGCCGCCAGGTCCGTGTCGCCGGCGTCGTGCCAGCCGCCGATGCCGAGTCCGGGAATGTGCTCGAAGGGCTCGTACTGCGTGTCGGTCGTCGGCCCCTGGCGGTAACCGTCGAAGTGTTCGTGCGAGGTGGGGGCCTGAAGCGCGTCGTCCAGGTGGCAGGCGCCGTGCCAGATCCGCAGGCCGTTCCAGACCGCCACGTGGCACATCTGCACAGGGAAGTAATACTCCAGCGTTGGCTGCCAGACGCCCTCTCGATACACGTCCGGCCCGATGCGGAACGGCCCGGCTGACCGGCCGGCGCACTGGATCAGGTAGATCCCAGGCTCCCGCACGTCGGTGAAGTCGAAGATGCCGTACCGGCACTTGAGGAACTCGCCCCAATCCTCCACCGGCCGCTCCAGGACCGGCGCGCAGCCCCCGTCCGGCTCGACCCGCAGCAGGCAGGCCCGGCCCATGTCGCGCTCGCGCGGGTCGAGTTCGATCACGGCGCGCTTCGCCTGGTCGGGGTGATACCCGACCTGCGAGACGGCGATCGCCGGCTCCCGGCGCCAGCCGTCAGCCTGGTGCGGCGTGATGAGCCATTCGACGGCGCGCCCGGCCGCACCCGCAGGGATGAAGGTGCAGACGGTGAACCACATCTCCTCGTCGCCCTTGCGCCCGTCCAGCAGGGCCAGCTCGCAGCCGACGCCCTCGATGACCATCCGCCGGAGCGGGTCCTCGGGCGCGATGACCAGGCGCCGCCCGCAGGCCATCGGGGTGGCGAGCGGGTGCCAGTCCGGCCCCGCATCTGTCGGCCGGTTCGGCTCGCGGGGGAAGACGCCGCTCGCGCCGTCCAGGTGGAAAGTCTTCCCGAAGTACGCGGGCGGGTAGAGGTCCAGGCAGAACCCGGGCTCGTCTTCGGGCGAGGCCAGCGGCCGGTCCAGCTCAACGGTCAGGCGGACTGCCTCGCCCTCGCCCCGGAGGCGGACGGCGTAGGGCAGGTCGAGTTCGGGGTGCTCGAGCCGCACCTCGATCCCCGCGCCGTCGGGGTCGGGACGCCGCTCGACGAGCCGCGAGTAGCCCGCGGGCCGCCACCAGCGGGGATGCGCGCGCACATCACCGCAGGTCGCGATGCGTTCGCCGTGCTGGATGATCTCGACGCCGCCCTGCTTGCCCTGCGGGTATATGCCGTGGAAGGCCAGCACTGCCGCCCCGGCGCTCTCCAGGTAACCCTCTTCCGTGACCGACCAGCAGTCGTCCGGCATGGTCTCGCTCCCCGGCTGCGCGTTCCCCGTCGCAGGCAACAGATGGATGCACGCGATTGCTCGGGGAGCGTTCTACAGTCTGGTGCCGGGCAGGTCAAGTAAGCGAGGGGGGAGTCAGTCGGTGCGGCTGCGTTCGAGGACGTCGGTCAGGTCGGAGACGAGCTTCTCGCGCTCGCCGTCGCCGAAGCCGAGGATTTCCTGGAGGGCCTCGCCGATGTGCGGGATGTACTTCTCGATGTAGTCGCGCTTGCGCTGCTCCTCGGCGCGGCGCTTGCGGCGGCTCAGGAAACGGCGCAGTTCGCGGGAGCATTCCTGGAGGGCGAGGACGATCTCCTTTTCGATCTCGGGGTAGAAGGCCACCGCCTCCTTGCTCTCGCTGGTGAAGGGCACCCACGGGCTGGCGATGTGCACCAGGATCAGCAGCGGGCCGGTCGGCAGGCTGCCGTTGGACTGCTCGACGCCGTACTGGCGCCAGTTGACCTCGGCGACCGCCCGCGAGGTCACACACGCGCCGCCGTTGTAGAGCAGCGGCACGCGGTTGGCGAACCGCATCAGCTTCGCCGACGTGCCGTTCTTCATCTCACCGCCGTAAGCCAGGCCCGCCTCGACCATGAAGGGAATGCCCCTGTAAACGGACGGGGACCGCGTGACGGTGGAGTAGAACTGGGCGTCGTACTCCTTGCGCATCCCGGCCTCGATCAGCTCCTTGCCGATCGGGCAGATGCAGTCCATCGGCGGGTTGCGCAGCTTCGTCTGGCGGATGGCCTTCAACAGTTGCTCGGCCTCTTTCTGGGCGACGCGTTTCGGGCGGGCGTTCTCATAGATGCCCGCCGTCTCGCAGATTTCCAGCGCGGCGCGCGCGCTGACGCGGCAGAAGTCCGACTGCAGGAAGGACTTCAGCTTGTGCCGCTTGGTCTCGTGGAGCATCTTTATCAGCGCGCCCAGCTCGATGCCGTAGGGGTGGGGCTTTATCTCCTTCGGCTCCGGCGGCAGGATTTCGGTCGCCGGCTCGAACTCCGTCTTCTTGCCGTCCGGCGCGACGTAGTGCATGCGCACGTGCGGGTTGGCGGTGGCGGTCTGCTCCAGGTACTCGTCAACGCTCCACTTGCCGCGCTGGAACGTGCCCTCCAGTTCGATCTCCACCTGCGTGCCCTGCTCGGCGGCCCACTCGATCTCCTCTTCCTTGACGATCTTCGGCTCGTTGTCCGTGGTGTTGACGATCACCTGGTAGTAGTGGGCCGGCTGGTCGGGCGCGGTCCGGCTGCGGATGGTGACCGGTTTGCCCGTGGTCAGGTGGCCGTACATGCCGGCGGCGCTGATGCCGATTCCCTGCTGGCCGCGGCTCATCTTGAGCCGGTGGAACTTGCTGCCGTAAAGCAGCTTGCCGAAGATGCGCGGTATCTGCTTCTTGACGATCCCCGGGCCGTTGTCGCGGACCTTGACGCGGAAGCGGTCCCCGTTCGGATCGCCGGCGACCTCCACCCAGACCTCCGGCAGTATGCCGGCCTCCTCGCAGGCGTCCAGCGAGTTGTCCACCGCCTCCTTGACGGTGGTCAGGAGCGCGCGCTTCGGATTGTCGAAGCCGAGCAGGTGACGGTTCTTGGTGAAGAACTCGCTGATGCTGATCTCGCGCTGCTGGCGCGCCATGTCCTGGGCCGTCAGCCGCTTGCGGGATTCCAATGGGGTTTTTTCTGCCATCTTTCGGGTTCGCTGCTCGTCGCCGCCCCCCTGCGGGGGCAGGTCATCGAGCGTGCTCGGGAGCACCTCCTCCGTCAGTGGCGTGGCGAGTCCTAACTCGTTTTCTTGCAAGGACATACACAATGCCCCGTGTGCCGCGGTCGGCCCGCCCCTGCGGGGCGCCATCCGGCCCTGTTGATACGATAACGCAAAGCCGAGGGCCATTTCAATCCCTGGGCCTTGAATCCCCCGCACGCGCTGGCTTCTCATGTACCCGTTGCGCCGTTTGGCCCGGACGCGAGGGAGGCATCCGCCGTGAGAAGCATCGTCGTGATCAACCAGAAGGGCGGCGTCGGTAAGACGACGACCGTGGCCAACCTGGGCGCCTGCCTGGCCGAGCGCGGACGCAGCGTGCTCCTGATCGACGCCGACCCCCAGGCCAACCTCTCCCTGCACTTCGGCGTCGAGCGCTCCGGCGAGGAGCCCTCGCTCTACACGCTGGTGCGGGGTGAGACGGACCTGGCCGCCTCCATCGGCCCGACCGGGGTCGAACGGCTCAGCCTTATCCCCGCGACCATTGACCTGGCCGGGCTCGGAGTCGAGCTGGCCGATCGGCCGGGGCGGCTCACCATCCTGCGCCGGATCGTGGACGGGCTGCCGCCGGGGTTCGATTACGTGCTGATTGACTCGCCGCCGTCCCTGGGGCTGCTGACGATCAACGCCGTCTGCGCCGTGGAGGAGATCTTCATCCCGCTCCAGACGGAGTTTTTCGCGCTCCAGGGCCTGGGCAAGCTGCTGGACACGGTCGGCCGCGTGCAGAAGTACCTCAAGCGGGGGCCGCGCATCACCGGCGTCATCGCCTGCATGCACGACGCGCGCACCTGCCTGGCGCAGGAGATACTGGACGACATCAAGGGGCACTTCGGCGCGCGGGTCTTCCGCACGCTCATCCGCAAGAACATCCGGCTGGCCGAGGCACCCGGGTTCGGGCAGCCCATCGTCGCTTACGACCCGACGTGCCACGGCGCCGAGGACTACCGGGCGCTGGCGGACGAGGTGATAGCCATGGAGGTGCGGTACCGCCTGCCGATGGGGCCGGTCGGCCGGTTCGCGGAGTTGCCTCCGGGCCGGCCTTACTCGATGGCCGGATGAAGGTTGACGCCAGGGGACCAGGACTTGAAGGCTCTAACAGAATGAACCGCTGAGAACGCAGAGACGGTTCAAGAAACAAGGTTTTCGGCAGCTTTATTGTCTCCTCGGCGTTCTCGGCGTGCTCCGCGCTGAACTCGTTTTGCTGGAAGTGCTTGGATGGCCAAGAGAACCCGCACACAGAAGACTGTCGCCGGCGAGCCTGAGGCCGCCGAGCCGGTTCTTCATCGGCCCGATGACGACCTGCCCGAACGCCCCAGCCTGAAAGCCAAGCCCCCCGGAAGCCGGCAGGAACCGGCCCGAAACGCGCCCCAAACGCGCGCCGGGACGCTCTTCAACGCCTCCGCAGACGCCGCCGGCGAGGGCGACGCCGCGAAGAAGGAGAAGCCCCGCTCGCGGAAACGGTCCAGGAAGGCAAAGTCCCCCGCCGTCGTGCCGCCCCTTGGGGAGCACTATCCCTACGCCACCCACCGGTCCGCCCCGCCCGACGAGAAGGCCGAGCGGCGCATCCTGGCCGCCGTCAGCGGCGCGGCGGAGCGGCGCGTCTCGACCGGGTTCGTCCTGGGCATCGCGCTGGTCGTCGTCGTTCTGGTGGGGGGCATCTGGCTGGTCCGCCTGGGCAGGAAGGTCCGCACCCTCGAGGCCCGCGTCGCCCGGCTGGAGGCCCCGGTGCCCGTCCCCTGACTCAGCCCAGGGCGACGTCCAGGGTCATCATGACGGCGAAGCCCACGATAACCCCCATCGTCGCCAGGTCAACGTTGCCCTCTGACTGCGACTCCGGGATCAGCTCCTCCGCCACGACGAATATCATGGCGCCCGCGGCGAAGGCGAGCGCGTAGGGCAGCACGGGCTCGACGGCCATGACCAGCCCGGCGCCGAGCACGCCGGCCACGGGCTCCACCGCGCCGGAGAGCTGGCCGTACCAGAGCGCCTTGAGGCGGCCCATGCCCTCGCGCCGCAGGGGCAGCGAGACGGCGGTTCCCTCGGGGAAGTTCTGGAGGCCGATGCCGACCGCCAGCGCGACGGCCGCCCCGAGCTGGGCGGCCCTCTCGGCGCCGGCCAGGTGTGCCATACCCCCGAACGCGACGCCGACGGCCAGCCCCTCGGGGATGTTGTGCAGCGTTATCGCCAGCACCAGCAGCGTGCTGCGCCGCCAGGCGGTCGGGACACCCTCCGCCGCCTCGGCGCGCGGATGGATGTGCGGCAGAATCCAGTCCGTGACACGGAGGAACCCCGCCCCCAACAGGAACCCCACGAGCGGCGGCAGCCACATCAGGCGCCCGTAGCCGAGCGTCTGGCTCATCTCAATCGAGGGTATGAGGAGGCTCCAGCAACTGGCGGCCATCATCACGCCGGCGGCCATGCCGAGCGAGGCGTCCAGGTATCGCCGGGACAGCTTCTTCGTGAAGATCACGAGGCCCGCCCCGAGGGCCGTCACGAACCAGGTGCCCAGCGTCGCAATGAGCGCCTGGACGACGGGGTTCAGTTCGGAGAAGCGCTCCAAATCCAAGGCCTCCCTGTCTTGCGGGCGGGCCTGAATCGTATGGCCGTATGGCCGGCCTGTCAAGCCTCGCGCGCACTCTCATTCAACTGCCGGCCGGGGCCCGGGTCCATACTCGCAGCGCAGCTTTGCGCAAGGCCGTGGGCAGAGATGTTTACGCGCCGAGGCGTGCCCACGTCCAAGCCGGCAGGATGCCGGCGCCACAAGGCGTGCAGACACTTGAATGGCCCTGGGAACACCGAGCACTGACCCTCCCCCTTCTCCCCCTCCCTCAGGGAGGGGGATAGGGCGAGGGGCGTTGAGTCCGTCAGAACGGCCACCGGTCGTGCTCGGCGGAGCGGACGCGGACCTCGTAAGAGGCGTAATCCTCCACCGGCCGCTCGGCGGGCGCCTCGACCTTGAAGGCGATCTGCCCGCGCGGCGCGACGGTAGACAGGTAGGACTTCTCCTCCGCCACGTCCAGAAGCTCGCCCTGGCGGTCAAGGAACCGCACTTCGAACTGCGGGGTCGTCCACGCCACGTCGGACTCGTTCATGGCCCTGCCGACCACGTAGACCGTCGGCCCCTCCTCCGACGTGCCGAACAACATGCGGGACTCGGCGATCCGAATCTGGCCGGCGTATCGGACCACCCGCTCGGGGGAGAAGATGCCTTCGACCCACCGGAGGAACAGCGCTTGCACAAGGAGAATCAGGACCAATGCGAGGCCCACGGGCAGGGCACGCCAGCTAAGGCGGGGGAGCGGCGCACGGCAGTGAGGACACCTGCGGGCCCGCCGGTCGATCGGCATGTAGCAGAACTTGCAGAGCTTCGTGGCGCTCGTTTCCGCCATCTCAGCAAATGCTCCTCGTTGCTTCCGTCGAGGCCGTTACGTCGTCGACCGGGCCGTCACCAACGCCCCGGATCGCGCGCCCACCTTACGTGCACCTTGTAGGACGCGTACTGCTCGGGGGGCAGAGCCGCCCTCGTCTCCGCCTTGAAGCCTCTCTCACCGCCCGGCAGGATGTGCTCGCCGAAGGCCGAGGCCGACGCCACGTCCACCAGCTTGCCGGCCTCATCGAGGAACATCGCGTCTATCTCGACGTGTTCCCAGGTGAAGCGGCTGTTGTTCCTGACCTGGCCGACCACGGAGCACGTCGGCCCCCACTCGTCCTCTCCGAAGACCATGCGCGACTCGCTGACCACCAGTTGATCCTTGTAGTCGGCGAAATCACGCGCTGCAGAGAACCCCAGACACTTCACGGCAAACAGGCCGAAGAACGCGATGCCGAAGACGTAGGCACTCGCAGTGAGGAAGGGAGGGCTGTAAAGGAACGCCCATTTCGTGTTCCACTGGCCGCAGTGGGGGCAGCGGCGGGCGCGGGCGTCCATCTGGCCGTAGCAGGTGCGGCAGGACTTCGTCTCGGCGGGTTCCGTCATGGTCGGATCCCTCCCGCGGGGCGCGGCGGATCTGCCGGCCGCCGTCATTGTAGGTCACACTCGGCGGGAGAGCAAGGTGGTAATCCCCGTGCCGTCGGGAGTTGCCGGCGGCGCGGGGGCGTGGTAATGTCGGGGCTCATTCACCGGGGGACGGTGCGCGGAGGGCAGGGCCATGCAGGTGACGCCATTGACGGAGCGGAAGAGCACGTTTGTCCGGCCGCTGGATCAGGTGAAGGTCTCGGCCGGAGGGGACGCTGCGGCACGAACCCTTGTCGTGCTGGACGGGGCGCACCGCGAGTACGCCCGCCGGCCCGTCGAGGGCGGCGAGGCCGTGTTCACGGCGGCGGGCGCGCTGGGCGCGCATGCGGCGATCCTGCTCGATGCCGAGGGGCGGGAGCTGGAGCGCGCCCTGTTCAGCGTGGACTGCCGCACGGAGATCAACGACGGGGGCGGCACGTTCGGCGAGCTGCTGCGGACGCTCGACTACACCATGAACCGGGGCGGCGCCCAGCAGATGGCGCCCGTGGACGGCAAGATGTACTCCTACTTCGTCTGCTGGCTGCGCGACCACGTCCACACCATGAAGGGCAACAAGTACTTCCACGACAACCTGAAGCCGGGCATTGACCTCTACCTGGACACCCAGTGCGAGAACGGGATGATCTGGGACAACATCTATGTCCGCGAGCCGCGCCCCAACTACTGGGACTACCGCTTCGCCCCGGAGTTCATCCGGCCGATCTGCGACGGGCGGTTCGAGCTTAAGCGCATCCCCGTCGAGGCGGACGTCGAGTACCTGCTCGTGGAGGGCATCTACTTCACCTGGAAGGCGACCGGCGACACGGAATGGATGAAGGCGGCGCTGCCGAAGGCGGACAGCGCGCTCCGCTACTACCAGACCGACCGCTACCGCTGGTCGGAGAAGTACGGCCTGGTCAAGCGCGGCTACACGATAGACACCTGGGACTTCCAGGTGGCCGATTACGCCGCAATCTACGGCCACACGATGGTCGTCGGGCCGAAGACGCCGTTCGGCATCATGTACGGCGACAACACGGGGTTCCTTGCGGCGTGCAACCAGATGGCCGAGATGTACGGCGAGGTGGGCCAGGCCGACGAGGCGGAGCAGTACCGCGCGCTCGGGCGGAAAATCAAGGAGCGGCTCGACAGGATCGCCTGGAACGGCCGCTTCTATCGCCACCGCGTGGCCGAGGAGCCTGAGGAGCTCGACCTCGGCGTGGACGAGTCGGAGCAGATGAGCCTGTCCAACAGCTACAGCCTGAACCGGGGCATCACCCACGAGCAGTGCGTGGCCATCATCCGGGAGTACATGCGCATCCGCGAGGACCTGCCGCCCGGCTCGCCCGGCGAGTGGTACGCCATCTACCCGTGGTTCAAGAGGGGCTTCGACAAGCTTGAGGGCGAGTACATGAACGGCGGCGTGCTGAGCATCGTGGCGGGCGAGCTGGCCCACGGGGCGTTCGAGCACGGTTTCGAGAGTTACGGCGCGGACATCCTGGAGCGCGTGCTCGAACTCGCCCGGCGCCACGGCGATTACCTGCACTGCACGTTCAGGGGCTTCAAGGTCGAGGAGCCCGAGCGGACCTTCACGACGCTGGACCTGCGTGCGCCGGCGAACGTGGACTTCCACGGCGATACGCCGGGGCGCGGCTGGACCCTGGAGTACCCGGAAAACGACCTGCGCGGCATCCCCGTCGGGCGGCAGACCTTCTGCGGCGTGCCGTTTGACGTTATCGACCCCGCGCAGAACGACAGGCGCGCCTGCCTGGCGCTTTCCTTCAGGGGGGAGCCGTTCGTCGAGCACGCCGTTCTGGACCTGGGCGGCCGGAAGGCGGGCTCCCTCTACTTCCTGCACGGCGCCAGCAACACCGGCGGCGTGGCCGGCGAGTACGTGATCCATTACAGCGACGGCACGCGCGAGGGCGTCTACCTGCGCGTCGGCGAGGAGATCACCGGCTGGTGGATGCCGCACGACACCGGGCCGGCCCGGCTGGCCTGGTGGGGGCCGAATGCGGCGTTCGCGAACGTGGGCCTGGTGGCCTACGGCTGGGACAACCCCCACCCCGACACGCCGATGGACCACATCGAGCTGAAGGCGCCGGCGCAGGGCGGCATCCTGCTCGTGGCCGGCATCACGCTGTCGAGCGCGGCCGTCTACTTCGAGCCGTCGCCGATCTCCTACGGCATACCGGACAACTGGGGCGCAGGGGCCGTGGTGTACGCGCTGGTCGAGGGACTGGCGGGCGTGGTGGACAGGGGCGCGGCGTTCGCCGTCGCCGCCGTCGCGCCCCGCTGGACCGCCGCCGGCCGGGACAGCGCAGACGTGAGCATCTGCTACCCCGAGTCCAGGGGCTACGCGGCCTACCGGTACCGCCATGGCGCGAGAGGCAAGAGGATACTCCTGGACCTGACGGGCAGCGGCGGGCGCTTCCAGTGCCACGTCCTGCTGCCCGAGGGGGCGCGCGGGGCCGCGTCCGTGACCTGCGACGGCGCGGGGGTGCCCTTCGAGAACAAGGCGGTCGAGTCGTCGCGCTACGTGGATTTCGAGCTTCAGGGCGTCGGCGCCCGGAGCGTGGTCATCGAGTACCGGTGAGGGCGAGGCTTCGCGGCGAGCCGGCAAGGGAGACGAGATGGACAAGAGCATGTGGACGAGCTACTTCCACGACCTGTCGCCGGAGGAGGCCGTGCGGCTCTTCGCGGGGGCGGGCTGGACGCACCTGGAGTTCTCGAATGAGCATTCGGCGGCGCTCCTGGCGCGGGGCGAGCCGGCGGAGGTCGGCGCGGAGTTCCTGCGCTTCTGCGCCGGGCTGGGCGTGCGCCTGCCGCAGGGCCACCTGAAGCTGAGCGCGACCATCGCCCTGCCGCCGGGGCCGGCGCGCGAGGCGGAGCTGGCGGAGCTGCGGCGCTGGCTCGACCTGTTCGCCGCGCTGGAGATAAGGGCCGGCGTGCTGCACCCGGGCGGCCAGGTCGAGGGCGGGCCCCTCTCGGACGCCGAACTGTTCGACCTGAACGTGCAGGCGCTGCGGCTCCTGACCGGCCATGCCGCCGGCGGGCCGACGACCATCTGCCTGGAGAACGGCGTGAACGCCGGGAGGCTCCTGCGCCTGATCGAGGCCGTCGGTGCCGACAACCTGGCCATCTGCCTTGACACCGGCCACCTGAGCCTGGGCAGGCACCGCTCGCCCGAGCAGGGGCAGAGCGACTACGACTTCATCGTCGAGGCCGGGCCCCGCCTGAAGGCGCTGCACATAGCCGACAACGACGGCACCGGCGACCAGCACCTGCTGCCGTTCGACGGCGGGACGGTGGACTGGGACGGCGTGACCCGCGGGCTGCGCGACGCGGGCTACGCGGGGCTGTTCAACTTCGAGGTCCCGGGCGAGTGCAGGTGCTCGATTGAGGAGCGGCTGGCGAAGCTCGACCGCGCCGCTGAGATCGCCGCGCGCATGATGGCGGAGGCCGGCGGGGCGTGACCGCTCTTGGCGTGACGATTATCCGGTATTCTCGGCCATAACGACCGTTATATTGTCCCTGCTGCCCGTGTTTATGGCCGCTTTTACGAGGTCCTGGCACGTCTGGAGGAGGCCCGCCTGCCTGCCGAATATCCCCTCGATGTGGTTGTCCGTGACCACCTCGGTCAGCCCGTCGCTGCACAGCAGCATTCGGTCGCCCCGCTCCCACGAGATGGTGGTCACGTCCACCTCCGGGTCGCTTCTCATCCCGATGTAGCGCGACAGGACGCCGCGCATGGGGTGGTGCTTGGCCTGCTCCAGCGTGATGGCGCCCCGGCGTATGAGCACGTCTATGGGCGTGTGGTCGTGGGTCAGTTGATGGAGCCGGCGGCCTTCGAAGAGGTACACCCGGCTGTCGCCCATGTGAGCGACGTGGAAGTAAGCCTGCCGCGCCAGTGCCATGGCGAGCGTGGCGCCCATCGTGCCCATCTGCGTGATTTTGCGGCCCTCCCGGCGGACGCGGCGGTTCAGCTTCAGGACGGCGTCGCTGATCAGGACCTCCATCTCGCGCGGCGTGGGGTCGGCCAGGACTTCCTGCAGCTCGGCCAGCAGCTCCGGAAGCCACTGGACCACCAGGCCGGCGGCCCTTTCGCCGGCGGGCTTTCCGCCCATGCCGTCTGAGACGACGAAGAGCCCGTCGTCGAGGGAGACGAGGAGGCGGTCCTCGTTCTTCTCCCGCACCCTGCCCACGTCGCTGACCCACGCGGCCGCCAGGCCGGGGCGCTCGCCATGGCCTGACTGCGTATCTTGCTCCACGGCTCTCTCCCCTCAGCGGTTCGCGTCGGCGGGTGCGTCGTCGCGGGGCTCGTCCGGCGGCTCTTCGTCCGGCCACGTCAGGTCGTCATCGTCCTTCGGCTTCTCGCCCGTGTCCTGGGGCGTGGCCTCCGCCTCGAAGGCCACCCAGTCCAGGACGCCCCTTGCGCCCTCCGGCAGCATGGCCTCCTGGCGGAGCGCGTCCACCTGGGCCGCCACGTCGTTCATGTCGGCGGGGCGTCTGGCGGGGTCGGTGCTGAAGCACTGCGCCAGCAGCCGGTCCAGCCGTTCGGGCATCCGGGGCAGGTGCCCCTTGGCCGGCCCGTGGCGCCGGTAGCGCAGCATGATCGTAGGCGCCTTCAGGCCGGAGTCCCACGTGACCTTCCCCACGAACATGTGCAGCACGCCGGCGGCCCACGACCAGACGTCCGTCGCAGGCGTCAGCGGGCGCTCGTGCGCCAACTGCTCGGGCGACGCGTAGGCCCGCGTGTAGGCCTCCGCCTCCCCGTACTTCCAGACCTGGCAGTGCCACGACTCGCTGATCAGGACGTTGGCGGGTTTGACGTTGTAATGGATCTGCCCCTGATCATGGAGCCACGCGATGCCGCGCGCCACCTGGACGGCCACGCCGAGCATCGTGGGCAGTTCGCTGAGGTTTCCGCTCTGGATCGCCTCATCCCAGAAGAACCCGCTCGCGTCGGGCATGACCAGGAAAGGCACCTTGCCCTCGTAGTCCATGCGCTCCGGCGTGAGGACGTTCAGGTGCGGCCCGATTGCCAGGACGGCCTTGCAGTAGCCCTCGAACCACCGCACGGCGGCCGCGTCCGGCAGCATCCCGAGGCCCGGCCCCAGCAGCAGGCGGGACTCCTGGCGGCGACGGTCCCAGACCCGGTACAGGCAGACCGTGGCCGAATAGCGCAGGCAATGCCTGACCTCGTAGCGCCCGGCCAGGGCCTGGCCGACGTTCCATGTATTCGCTTCGGAGGCGTCCATCGTTGCGTCCCTCTCGTGCGGCCCGCTGCTGCTCGCAATGATGCGATTATAAGGCAACCCGCCCCGCGCAGTAAAGCACCTTGTGGGGCATCTGCGCCCGGCGCGCCGGGCGGTTCGCAACGGAAGCGATCTTCCGCTTGCTCCCCTCCTGGAACGCGTATAATGCATTTGGCGATGTTCCCGCTGCACGGAGAGGAGGCGCCCGCGATGTCCAGGCCCAGGATCAATACCAACGCGAGCGGCGAAGGATGCCTGGTGCTCCTGTTCCTCCTCGTCGTGGGGGGCGGACTGCAGGCCAGGTACTTCCCGCCGCGAGGGGGCACACCGTCTCCATGGATCTTCGCGGCAGCGGGCGGGGTGATCGTCGTCGCGGCGCTCGCGTGGTTCCTCGGCCCCCGCCTGAGCAAGCGCCTCATGGGCGGCTTCGCGTTCGACCTTGCCGCTGCGGTGGTCATGGCCTTCGTGGGGGGCTTTCTGGTCTTCTGTGCTTCTGTCGCAGTGCTGGGGTTGGGGACCATGCTTCTGCTCGCGTGGGTCGGCCTGGGGCAACTCGCGCTTGCAGCACTCTGTGCGGCGCTGGTATTGGCCTACGTTGCCGCCGGGTTCTGGGCGGGCTGGCGGGTGGGGACGGCCGATTGGGCCATCGGGGCGGCCGTCGGCCTCGCGATCACAGCCTGGATGTTGCCCAGCGCGTGCGAGGAACCGCTCGCGGGCGGCTTCGTGCTCGCGGCTATTGCGGTCGCCGGCGCCCTTCTGTCCGCAGTGGGCGGCCACGTGGGCGCAGCCTGGTTCCGAAGGCACGACCTCCCTGCGCGCAAGGCAGCCTCAAGGCGGCCTCAAGGAGAGCTTCCGCAGTGAAACGGTTCACGCTGGCGGGCCTGGCGGCCGTGGCTCTCCTGGTGGTGGGAGACCAGCAGTCTCCCGGAGACGACGCGGCGAAGGTGCAAGAGCTGATTGAGATCATGGACAAGCTCAGGCCGCTGCACCAGCCCCTGGGCGAACCGGAGCCCGGCGACTGGCTGGCCATGCACCACGAGCGGGGGCAGACCTTCCGGCAGTACGTCCGCTCGGGCCCCGCCCTGCCGCGCGGGGAGCGGCGGGTCATCTACATCCAGCCTCTCGGCGAGTTCACCGAGCGCCAGCAGGAGGTGGTGGCTCTGACGGCAGAGTTCATGGGGCTGTACTTCGGCCTGCCTGTGAAGACCCGGGAGGGCATTCCGCTCTCGGTCATCCCGGCCAAGGCGCGTCGGCGAAACCCCCTCCGGGGCATGGAGCAGGTGCTGACGTCCCACGTGCTGAAGCGCGTGCTGGCGCCGCGCCTGCCCGAGGACGCGGCGGCCTACCTCGCGTTCACCGCGTCCGACCTGTGGCCCGGGCGCGGGTGGAACTTCGTCTTCGGCCAGGCGTCCCTGCGCGACCGGGTGGGCGTCTGGTCCATCTACCGCAACGGCGACCCGGACGAGAGCGAGGAGGCCTTCCGGCTCTGCCTGCTGCGCACCATGAAGACCGGCGTGCACGAGCTGGGGCACATGTTCTCCATGGCGCACTGCACCGCCTACGAGTGCTGCATGAACGGGAGCAACAGCCGGCGCGAGAGCGACCAGCACCCCCTGGCGCTCTGCCCGGAGTGCATGGCCAAGGTCTGCTGGGCGACCGGGAGCGACCCGGCGGAACGCTATCGCAAGCTGGCCGCCTTCTGCGCCGAGCACGGCCTGGAGGCGGAAGCCGAGTTCTACGAGGCCAGCCTCTCGCGGATAGCCCCGCCCGCTGAGCCGGTTCCCCAGCAGGATACCCCGCCTGCACAGGCCGGTTAACTCGCTCCCGCCCTCCCCCTCGTGTAAAATCCCGGGAGAACGCCTTTTCCCGAGCGGAGACGCCGCACAGATGGACGAAATGACGTCGCACGAGCGGTTCGAGAGGATGTTCGCGCACCGGGAGGCCGACCGAGTGCCCATCATAGACTCCCCCTGGGCCGCGACCATCGAGCGCTGGCAGCGGGAGGGGATGCCCGAGGACGTGAGCTTCGTGGACTTCTTCGGCCTCGACCACGTCGCCTACCTCGGCGTGGACAACAGCCCCCGCTACCCCGGGGGCGTCGTCGAGGAGACGGACGAGTACGTGGTCCACAAGACGCAGTGGGGCGCGACGCTGAGGAACTGGAAGCACGCCGCCTCGACGCCGGAGTTCCTCGACTTCACCATCACCGACCGCGAGAGCTGGCAGGAAGCGAAGGAGCGCATGACCCCGACGCGCGACCGCGTCGACTGGGCGCACCTGGAGGCGGACCACCCGAAGTGGCGCGAAGATGGCCGCTGGATCCAGGCGGGGCTCTGGTTCGGGTTTGACGTGACCCACTCCTGGACGGTCGGCACCGAAAGGGTGCTCATCGCGCTGGTCGAGGACCCCGACTGGTGCGCCGACATCTTCAACCACATGCTGGACCTGGACCTGGCGCTGCTCGACATGGTCTGGGAGGCCGGCTACACGTTCGACGCCGTGAGCTGGCCGGACGACATGGGCTACAAGGGGCACCAGTTCTTCTCGATGAAGACCTACCGGGACCTGCTCAAGCCCGCGCACGGGCGCGCCATCGAGTGGGCCCACGCGAAAGGTGTCAAGGCCGAGCTGCACTCCTGCGGGGACGTGCGCCCGTTCGTGCCCGAGCTGGTCGAGATGGGACTGGACGCGCTCAACCCGCTCGAGGTCAAGGCCGGCATGGACCCCGTGGTGCTCAAGAGGGAATACGGGCGGGACCTCGTCCTGCACGGCGGCATGAACGCCGTCCTCTGGACCGACCTGGAGAAGCTGGAGGCCGAGATGCGCCGGACGCTGCCGGTGCTGAAAGAATCCGGCGGATACGTCTTCTCCTCGGACCATTCGGTGCCGTCCAGCGTGAGCCTGGAGGGCTTCCGCAACATAGTCGCGCTGGCCAGGGAACTCGGGGCGTACTGAGCGACGGGCAAAGGCAAGGGAACCACAACGACCACAACGAGCACGACGAAAGGCAATCGGACTGATGTCGAACGACAGGACGTTTGAGCCGATTCCGGAAGAGACCGAGGAACTGGCCGCCCGGTTCATCGAGGCGGCGTTCCGCGTCCACCGGGCGCTTGGCCCGGGTCTCTTGGAGTCCGTGTATGAGGCGTGCGTGTGCCATGAGTTAGCCAAGATGGGAGTGCCTCTCCAACGGCAGGTCAACCTTCCGGTCGAGTATGACGGGGTGCGGTTGGCCACCGGTTTCCGAGTTGACCTGTTGGTCGGCCGTCGGATTATCGTAGAGCTGAAAGCCGTGGAGGAGCTGACCAACCTTCATCTGGCGCAACTGATGACCTATCTGAGGCTCTCAGACGTGCGCCTGGGATTCCTGATAAACTTCAACGTGGTCCGTCTCAAGGACGGGATAACCCGCCGGGTTCTTTGGACTGTGCCCCGGTCTTCTGCGTTGTGCTCGTAGTGTTCGTCGTGGTTGAATGGGTCGTTGGGAGAAATCATGTCCCTGGCCCCGGGCTGCTGGAGTCCGTGTATGAGGCGTGCGTTTGCCACGAGCTGTCGCAGGCGGGGGTGCCGTTCCAGCACCAGGTGGACGTTCCGGTCCGCTACGGCGGTGAAGCTGGACGCCGGGTTGCGCCTCGACCTGTTTATAGGCGAACGCATCGTTGTCGAACTCAAGGCGGTTGAGGAGACGCTGCCCGTGCATGAAGCCCAGCTTCTGACCTGCATGAAGCTCACCGGCAGCCGGCTGGGTTTTCTGGTGAACTTCAACGTGGCGCGGCTGAAGGACGGCCTTTCCCGGCGAGTCCTCCAGCCCTTGCCGTTCGTAGTGCTCGTAGTGTTCGTCGTGGTTGAGATGAAGGCCGATTCTTGAGCGTTGAGGTGACGATGAGCATCAGCGTCGAAGAACGGAACGTGCTGCGCGGATTGGCAGAGCAGGTCCGGGACATCGCCGCCCTGCCCGTGATGGAGGAGCGGCGCGAGCTGTGGCGCAGGCACAACCGCCTGGAGCCCGTCCGGCCGATGATCCTGGTCTTCCCGGAGGGCGGCTGGGGCGAGCTTCTGCCGGACTCGGCCCTGCGCTGCCAGGGCAAAGAGGCGCGCGCCTTCGAGTGGGAGCTGCGCCGCCGCATTTACTACCACGAGCACCTCCACGATGACACCGTCTGCGGAAAGGAACACGTCGTCCAGAAGATGGTTTGGGACACGGGCTGGGGGCTGGAGCCGCGCTACATCGAGAGCACCGAGGCGCGGGGCGCATGGGCTTACGACCCCGTGGTCCACAGCCCGGCCGACTTGAAGAAGCTCCAGTTTCCGGAGGTCATGTACGACGAAGAAGAAACGCAGCGGCGACTCGCCCGGGCGCAAGACCTCTTCGGCGATATCCTGGACGTGAAGGTCAAGGGCGTCAGCCACGTCTCGTTCCACCTGATGGCGCAGTACTGCCGCCTGCGCGGCCTGAAGGAGGTCATGATGGACATGGCCACCGAGCCGGACTTCCTCCACGAGGCCATGGCCATCCTCGAAGAGGGGCACCGGCGGCGCATCCAGCAGTACGTCGAGATGAACCTGCTCAGCCTGAACAATGACTACACGTACCACTCCTCGGGCGGCGTCGGGTTCACCACGGAGCTGCCGAGGGAGGACTATGATCCCGAGCGCATCCGGCCCTGTGACATGTGGGCCTCGGCCGAGGCGCAGGAGCTGGCGCTGGTCTCCCCGCAGATGCACGCGGAGTTCTCCCTCCAGTACGAGAAGCGGCTGCTGGAGCCGTTCGGCCTGAACGGCTACGGTTGCTGCGAGGACCTGACGCACAAGCTGGACGACGTGCTGACCATACCCAACATCCGGCGCATCTCCATCTCGCCGTTCGCGGATGTGGCGGAATGCGCCGAGAGACTCGGGGGCGACTACATATACTCCTGGAAGCCACACCCGGCGCACCTGTGCGGCGAGTTCAGCCCCGAGCGCATCCGCGCCTACATCCGGCGCGCGCTCGACGTGACGAAGGGCTGCGTGATGGAGATGATCCTGAAGGACACGCACACCTGCGATCACCACCCGGAGCGGTTCACTATCTGGACCGACGTCGCGCGGGAGCTCGTCCAGGAAACGGCACCGGCGGGATAAACCACGACGACCACAACGAGCACGACGTTAACAAAGACGGCCCTGTGACGAAGGACGACGCACATGAGCCTATTCCGGCCGAGACGGAAGCTCTCGCCGCACAACTCGTCGAGGCGGCGTTCCGTGCCCACAGGGCGCTTGGCCCGGGTCTCTTGGAGTCCGTGTATGAGGCGTGCGTGTGCCATGAGTTAGCCAAGATGGGAGTGCCTCTCCAACGGCAGGTCAACCTTCCGGTCGAGTATGACGGGGTGCGGTTGGCCACCGGTTTCCGAGTTGACCTGTTGGTCGGCCGTCGGATTATCGTAGAGCTGAAAGCCGTGGAGGAGCTGACCAACCTTCATCTGGCGCAACTGATGACCTATCTGAGGCTCTCAGACGTGCGCCTGGGATTCCTGATAAACTTCAACGTGGTCCGTCTCAAGGACGGGACAACCCGCCGGGTTCTTTGACCTGTGCCCCGGTCTTCTGCGTTGTGGTCGTAGTGTTCGTCGTGGTTGAATGGGTTGGGAGGGATGATGTCCCTGGCATATCATTTTGTGAGCGGGAACGCGTATTTCTCCGGGGGCGCGCTGATCCTCGCGGCGGCACTGGCGTCGCTGCTGCCGGGCGTCCTGCTCCGGGTGGCCTGCCGCACCATCACACTGCTCGGGATGATCCTCGTCCTGCTCTCGGCCACGCCGCAGCCGCCGCTGCTCCGCGCCGTGTGGTTTGCCGTTGTGGTCGCCTGGCTTGTCCTGGATGCTCTGAAACCGGCTGGCCGACCGACGGCACGCCGGTGGCTCTCGGCCGGGGTCGTGTTGCTGTCCTGTGGGGCGATGCTGGCGGAGGTGCCGTACCGGCTCGCGCCGGGCGTCCCGGAGCGCGATTACCGCAGGCTCTACGTCATCGGAGACTCGATCAGCGCCGGGCTGCGGAGGGAGCGCGAGATCGTGTGGCCGCAGTTGCTCCGGGCGCGGCTCGCCGGCACGGAGGTGATCAACCTGGCCCGGCCCGGCGCCACGCTGTCGGGCGCACTGCACCAGGCCGACAGGGTGGAATCGGACGACGCGCTCGTCGTGCTGGAAATCGGCGGGAACGACCTGCTCGCGGGCGCACCGGCCTCAAAGTTCTCGGAGGGTCTCGACGCTCTCCTGGAACGGGTGCGCGGGCCGGGGCGCACGATCGTCATGCTCGAGCTGCCCCTGCCGCCGCTGCGTGCGGGATACGGGCGGGCCCAGCGCCGCCTGGCGAAGGAGTACGGCGTCATCCTCATCCCGAAGCGCTTCTTCGCGCGCGTGCTCGCCGGCCCCGGCAACACGGTGGACGGCCTCCACCTGTCCCGGCAGGGGCACGAACGCATGGCCGAGACGATGGCCTCCCTGCTGGCGCCCGCGACGGGTTGAATGGGTTGTTGGGGCTACTTGCTCCCGATGCAGTAGAGGTACTTGTCGCTGCGGATGAGAAGCTGGCCCTCGCTGGCGATGGGGGAGGCGTTGAACGTGCCACCGTCGCCCGTCAGCGTGTTGACCGAGACGATCTCGAACTGCGGCCTGGCCGCCACGACGTACGTGACGCCGTTGCGGTCAACGTAGTACAGGTTGCCGCCGCCGACGATGGGCGAGCCGTAAATCCAGGCCGGCTTCGGCGCCAGGTCGGTCTCGTAGGCCAGCTGCCCCGTCTTCACGTTCACACAGTAAACCTTGCCCTTGCTTTCGTGCGCCCAGTAGAGATGGCCGTCCCAATAGACCGGCGAAGGGACGTAGCTCCCTCTGTCCACGCGCCAGAGCACGTTCGAGGCGGTCACGTCGCCCTGACCGCCGGCCTTTACGGCCACTGCCTGTTCGCCTGCCGCCGACCAACCGATGGCATAGACCACGCCGTCCGCCGTCACCGGGCTGGGGCAGAGGTAGCCAGGAATCCCCTTGGCCTTCCAGAGGGGCGTTCCAGTGGCGGGGTCGAAGGCGAGGATGACTCCTTTGGCGCTGACGACGGCCTCGTGGCGGCCGCCGACCTCGAGGATAAGCGGCGTGTCCCACGCCACGTCGATGTTCCCCTGGCGCCAGGCTTCTTCGCCGGTCTTCTTGTTCAGGCCAACGAGCACGCCGCCCCCGATGCACTCCAGCGCGAGCACCACGTCCCCCGCGACGACGGGCGATGCCCCGGCGCCCCAGGGGTGCACGCGGAAGTTGAGGTTCCTGGTCCACTTCTGCGTGCCGTCGAAACCCCACGCCGCAACTTCGCCGTTCGCGAAGAGCGTGTAGACCGTGTCGGCGTCGGCTGCCGGGGTGGCCGAGGCGTAGCCGTGCAGCGCCATTTGATAGACGCTGATCGGCGGCA
The DNA here is from genome assembly GCA_964592385.1 of uncultured candidatus Brocadiaceae bacterium. GTDB lineage: Bacteria > Planctomycetota > Brocadiia > SM23-32 > SM23-32 > CAZQEQ01. Next base: position 7,802 of record CAZQEQ010000018.1, on the reverse strand, counting down.
TTTCCGCTTCGGTCTTGAACGGCTTCTCCCACGCGACGGCACCGTCGGCGCGGTTCAGGCACACGAGGTGCATCACGAGGTCCGCGTACTCGCCGGGGGTCTTCTTGTCCACGCCGTACCCGGTGTAGCAGGTCAGGAATATGCGGTCGCCCACGACGATGGGGGAGGAGGCGCCCGGTCCCGGCAGCGCCGTCTTCCAGGCGATGTTCGTCTCGGCGTCCCACTTCGTGGGCAGGCTCTGGTCGTCGGCGGTGGCCAGGCCTCCCGGCCCGCGGAACTGCGCCCAGTCGGCGGCCAGGGCCGGCGTCAGCGCGCAGAGAAAAAGCGCCGTGCAGATGAGAGTCCGATTCCGGGACACGTAAGTCATGGCTCCAGTGCTCCTTTTGCTGTGAGGGCGCCTCGCGTCGGCCGCCCGAGTTCACTTGCCGGATTGTGGCGCGGCCTTCCGGATCACGCACACGGCGATGTGGCCTTTCGTGGCCACCGCCGGATCGCCGGTCTTCGGATGCGCGATCTCGGAGCCGTAGTCCCAGACAAACATGAGCGCCCCCGTCGTCTCCCTGGCGGCCTGCGTGACCGGGATCTCCTCCTTCTTCGTCCTGTCCTTTATGGAGTGCCCGCGCGTGGTGTACGATGCGGCGAGAATCGCCGCGACGTCGTCCTTCTTATCGCCCAGGGCGACGGCCATCGCCTCCTTCGCCGAGGCCAGGATCTTGTCCGTGTCCAGGTGCCCGCCCTCCTCCATCGGGGCCAGGGCAGTGGCGAAGTCGCACGTGAAGTTCCCCGTCAACAGGACCGCCGTGAGAGCATTCTCCTGCACTTCGCCCTGGAAGAAGTGGGACGTACCCGGTGTGCCGGGGCCGAAGAGCTGGACATCCTTCCCCAGAACGTTCTGGAAGGTGTCCACGATCGCCCTGCTGCTTGTCGTCTTGTCGCACGCGCCCAGGATGAGGATCAACCGCCCTTTGCCGGCGGCCTGCGTGTACGGGCCCTGCAAACCCTCCGCCAGCGTCTTGTAGGCTTCGTTCTCCTTCCCCTTCTCGACCTTCACGTTGACCGCCGTGGGCTGGATGTCCCCGCCCAGGGCCATGGCCCCCATGTTCTGGGACTCGGCACCCGCCAGGTCGCACAGTGGACCGACGGAAATGCCGTAAATGGTCTTCTTGTCGAAACTCTCCGCCATGGCGTCCAGGGCGAGCTGGCGTTCCTGGTCGCTCGGGAACGTCCAGAGGAACTGAAAGACCAGGACAAGGCTCGGTTTGCGGCCCTTGCACAACTCCTGGAGCTTCTCTCCGACCGTCTTACCCACGGTGGCGGGTTGCCCGTAGGTCGAGAACGACGCCGCCCAGACGTCCCCGGCGGCCGTCGCCGCGGCCGACGGGGCGTTTTCCGCCGCCTGACCGGCAGCCGCCAACTGCCACGAGAACACCACGGCCAGGGCGACGGCCGCCACGATCGTCCTTGCCGCACTACCAAGCCCAAACCCACTTCCCTTCATGGCACACCTTCCACTTTCCAGAACGTACGGCCTGCAAATCGGCCTTCCGGCAAACAGCCCGAGTCGAGAGGCGCTACGGTACTCCCGTCCCTCATGGGTGTCAAGGCCGCCCAATCCCGGCTCTGATCGACCACGCAGGCCGGCACGGCGGGTTGAACGGGTTGTCCGTGGGGCAAGCGACAGGGGCAGGGCCTATTGCGGCCCTGACGGCGGGCGGAGCGGGATGACGTAGGGGGAGCCGTCCTGCTCGAACACCCAGAGGGCGGGCTCGGGCTCGACCTGGAGGGCGAAGTTCCCGGGGGAGTCCTCGGCCTCGACGGGCTGCCCCGTGAACGGGTTCTTGATCTGTCTGAGACCCTCGGTCAGCGCGCGCTCGAGTTCGGCGGGCGCGGCGTCGAGCAGTTCCGGATGCTCGTTCATGAGTGCCTGCGCCGCCCCCTCGACCATCAGGTTGTGATACCAGACCCGAGGCGCCTCTTCGGCCCGGACGTGTACTTTGGGCAGCACGGCGTAAGTGCCCGCCAGGATGACCGCGCAGAGACCGAGCAGCGGAAGCACGATGTAGCGTACGGCGTAGGACCTGCCGCCCGGAGCCCGAATCCTCTTGAGCTTCACCGCTATCCCGGCGACAAGCCCCACGCACCAGACCGCCATGGCGACGCCCAGCCCGCTCTGGCACGCGCCCGGGCTGCTCCACACGCGGCGACGGCACGGGGAGAATGGGATCAGGCCGACCCGGATGTCATCCCGCATGTCGCCCGGGCCGAGCCGGCCCGTCAGTCTGGTCAGGACGCACCCGGGTCCGAACAGGCCCTCCGCCCCGGCGTGGGCTATCGATCGCCCGGACTCCGAACCGTAGTACATGGTGGGCAGGTGAGATGGGCGCGCGTAGTAGAAACGCCGGTTGCCCGACGCGAAATACCTGCGGCGCTCGAAGGAATCACAGAACTCCGTGCCCAGGCCCGCCATCTCGGCGCGCTGCTCCGCGCAGACGAAGACCTCCAGCAGCACCTCGGACCCCGCGACGGCCGTCAGCCGGATGGGATAGACCGGCTGGGCGGTCGGGAAGCTCATCAACAGCGGGTGCGGCGTGCTGAGGCCGGCGCCGTCCCTCTTGAGCCTGGCCGCGACGAAACACCATCCGTCGGCGACGTAGTCGGAGACGATACGCATCCCTTCGGCCGGCAGCGCCGCCAGGCCGCTATCCTTCAGCCACTGTTCGAGAGCGTCGGCCGAATCGGCCTCCAGGACGGTCAACCCGTAGCTGCCGACGTCCACGGTCTCCAGTACCCTGAGCCCCGGCGTCCAGGGCGCGGGCAACGCCGACGCGGGCAAGGCGCCGCCCAGGGAGGACAGGAGCAGCACGCCCCCCAGCAACACGACGCACAGCAGAAGCAAGGCCCAGCGCAGAGGCGGACGGGCCCTGCTGAGGATGGCTCCGAACGCGATCAGCGTTACGGCGGCGACCAGGAACAGAAGCGTTACGTTCTCGTAGAGGCCCAGGTCGTAGGTGATCTCCGGCCGCGTGCAGAAGGAGAGCGTCTTCACCAGCCCCGGGGAGACTTCCCTGAACTCGGTCGGGGCTGCCGGCAGGGGGATCATCCAGCCGAATGCCTGCCCCTCGGCGTCCAGGGAGGACTCGATGATAAGCGTCTCGACGCCTTCGTCGTGGCGCAGGAGCGCGCGCTGGGTCGGGATGGCCGGCAGCTTCTCGTAGGCGGCATCGGGGATGAAGCATCCGTCGGCTCGCGCCGGCCGGGCGGCTGCGCCGCCCCAGAGGAGCAGGCATAAAGCCGCCGTCTGCGTCGCCCTGGTCAGATACCGGCGGGGGAGCGTCTTCTTTTCCATAGCGACCCTTCGGAGTGCCAGTATTGTGATAATCCTTCGTCGGGATGATACGAACGCCGCAAAGGAATGTCAACGGCTGGACGGTTCGAACCAGGGCCGTTCAATTGTCCGCAAGCCTTGTGGCGCCGGCATCCTGCCCACGTCTAACGTGCAGCTGCGGGCAAGATGCCCGCAGCTATGCCGCCTGGAAGGCGGCGCTACGACCGCGCTCGCGGACCGTGGGTCATAATTGAATGGCCCTGCGGTTCGAACGTGTTCCCGCCCGCCATGATGCACCTCTGGAGGTCCGGGCCGAGCTGCCGGAACGGCTCCCGGCCGTCCGTCGGGGGGAACTCCTCGGTCAGCTCGAACACGTTGTCCTCGACCCTTACGGTCATGTTCACCGGTTGGGAGGCGCTGGCGAAGAGGTCGTTGGTCACGAAGCGGTTGTCGTGAATGTGGACGGAGTACGCGTTCGGCCGCGCCGGGCCGCCCGTCATCGAGACGAAGTGGAGCGGCGACGCCCACTGGCCCGACCGGCCGTAGCCGCCGTGCCGGGTCTCGCCATACGTCGTCAGGGCCACGAAGGTGTTGCCGTGTACCTCGTTTATCGCGTTGGCATCGTAGCAGGCCACGTTGAGGGGCGTCGCCGGCACGTAATCCCATTTCATGTAGAGCGTGTACTCGCCGGGCGGAACGGCCTCGAACCGCCCGAACAGGGCGGTCGCGTCGTTTCCCGTGATCTGCACTGGCGGCAGGCCCGGCGCGTACCGGACGAAGTAGCCCCGCCAGCGGTCCTTCTCCCAGCGCTGCGCGTCATCCACGAGCCCGGCGGGGCCGACGGCGCTCGCCCTTGAACGCAGGTAAACGCCGGAGTTCACCTTGTCGGCGATCTCCCCCTGGCCCCGCGAGTCGCGCGGCGGTCCCTGCACGATGCGCACGAAGTTGCCGTTGACCTTGCAGTTGCGGACCCCGCTTCCCTCAAACTTGACGCCGTGAAGCTCGATAAGCTGGTGCTTGAACGGGCGGGACTTCGCCGGGATGTCGTCGAGTTGCTGGTGGCCGCAGATGTCCAGGTAGTTGTCGTGAAAGCGGATGCCGTCGCGCGTCAGATGCACGCCGCGGCCACACGAGGTGACCTTGTTGTGATGGATGTCCAGGCCGGGGCAGGCCGCGGCGAGGGCGTAGCCGTTCACGTACTGCTGGTGGTGCCGGATGTCGTTGTGGTGCACCTCGACGTTCGGCCCCTCCCCCGCCAGTCGTATGCCGACGTGGCACCCCTCGGTCAGGATGTTGTCGTGCACCTGGACGTTGCCCCCCGCGATGTCCAGGCGGAGCAGGTCGTTGCCCGGATAGTGGCGGCTCTCGATGTCGATCACACGGCTGTAAAGGAGATTATGATGTATGGACGCGTCGGCGGCCTTCCCGAGGAACTTGACGGGGTAGGCGCACCGGAGATGGACGTCGGTGCTGACGGCGAAGATCTCGGTCGCCTCGGCGCGCCAGCGGCTCTCGACGGCGGCGCTGTAGGCCGCCGAGTCGCCGCCCTGGACGACGTGCCCGTTGCAGATCGTCGCCTTGCCCGCGTTGTTCGCCCAGACGCCGCGCGCCTGCTCGGGCGTCTTGTTGCCGAAGACCACCGTGTGGCCGTCGAGATCGAGGGTGACGTTCGAGCCCGTGATGACGAAGGCCGTGCCGTCAGCAGGGCGCCCAGCAATCCGATGAGTCCCATTGCCACCTTCACCTCTCACCCGGACCTTCACACTGCGGCCATCTTAACCGGCGGCGCGCCCGATATCGACCGGCGTTCACGTGACACCTCACGGGCGGCACGCCCTGAAACTTGCGCCGTCCGGCGGGGTGTGGGAGAATCAACCTTTCGCGGTTCGCGCGCACGGCGGCGCGCCGCGTCCGCCGCAACCGACGGAGTCCGAGGGAAATGAAAGACAGGCTGCTCGATCTGTGCCAGAAACTGCCGGCCGACTACGCCGAAGTGCGCGTCCAGGAGGGCGTTTCGACCAGCGTCCATTACTCGGGCAAGGAGCTGGAGGACATCGGAGAGCGGACCCAGCGCGGGGGCTGCGTCCGCGTGCTGAAGGACGGCGGCTGGGGATTCGCCACCTTCAACGACCTGGACGCAATGGAGAAATACGCCCGCATGGCCCTCGAACAGGCCGAGCTGGTGGACGGCAGCAAGTTCACGCTCGCGCCCGTCGAGCCCGTCCGGCAGGTTTACCGGACACCGGTGGACACCGATCCCGCCGACGTGCCCCTGGCGGACAAGCAGGCCATGTGCCATCGCTACAACCAGGCCATCCTCGAGCACGAGCGGATACAGAGCAGCCGGGTGGTCTACCGCGACGGCCGCGGGACGACGCTCTTCGCCAGCTCCGAGGGGAGCTGCATCGAGCAGGAGTACGTCTTCTGCGGCGCGGTGGTGGGCGCCGTCGCCGTGGACGGGGCGAACATCCAGCAGGCGCGCGAGGACAACGGCGACCTGCGCGGCTTCGACAAAGTGACGCGCATGGACGAGGCGTGCGAGAAGGTCGTCCGGCGCGCGCTGGAATCGCTCGACGCCTCGCCCGTCGAGGCCGGCACCTACACCGTCGTCGTCGACCCGAAGCTCTGCGGCGTCTTCGTGCACGAGGCGTTCGGGCACCTGAGCGAGTCGGACTTCCTCTACGAGAACCCTCGCCTGCGGGAGATCATGAAGCTCGGGCGGCGCTTCGGGCCGGACATCCTGAACATCACCGACGACGGGTCCATCGAGGGAGAGGCGGGCTTCGTCGCGTTCGACGACGAGGGCGTGCCGGGCTCGCGCACTGTACTCATCCGGGACGGCGTCCTGGCGGGGCGCCTGCACAACCGCGAGACGGCCTCCAGGCTCGGCGAGCAGACCACCGGCAACGCCCGCGCCATCTCCTATCGCCACCCCCCCATCGTGCGCATGACCAACACGTTCATGGAGAACGGGGAGACGCCGTTCGAGCAGATGCTGGCGGAGACGGAGGACGGCATCTACGCCGTGGGCTTCCTGGGCGGGCAGACGAACATGGAGATGTTCACCTTCAGCTCCGAGGAGGCGTACCGGATCCGGGGCGGGGCGATCGCCGAGAAGGTGCGCGACGTGGTGCTGACCGGCAACGTGTTCCAGACGCTCCGGAACATCGACCGCGTCGGCGACGACTTCCACATGCAGGGCGGGCTGGGCGGCTGCGGCAAGGGCGGGCAGAGCCCCCTGCGCGTGGGCGACGGCGGGCCGCACTGCCGCATTCGGAACGTCGTCATCGGCGGGAGGTGACGCCGAGATAACCACAACGTCACGACGAGCACGACGAGAGACAATCAGACTGATGTCGAACGACGGCATGTTTGAACCGATCCCGGAAGAGACCGAGCAACTGGCCGCCCAGTTCGTCGAGGCGGCGTTCCGCGTGCATAGAGCTCTTGGGCCCGGTCTCCTGGAGTCAGTGTATGAAGCGTGTGTCTGCCACGAGCTATCGCAGGCAGGGGTGCCCTTTCGGCGACAGGTGGACATCCCGGTCTGTTACGGCGGCGTGAAGTTGGACGCGGGCGTGCGCCTCGACCTGTTGATAGGCGAACGGATCATTGTCGAGTTCAAGGCTGTCGAGGAGACGCTCCCCGTGCACGAGGCCCAGCTTCTGACCTACATGAAGCTCAGCGACTGTCGGCTCGGCTTCCTGGTGAACTTCAACGTCGCGCGGCTGAAGGACGGTCTTTTCCGACGTGTCCTTTGACCTTCGTCCTTCGTGGTGTCCGCCGTACGGCGGATGTCGTCGTGGTTTCAACGGAATGAGGGATTGAGATGAAGGATCGGAGCGCAGAGCAAGTGCTCGAGCTGGCCGCCGGGCGGTTCGACGCCGCGGAGGTCTATGAGGAGAGCGGCGAGAGCGTCTCGGTGGACTTCGAGGACAACCGGCTCAAGGAGGTCGCCACCCGCCAGCAGCGCGGCGTGGGGCTGCGCGTCATCCACGGGGGCCGAATCGGCTTCGCCTCGACGACCGACCTGCGCGACCCGTCCCGGCTGGTCGAGATGGCCGCCGCCAGCGCCCAGTTCGGCGACGAGGCGCGCTTCGAGTTCCCCGGCCGCCCCGCCGACCTGGCCGCGCCCGACCTGCACGACGACCGCGTGCCCCGCGTCACGGCCCGGCAGATGGTGGACATGGGCAACGAGGGCCTGCAACTGAGCCTGGACGCCGACGACGGCTACCTCTACTCCTGCGGCGTGACGCGCTCCGCGCACGGCCAGCGCATCCTCAACACCGCCGGCCTGGACTTCTCGTACGGCTCCACCGCCATGTCCGCCCACGTGGGCGTGCAGGAGGTGCGCGACGACGGCCTGCTCCAGGTCTATGAATACAAGGGCTGGGGGCAGCCGTTCGATTCAGTCGCGGACCTGGCCCGGACCGTCCTGAACAAGGTGAAGGACGCCTCGACCGTCGCGCCCGCGCGCGTG
>CAZQEQ010000017.1:0-47560 GCA_964592385.1 uncultured candidatus Brocadiaceae bacterium | reverse complement strand
CTTACCTTTTCCAGAAAATCCCCACCAACCCCCGAAAAACTGGGGACGAGCCAGGAGGGGGCAGCGTTGACGCCCGGGCGGGGCGCCGATAGAATGCCTCCGGCTCCCGTCCCGCCTGGGGTCCGGGGCCGCGGGGCACTTGCCGTGCTGCTGGGAGGGCGAGCGCCGGAATGGAGGCGACGGACTCACAACAGGCGCGCCGGTTCGAGCTGGCGCCCCGCCACGTCGTCTGGGCGAGCATATGCCTGGCCGTCCTGGTAGCCGTGGCGGGCGCAGTGAGCGACATCTGCCTGGGCGACGAGAACGTGCACGTTCGCCACGTGCGCGCGTTCACGGAGAGCTGGGAGCGCATCCCGTATGATCCGCTCTCCCTGTTGCCTGACGACCGCGACGTGTTGCCCCTCAACAACACCCCTTTGTGGCACGTCGGGCTGGCGCTGATCTGGCGGGTCAGCGGCGAGTCGCAGGTGCTCGCGCAGTTCTACCAGGCCGGTTTCTACCTGTTGCTGGTGTTGTGCGTGTACTTCGGCGCGCGTGCAGCGTGGGACGCGACGGCGGCGGGGTGGGCGTGGCTGCTGGTCGCTACGAGCCCGATGGCGTGCGCGTACAGCATCTTGCTGTATCAGGACATGCCGGGCGTCGCCCTGTCGGCGCTGGGCCTTTTCCTCCTCTGGCGCAAGAAGTTCTTCCTCTGCGGCATTGCGCTGGCTGCCGCCTACCTGACGAAGATGACCATGCTCGCCTTCGTTCCCTGCGCGGCGGCGTTCGCGCTGCTGGCTTCGCGCGAGGACTGGAAGCAGGGGATCCGGGCAGCCGCCCTGGTCGCGGCGCCCGTGGTGCTGGTGCTGGCCTACGATCTGGCCTGGCAGTTGGCCGTCTATAACGCTCCGGGCTATCCCCGCATCGTGCCGCCGGGGCTCCATACGCTCTCCGCAGCGGGTCGCCAGGCCTTCCGGGGACTGCCGGCTGACTACACGGCCTGGCGGCCCTATCCGGCATTCTACCCCAAGTCAATCGTGACCCACCTGGGGATCCTTTTCGTCTGTGTGCTGCCGTTCGCGCTGGCCGGCGCGTTGGACCGCGTGGCCCTGACCCTTTGGGGCTGCTTCGTCGTCACCTTGCTCGGGTTCTTCCTGTTGTTCGTGCGCGTTGACAGCACGCAGATACGCTACACTTTCCCGGCAGTGCTCGCCCTGGCGTTGCTTTGCGGGAACGGTTTGAGACGACTGTCGTTGAATCGGTGGTTGGTGGCAGCCATCGCCGCCGGCTGTATTGCCCAGGTGGTGGCGACCTGCGGCTACATCGCGCACAAGCGGGTCATCCCGCCCGCCGACGGGGCCGCCTTCACTTGGATACGGGAGAACGTGGAGCCAACGGCCCGCCTGATGTTCCCTGAAGAACTGCTGGCGACGCAAACCGGCCGGCACGGCACGTGGGGCGTGCTGAACCCGGCTTTCTTCATGTCGGAGGCGACGGAGGCGCAGCAGCGGGAACTGCTGGCGTTCTTCCACGTGTCCTACATCGCCGTTCCTCTGCGGCGCGTGTACGACAGGGAGAAGGAAGGATCACATTCGGGCGGCTACGCCCGTGATTTCGTCGAGGAGCTCGGTTCCTTGCCCTGGATCGAAAAGGTCTACGAGAACCCCGGCTTCCTGATCTACAGGGTCGTGCCGCCGGAGGAGGAGCCGCCCGCGTCGGAGTAGCCCGACGCGGTCCACCAGTCTGCCACCTCGCCCAGCGGCGCCACCCATGCCCGCCGTCGGCGGCATTCCTCGATGATGCGCACGTAGAGCCCCTGCTGGTCGTGGTGTTCCCACGGGTTGAAGACGCGCTGGTGCCAGTCGAGCGTCAGGACGCCGCGTGCGGATTCGACGCTTTCAATGCAGTGCAGGGCTTCGGACCACGGGTCCCGGCAGGCCGACAGCACGATGTCCATTATTCCCAGCGGGATCTCCAGGACGGGGATCTCCTCGCCGGTTGAGGGGTCCGCGGGATAGAAAGGCCGGCAGGGGTCGCGCGGCAGCCCCACCCGGTCGGCGTAGCCCAGGGTGGAATCGTACTTGAGGCCCAGGCTCGCGTGAATGCGCCAGGTCCGGGGTGCCGCCAGCCGCAGGTAGTGCTGGCGCACCCCCTGGACGGCGTGGCCGAGCACGCCTTCGAGCTTCGCTTTCTCCTGCGCCAGGAGGCGCTCGTCGAGGTATGAATCGTAGGAGCCGTGCAGGGCGATCTCCCAGCCGCCGGCGTCCAGCCCGCGTATGGCATCCCGGACCGCGGGGGAGGCCGGATCGTAGCGGCCGCCGTAGAGGACGAACGTTCGCGGCCGGGTCAGTCTGATCTTGCCTCGTTCGTCAAGGAAGAAGAGGGTGGAGCGGACCCCCAGCTTCCCCTCAAGCTCCATTATGCGGGCGAAGTTCCAGTAAGGGTCGTCCCCGCGGGCCAGCGCGGCCAGCGAGGCCAGCTCCCGCCGGAGTTCACCGGGCCTGAGCCGACAGAGCGCCTTCCCCATGTAATACGGGAACTGGGCGCGCTTTGCGACGCGGTCCACGTCATGGGACAGCGCCAGCGCGAAACGGCCCCCGTCGGGCCACTCGATGCTCGTGTCCTGCGTCTGCGCCATTAGCTGAACTCGCCTGGAACTCCGGCGCCCACGCCACCTTCCTGACCGGGCGCCGACGGCCTGCCCGCCCTCTTGCGCAGGGAACGCCACGCATAGCGCGGCAGGTCCGCGGCCACCTTGCGCCACCAGAGACGGCGGTACCTCCCGTGCCGCTGCAAACGCACCTTGTGGGCGTTCTCGCGCCGGAAGTGCTCTACTCTCCGCCGCGAAACGGGCCTGGCGGCGCCCCTGTTGGGGCCCGTCAGCTCCGGCCGGTACTTGCCGATCCGCGCCAGGTAGTCGGCGTACGCGTACGGGAAGTCCCCGCAAGTGAAGTCGCGGCCCTGCGACTCGACCACGTCCGCCTCGCCCGCCTCCGCCAGGCGGATCCTCCCCCGGCCTTCCAGATCGTGCACCAGTTTCAGGGAGTCCTCCGTCCGACATATGACGATGCTGACGCCCGTCCTGGTGCGCGCCGTCCGCCTGAGCCACGCATCCCCGACGACGATGTCCGCCAGAAAGTTGACGTGGTTGACGCAGAGGTGGCAGCGCGGGATGTTGAACGAGCGGTCGAACGAAACGATGTAGTCGAAGTCCCTGCGCCGGTTCACTTCCAGCGTCTTCTGCGGGAGCTGGATGCGCAGCGATCCCACGGCGTCCCCGCCGCGGAAGGCGATGTCCCGGATCCCGGCGAACTCGGCACCCTTGAAGTGACAGATCGCCCTGACGGCGTGGTGGGTGTACGTCCACCCGCATATGAGGCCGATTGCGACGCCGATGCGGCCGGCCAGCGCGGGCTCGACCCCGAACACGTACTTGTAGATGCCCTCCAGCTGGCACGGCGTCGCCACGAGGGCGAAGCGTCCGTCGTTGTCCTTCAGGAGCCGCAGGGCGGCGTCGAACGGGACGTTGTGGTATATCGAGCCGGGAAGCGCGTCGACCTGTCGCGCGTCGGTGACCAGGGCCGGCTGGAAGAGGAGGCCCCCCTGGTGGGACAGGGCGATGGCGCCGTCCACCTGCCCGGACTCGAGGTAGTGCAGGAGCAGCTCCTTGATGATCCCACCGGAGCTGGAGCGCAGGTTCCTCTCGCGGTCCGTGCTCTGGGCCAGCAGGATCGCTTCCACGACGCCTACGGGCGTGCTCGGGGCGCCGGGGAAGCGCATCGCCTGGAGCCGGTTCGTGTCCGCCTCGACCGAGGGGCACACGGACGCGGCGGCCTCCCCGCCGGGGCCGGAGGGCTCGTACATCATCTTCTCGGCGGACAGGCGCAGGGCCAGCCCCGGCTCCGCCGCCACGCAGGCCCCGCAGCCGATGCACAGGTCGTTCTGGATGACGTTGCTCAGGTCCCTTTGGGCTGTCATTCTCCTGCCGTTCCCTGAGTGTGTTCGGCGCTGCCCGCTTTCTCGGCCCGGAACAGCGAGCGGTAGAGCAACAGGCTGAAGGCCCCCCCGACGACGAGGAAGCAGATGCTCGACAGGGCTCTCTGCAGCACCGTCACGGCCACGCCCTCGGCAAAGCCAAGGCCGGTGGTCAGCGAGACGAAACCGACTACGTACTCCCGTACCCCCAGGTTCCCCGGCGTGAGCGTGAAGAAGAAGCTCATCTGCGTCGCCACGCCCGCGACGAACGCCGGCAGAAGGCCCACCTCGAAGCCCAGCGCGCGATAGGAGACGTACATCCACCCGGTGAAGACCATGGAGTTCAGTGCTATCAGCAGGGCAAGCGTGGCCAGGAGGCGGGGGCTCGACCTGAGCATCTGCCAGCCGTCCAGGGCTTCCCTGAGCATCCTGATCGGCCAGCTTTGCCCTTTGAGCGCGCGTCCCGACAGCAGCCCGAGGACGAGCGCCATGACGACCAGGGCAGCCACGATGCCGATCACCCTGGCGTCCCAGGCGCCCCGCGTGACGCCGAGCAGCAGGAGGCCGAGCAGTCCCTCCAGCCCCAGGACCAGGGCCAGGAGCACGGCGTTCCCGTAGATCATGCTCGCGAAGTGGGCCAGGGGCAGATCGTATTTCTTCTTCAAATAGGCGGCCCCGACCAGCAAGCCGCCGCGCGCCGGCACCAGAAGGCTGACCAGGTTGGTCACCATGGGAAGCCCGTACCAGTCCGCGAACGTCAGGTCCTTCCCCAGGCGCGCTATTATGAGCTTTCTGGTGAGAGCATCAATTGAACTGAGCGTGAGCGAAATGCAGCACAGAATCGCCACGTGCACGGGACTGACCGCAAGGAGCGCCCCGAACGTCTCCCTCTCCCGCCAGACGTAACGGGCAAGCGCCCCCAGCAGAACCGCCGTGAGCGTCCACGAGATGATCTGAATGAGAGTCTTCTTTCGGGACACGGTCATCCGCAATCCTGTTGAGTTCCTTCCAGAAACACGCGGTGCAGCATCTCGACCGTCAGCAGCCTGAACAGCGGCCAGGGACTGGACGCCTTGCGGGCGACATGCCTCCGGACCAGGCTGCGGACGGCGCTTTCTTCGAAGTAACCTCTCTCGCGGGCGCCGTCCCGCAGAAGGACGTGCTCCACGAGATCGTGCAGAGGCCCGGCGAACCATTGCGCATAGAAGTCGAACGTCCCCGGCTTCCCCAGCTTCAGGCCGGCGGCCCTCCGCGCGACGGCGGATAGCTGAGACTTCACCAGTGCGGCGATGACGCCCCGCCTGTCACCCTCCCTGACGGGCCGGCCGGTTACCGCGTGGGGCACGCCGGCCACGCCAGGCAGGCGGGTCCTGATGCATCTCTTGTAAAGGCGCTGGTTGTCCCTATGCTCCGGCGGAACCGACAGGAGGAAGTCCACCAGGTCGTAGTCGTAGAACGGATAGCGCACCATGACCTGACGACCATACAGGTCTATGGCGGGCAGCGTCAACCGCCTTTCCATCTGCTGCACCTTCAGATGGACGACGATGTCCTGGAAACACTCGGCCTCGATGGGCTTGAAGCTCTCCCTGAACTCCTCCCTGAGGCAACCCGACGCGGCCTTACGGAAGTCGGGACTGTAGAGCGGGGCGTCCTCCGGGATGCCGCCGCGCATCATGCGACGGAACAGCTCATCCTCGAGGGCGGCCCTGGCCCGCTCGCCGACGTAGCGGCGGCCGCTGGGCGGGAACAGCCCCGTGAACTTGTTGATCTGCCCGGTCAGTGCGTCTCCGCCCGTCGCGCTCAACTCGATGTCCGCGTGGTGCCTCTTTGCCTTTGCCGACGCAAAGCAGTGGTAGAATGCCACGTCCGGGTAGCAGCCCGTCTGCCGGGCCATGGTTTCGAACGCCTCCGCGAAATCGGCGGCGCGTAGCTCCACCTCGTGGTGGGTCGTGCCCAGGTGGTCCGCGATCATCCCGGCGTACTCCCGGTCGGGGCAGCCGGGCGTGCCGAAGGAGAAGGTGTGGACCGGATACCGGGAGCGCGGGACCAGGGCGCAGACGGTCCTGGAATCCAGGCCGCCGGAAAGCCCCATGCCGATGCGCCTGCCGTCTGCCGTCCGGCGCTCGACCGCCTGCCGCAGGTGATGCAGCAGCCCTTCCAGGCATTCGTCCTCGCTCATCGCGCCGGCGTTCCCGGCGGCGTCGCAGTCCCAGTACCTCCGCACCCGCAACCCGTCCGGGCCGAAGGTAAGGACCGAGGCCGGCGGCACGAGGGGGAGGCCCTTGAAGAACGTTCGCTGGTTGAGCACGAAGCCAAAGGCGAAGAAGCTCTTCAGCGCGACCGGGTCGAGCTCCAGCCTGCACGCCGGGTCCAGTGCGAGCGCCCCGACCTCCGGCGACAGCAGGAGCCGTTCGTTGTGAGACCAGTAGCGCAGCGGGAGGATGCCGAACCGGTCGTTGACGACGGTCAGTTCGCGTTTCCGCCCGTCCCACACTGCGAGGTTAAAGGCGCCGTTAGCAGTGGCGAAGGCGGCGGGTCCGTGACGCCGGTAGCAGGAGAGAACCTGGCTGACGGGCAGGGGGGACTGCCGGGTTTCACCTGGACAGGGCTCGGCATCCAGGCCGCCGAATATCTCGCCGTGCATCACGGCGACCGTCTCTCCCTGCTGCGCCACGGTGCGCCGGCCACCGGGCACTGGGTCGGGGATGCCTACCCAGCCGAGCCCGATCCCGTCGCCTGTGAAGCTCTCCGTGGCGTAGAAAGGCTCGTGTCTGACGGCGGCGAGCATCCGCGGCAGGAACTGCTCGGGGGATACTCGCCCTCCGTGGTCCACGACTGCGACGATGCCCGGCATTCGGTGCATCTCCTTGGGGCAGTCAGGTCCGCATCGTCCCGCCGGCATTGCTCCCGCGCAGCGCCTCCAGCGCCACTGCGGCGTTGTTGGCCGCCTGGCGCTTCACTTCGGGCAGTTCCCGCAGTATCTCCGAGCGGATCGTCTCTCGCTGTTCCCAGAGTTCCGCCAGCAACTCCAGCAGGGCCGGCTCCGTCGCGTCCCCGTGGCGCACCGCGAACCGCTCCTGCCCGACCATGCGCATCATCTCCGCGTACTTGTGGCTCCACGCCACGGCCATTGCCGGCACGCCCGAGGACAGAGCCGCCACCATGAAGTGGAAGCGCGACCCTACGGCGGCCTCCGAGCGGGCGATGACGCCCTTCAAGACCGTCGTCGGGAAGGAGCCGCGCAGCACGCGGACGCTGCCGCGCTCGCGGCACATCCCGAGCATCCTCTCGCACACGTTCAAGTCGTCCAGGCGCGGCGTCACCGTCGTGGCCCTGGCGTGGGGCAGGAGCAGGACCCGGTGCCCTGACAGTCTCACCAGTTCGTCGACCAGCCGAGTCATCAGGCGTGCGTAGGCGTCGGGCCCGGCGCTCCCGCTCATCAGGCGCCCCAGCAGCTCGCTGGGCCCCACGACGCAGTACGGTTCGGAGGGCTCGACGCCCGCCGAGGTCAGGGCTTCGTCCACGGCCGCGTCCGGCGCCGGGTCGAGTGCGAACGCGACGTCCGGCAGGCGGTGGACGCTGGCGCGCGGCAGCAGGTCTCGCACGAACTGCTCGCTGACTGCGCCCCTGGCAATGAGCGCCGCGGCCCGCGGCAGCAGCAACCGGGCGACCGCCCTGACCCACGGCTTCCTGAAAGGGCCCATCGCCTGGGCGGCCTTTACCCAAGGGATTCCGGTGGCTATGGCCGGCGCCAACCACAGGCAGTTTATGACCAGCCCGGAAACCGGCCTGTCGTCGGAAAACGAGATTCCCGACATGTCGATCATCAAGTCGTTGTCGACGTACTCCGCAAGTGCTCCCCTTGCCAGCCACCGTCGCGGGATGTGCAGCAGGCCAAGAAAGCCGCAGGCCAGCGCGAAGGGCACGCCGAACGCCAGCTGCATCCACGTCGGGAAGGGAGCCAGCCGCCAGCCCATCTCCTCGCACGCCGGCCGGTCGTCGAGCGGGTATTTGGACAGCACCGTCACTCGCGCGTCGGGCGCGAGTTGCTTCAGGCTTTGCACCATGGCGATGTACAGCGCCGGGCCGCCCATGTTGCCGGCCATGGCGGCCCCGCACAGCAGGACCCTGACTTGGGCCGGGCTGCGTGTCTCGTTTCCCTCGTGCATCACGCGGACACCTGCTTCTCAACTCTCACGTCGAGCATCAGGGTGTGCCCCAGTCGCGGCAGGTGTCTGAAGAGGGCCTCGAAGGGGAGGAACTGGACCTCTCCGGTCACCCTTCCGTACCTCCTCAGATCGTCCACCGAGTACTGCGTGACGATGCCCTTCTGGTCCCACCAGGTCCCCATGCCGAACAGCCTCTTGATCCTGTCCCAGGGCGACCTCGCGTTCGGCACCAGGACCATGACGTGTCCCCCCGGCCTGGTGACGCGGATCGCTTCCCTGATGAAGACGTCCAGGCGGACGAACTGAGCCATTGCGCAGGCCCATACGTTGTCGAAGGCATTGTCTGGGAACGGCATGTTCTCGCAGTCTCCCAGGACGGTCCTGGCGTGGGTCAGGGCGTTGAGCGCCTCCGCGCTTCTGTCCAGGACGGTCACGTCGCCGTCCAGATAGGGCAGATAGGCCCCGACTCCGCCGCCGCAATCCAGGACGCGCCCGCGCAGTCTCATGGCGCACTTCTTTCGGTAGGGCGTTACGCGGGATCGGTATGGCGCGAGCTTCACCCAGTGCGGGCGACGGCCGCGCTCTGCGCGCCGGAGGCGCGCCGGCTCCGATTGTCCCAGGATCAGGTCTGTCATCCAGCGCGTCACGTCGATCTTGTCGGCCAGCATGTCATCGCGTTTCCGGAGCCAGCGCTCCCTGGCGTCGGCATCCTGCACGAGCTGCAGCGCCTTCTGCTCGGCAGCGGCCGGGCTGCGATAGGCCAGGACCAGGCCGTACCTGTTCATCAGTTCGTCGAAGTTGCCCATGGTCCCCACCAGGGACGACACGTAGACCGAAGGCGTCCCGAGGATCGCCGCCTCCGTGGCCATCGTGGCGCCTTCGCCCACGTACAGCCGTGCGAAATGAAGCAGGTGATGCATGTCTTCGGGCGGGCCCTGTATCCTGTGGCGCTCCAGCCGCGGGTCTACCGGCCCCTCGGCGCTCAGAAGAACGCGGCCGTATTCCTCCAACTCGCGGATCAGCCTGACTCTGGCACTCTGGCCGAAGCCGGACTGACCCAGGTCGTGCATCGCACCCCATGAAATGAACCGGACGACGACGAACGGCTCGTCCTCGCGGAGTCCCGCTCGCCGGAGGGCCGACTCGTCCGGCTGGAACTGATTCGGGTGCAGGTAAGCGAGTTCGTGGTATCCCTCGTAGCGGACCTGCTTCGCGCCGAGGTCGGCCTTGAAGCAGGCGGGGGTGCAGACGGCGTTGACGAAGGGCAGGTAGAGCGTGGAGGTCTCTTTGGCGTGCTCGGTGTCGTCGAAAAGGATGCACCTCTTGCGCAGCAGGAACGACACGTGCGCCGCCCGGACAGATGCTATCCCGAGCAGCAGGTCCGGGTCGAAGGGCCTGACTGCGCGGTACATCCGGTAAGTGATCTTCGGCAGGCTTATCAGCTTCGACGACGGGGCCGCGCCGTATCGCCCCAGATCGACGCTGCTGAAGCCGCAGGCGGCCAGCAGGTCGTGCGTGACGTCCTTGTGCGTGGCTGTGATGAGCACCTGATGGCCACCCGCCCGCGCCAGGCGCACGAAGTTCTTGAAGAAGTGAACGTGCGCGGGATGGTTGACGTCAACGACTATCTTCATCTGCGCGCTACCCGTGTGGGGGCGGGCCTCACGGCGCAAATCCCTCCCCCCGCAAGAGATGTCCGGAGGCGCGCCGGCTCGTGCCGGGCGCCAGAGAGCCAGCGCGCCCAGCCCGGCCAGCAGGACGTCCGCGAGCACCTGGACCAGCCGCAGCGCCACCGTGACCACGGCGGCTGTGCCGCTCCCCGCGACGGGCGTGAGCACCAGCAGCAGGAAGCCCTCCTGCACACCCAGCCGCCCCGGCGCGAAGAAGGCCACGAACCCCACGCTGCTGGCGAACGCCAGGGCGGCGACGTAGAACGGCAGCTGGGCAGCCGACGCGCCGTTGAGTGACCTGGCCAGGAACCAGAAGCCTATCCCGCTGAGACACCACTGCGCCGCTATGATCCCCGCCGGGCCCGCGTAGTGACGCGCCCTGGGAGGGGAGAGCACGGGCTCGCGGGAGAACTTGCGCAGCAGGTAGTTGCCGACCGGCCCGAAGACGCCCGGGTGCAGGCAGGCGGCCCCGGCCAGGACGGCCGCCGGCGCCCACAGCCAGACCAGGGGCAGGCTGGCGCGGACCGACTCCAGCAGGATCAACGGCGTGCCGACCAGGAGGCCGATCACCACCCAGAGCCCGTTCGCGAGGTAAACGGTGCTGATCGCAGCGGGCGCCGGCACCCTGTGCCGACGCAGCAGCCATACCGCCCCCAACATGCCGGCCACCTTGCCGGGGAGGTACTTGCCGATCTCCGGCAGCCATGCTATGCCCGTCAGCGGCAGCCAGCCCGGCGGCCGGCAGAAGCCGGCAACCAGCAGCCGATACGTCAGGACGTGCGCGCTCTTGGCGATCAACGTGGCGGCGACCGCGAGCAGGAGGAACCCGCCGCGGAAGTGGACCTCCTGCCAGTCAAGCCCGGCGAGATTCCTGTAGAGCGCCCGCCCCACGAAGAGAAGGACCGCCAGGAACAGGAAGGCCTTCACGATGGCTGCCGCGAGACTTCTTGCGCCGGCGGACTTGTCTTGGCTCGCCACCGAGTGCCCCCGCATGTGCAGACAGTCCGGCAGTCCTCGCCGGGCGCGACCGTCCGCCCCTAGCTGAAGAACTTGTAGTAGAGGATCGGCGAGAAGATGCCCAGCTTGCAGGCGATCTTTATCGGTATCCGGCAGGCCCGCAGGAACGAGTAGTACGTCGAGTAATCGCGGAAGCTCTTCGGCTCGGCTTCCATGATCCGGTCGAACTCCTCGCCGCTCAGGCCCAACCGCCCGATGCAGTGGTCCACCACGTCCTGCTCGATCGTCAGTTCGGTCGCCAGTTCGTCCACCGCCTCCTGCCTGGAGATCAGCCCCGAGCGGACGCGCGCGGACAGGGTGATCTTCCGCTTGTCAATCCCGAACTTCCTCCACAGCACGTGTGCGATGATGAAGCGGGTGTAAACCGACTCGAAGTGATGTCCGCCGTAGTAGGTCCATCCCACCTCCTCCGCCAGGACCTCCCGCGCCTTCTCCTTGCTGTATGGGAAGAAGTTCAGGAACGCGATCGTGCGGACCCGCTTGATGAAGGCGTAGTAGGAGACGTCGAACAGCGTGAGGTTGGGGAATGACTCCAGCTTCCGGGTGCCGAACTTGCGCTGCACGTCCTTGATGTACCTGCCGTCCATGTAGGTCCATCCGATGGGCGCTATCCCCTCGGTGCGGAAGGAGTGCCCGTTCAGGACGTAGCGCACTCCCTCGCGGGCGGCGACCTGGTGCAGGATGGCGTGGATGGCGACGTCGGTCGGTATCTCTGCTTCCGGGACGGAGGCCCTGAGGAAGGCTGTCTGGAGGTCCCTGAACTCGTCCCAATCGCAGTGGAGCTCCCTGAACTCCACCCCGAGGGCCTCGACGGCCCGCTCCATGTTGCGGGTTGCGATGTCGCTGTTCCAGGTGTTGTTCAGGTGGACTGCCAGCGGCCTCAGGCCGTGCTTCCTGGTCAGGTAGAGGGTGTAGGTGCTGTCGGTGCCGCCGCTGACGCCCACTATGCAGTCGTACGCCTTGCCCCGCCCGGAGTCCTTGACCTTCTGGAGCAGTCGGTCGCGCGCCTGCTCTCCCTGCTCGCCGAGGGGGTAGATCTGCTCGAGGCGGTCGTGCAGCACGCAGAAGTTGCAGATGCCTTCGGCGTCAAACCGGATGCCGGGAATGGTCGTGTCTGACACACATCGCGAGCAGAGCCTCTGGTCTTCGGACATGTCTGTCACTCCCTGGCCACCGGAACGCGGTTGAGGGCGCAGGCGCCTGCGTCGGGCCTGCTTTCCTTCACGAACCGTCCCGCTGCGTGCGGGAATCCCGTTCCGCGCTGCCGCTCGGCTCGCGCGGGTTCCCCTGCGTCAGGTGGGCCTTCAGTTCGCGGTTGCGCTCCATGTCGAACCACATGGCGAACAGGGCGAACTGCAAGGCCGTGACCGTGCAGAAACCCCACATCAGGGCGTTGACCGAGGGTATTCTCCCCGTGGCGGCCCACACCCATGCCATCCTCACGAACAGGCCCAGCGCCGCCAGCCCGAGCACGCCGCTGGCCGTGTAGAAGAGCACCAGGGGGTGGAAGTCGTGAATGACGTACTTGCGCCACATCCGCCAGAAAAACCGCTTGAAGATCAGCAAGCTCATCGTCGGGATGACCTTCCACAGCCGGATGTTGGAGCGTTCGCCCACGTCGTATATCGGCTTGACGTGGACGTCCGCCACGCGCATGTCGAACACGTTGAGCCGCACCAGCATGTCGTTCGGGTAGCCGTAGCTGCGGTATACGCGGTCCAGGTCGATCATGCGCAGCGCTTTCAGGCTTATCGCGGTGTAGCCCGTCTGCGAATCCGCAACGTGCCAGTAGCCGCTGGCGATTTTCGTCAGCATGGACAGGAACGCGTTGCCCAGGTATCGTGCCCTCGGCACGGCGTGCCAGGCCCCGGGGTAGAACAGGCGGTTGCCCTTGGTGTAGTCCGCCTCGTCCCGGGCCACGGGGCCCACCACCAGGTGCAGCTCGGCCGGGTCCATCTGCCCGTCCCCGGCCATGACCGCCGTCACGTCGATGTTCCGCTGGACGGCCTCCTTGTAGCCGCTGACGATCGCGGCGCCGACCCCCGCGTTCTTGCCGTGTTCGATCAGAACGACCCGCGAGGCGTCGTCCGTCTCGACGCGCTGACGGACAACCTGCACCGTGCGGTCCTTGCTCGCGTCGTCCACGACGATGACGCAGTCCACGAAGTCCGGCATCGTCGTCAGGACGGCGTCGATCTGCGTCTCCTCGTCATAACAGGGAACCACGACGGCGATGCTCGCCCCCTGGTACATGCCGGATGTCCCTTGCCGCGAGGAAGTTCGGAGAGGGTCCCACGCCCAAGACGCCGCAATCATAACCGGTGCGTGGCGGCTTTTTCAAGCTTCGGGCCGCTGCGCCGCGGCAGGTGGGCCGTTGCATCAACGGGGCCTTTGCAGTAGCATGAGGTGCTTGCCGGACGGCCAGGGCGAGCCACGGTCAGTCGCACTTCGGACAGGGAGAACACAGATGCCGGAGCTGTTTTCCGCACGAGAGTTGATCGACGTTGCCATTCGTGAAGAGCAGACGGGGGCCACCTACTACCGCGCGCTGGCGGAGAGCACCGAATCCGAGGACCTCGCGAAGTTCGCCCTCCAGGTCGCGGCCATGGAGGACGAGCACGAGCGGAAGTTCAGGGGGATGTTGGACAGGCTCGGCGACTACGAGCCGGCCGGTGAGGGCTACAGCGGCGAGTACGAGTCATACATGGCCTACATGATGGAGGGCCGCATCTTCCCGGCCGGCCAGGACGGCGTGGAACTGGCCAGGCGGCAGGCTTCCGACAAGGAGGCCGTCGAGACCGCCGTGGAGCTGGAGCGCAACACGCTCCTGTTCTACCACGAACTGCTCCGGTTCGTGCCCGAGCATGAGGCGCGGCTCCTGGACGAGATCATCGCCGAGGAGCGGCAGCACCTGGCCGACTTCGCCCGCTACCGGGAAGAGCACTTCTGAGCCCGCCCGGGGCTTACTCCGCGCCCGGCTTGCCCGCGATCTGCCCGAGCAGGTCCCGTATGTCGGTCAGGACGGCTGTCTGCTCGACCGCCGTCTCGCTGATCTCCGCGAATCTCTTCTCCAGCACGGCGACCTTCACGCTGCCGTGCACGGCCAGGATTGCGGCAAAGAAGGCGACCAGCAGGCATGTCAGCCACGCTACGACCTGGGAAGCGTTCATCGCACGTGCCTCATGTTGGGGGTCGGGAGCCAGCCCGTCATTCGTCCTCGCCGCTTGGGCCGGGCGCAACCTGTCCCGAGCCACGCCGTACGGCGGGTCGAGGGGCCGAGGGGTCGTCCTGCGCCGGGGCCTCAAGGAACTGCAGCCGGTAGAGCCTCTCGTATTCTCCGCCCTGCTCGAGCAGTTCCTCGTGCGTGCCCTCCTCGATGATGCGGCCGCCCTTGAGCACGATGATCCTGTCGGCGTGCCGGACCGTTGACAGGCGGTGCGCGATGACCAGCGTCGTGCGCCCGTCCATCAGGTTGCCCAGGGCCCGCTGCACGAGCATCTCCGACTCGGCGTCCAGGTTGGAGGTCGCCTCGTCCAGTATCAGGATCGGGGCGTTCCTGAGAATGGCCCGGGCGATCGTGACGCACTGCCTCTGCCCGCCGGAGAACCTGTCGCCGTACTCCCCGGCCATCGTGTCGTAGCCGTCCGGCAGGCCCTCGATGAACTCGTCCAGGTTGGCCGCCTTTGCCGCCGCCACCACCTCCTCGTCGGTCGCGTCCGGCTTGCCGTAGCGGATGTTCTCGGCGACCGTGCGGTTGAACAGGAAGGGATGCTGCCCGACGATGGCGATCTGCCGCATCAGGCTCGCATGCTTGATCCGGCGCACGTCCAGGCCGTCGATGCAGACGGCGCCCTTCTGCACGTCGTAGAAGCGCGGGATCAGGTCGAGCATGGTGCTCTTGCCGGCGCCGGTCTCGCCGACGATGGCGTAAGTCTTTCCCTGCGGGACGAACAGGTCCACGCCCTGGAGGACCGGCTCGGAGTCGTAGGTGAACCACACGTCCTCGAAGCGCACGCCCTCGCGCACGCCGTCGATCTCGACGGCGTCAGGGTCCTCCTGGATGTCCGGCGCGCTGTCGAGCAGCTCGAAGATGCGGTCCACGCCGGCGAGGCTCTGCTGCAGGTCGTTGTAAGCGGTCACGATGCGCCGCGTCGGGTTGGCCGTGCCGGCCAGCGCCGCCACACAGGCCACCATGGCGCCCACGTCCAGCTTGCCCCTGGCGACAAGGGCGCCGGCGACGGCCACGCAAAGGGCAAATATCTCGGCCAGCATGAACTCCGGCAGCATGTCCGCCCAGCCCCTGGTGCGCACCAGTTTGCAGGCCCTGCTGACCTGCGCCGCCGTGCTGTCACGGAACCGTTCGTTCTCCATTTCAGCGCCGTCGAAGGACTTCACCACGCGGATGCCCTGGAGCATCTGCGTGATGCCGTCCGTGATGTCGCCGAGCCTGGCCAGGTTCTTCTGGCTGTGCCGCCGGATGCGGCGGCCGTAGCGCCCCTGGACGACTATCACGGCCGGGAAGGTGGCCAGGCACAGCAAGGTGAGCTGCCAGCTCTGGAGGACCGCCACGGTCAGCAGGCCGAGTATCAGCAGGGGCTGCTGGATCAGGCTGCCGAACAGCAGCTTGAGCACGGTCTGCGCCCTGGAGATGTCATTGGTCAGCCGGCTGACCAGGTCCCCCGTGCGCTGGCCGCCGAAATACCCCAGGGAGAGGCCGCTCAACCGCTCGAACACCGCGACGCGCAGGCGCCCCATGACGTGCCAGACCACGCGGCGATGGATGTACTGGTAGGCGAAACCCGACACGAATACCAGCGGCGCAACGAAGCACGCCAGCAGTATGACCAGTTTCTTCAGGCGGTCGCCCGAGTAGAGCCACTTGTGGACCACCCTGACCGGCGTGAGGTCCAGGAGCCAGGCCTCCAGCTTCAGTCGCGCGCCGGCGCCCGCGTCCTGCTCGACGGCCCCCTCGGCGCCGTTGCCGGCCTTCGCCTGTGCCTGCGCTCCCAGGAGCACGTCGAACCCCGGCCTCACCAGAAGGAACATGTTCAGCTGCATCGCGGTGAAGACCACGAGGGCGGTCATCGAGACCAGGATCGCCTTCCAGTGGGGCAGGGCGAAGGTGTAGAACCGCAGCATCCTTGTCAGGTCGCGCCTGGGGGCGGAACCTTGCGTGGCCTGGCTCATCCTGATGCACCGAACGTGGGACAAAAACGAGTGAGCGCGTCTTGCGCGTCGCCGTAATGATATCGCAGCCGGGAACTTACAGTCAAGCCGGACGGGGGGAACGACAGGCTTGAGACTGGAGGCTGGAGGTACGGCAACGGCGCAACGGTCCTTCGTCCTCGTCGTCGTCCTCGTCCTCGCTGCCTGTCCGGAGTCCGGCGCTTCCGGCTGCTGGAGATCCCTCGCTCGCTCCGGCGGCGAGCTCGGGATGACATCGCTTGCCGCGCCCGGCCGCCGCCCCATGTCATTCCGAGTCCGCCGTACGGCGGACGAGGCTTGCGCGCCGTACGGCGGGAATCTCGATTCTCGCGTGTTGCGTCCTTCAGCCAGAGCCGCACGGCCAGACGCCCGACGCTGCCGGGGGAAAGGGCCTGGAGCGCGTCCTTTCTACAGAGGACCTTGAGCCGTGAGGTACGGCAACGGCGGAACGGTCCTTCGTCCTCGTCGTCGCTGCCTGTCCGGAGTCCGGCGCTTCCGGCTGCTGGAGATCCCTCGCTCGCTCCGGCGGCGAGCTCGGGATGACGCCTTCTGCGCGATGTCGAAGCCGCCGGCGAGACGCCAACGACTACCCGGGACGGCTTCCCACAGAGCAGCCTGGCGTCTGCCCCGACGATGTCGTTCCGAGTGCGCCATCCTCTGGCGCACGAGGAATCTCGATCCCGCCGGAGTAAGGCCCTGCGGGCCAATGGAGTGCGCAAACTTGCGCACCGTAGTTGTGGCCGTTAGAATGCAATCTCGGCGCCGGGGCGAGACTTTGAGCGCCAAATCATGCCCCGCCTACCCGTCATCGGGTAACGCGCCCGTCTCGGCCGCGTGCCTCGCTTGCCACCCCCCGGCAAGACGCCGGGGGCTACCAGAGGCAAGGTTGCCAGGAAAGCATGAGCGATTTCGAACGCTTCCATTACAAGACGCTGGACCAGTTGCGCGCGACGCTGGACCGCCTGGGCCTCAAACTGCCGACGTGCGACGACGTCGGCGTACTCGCCCGGCCCCTGACTATCGGCGGCAGGACCGCGCCCAACCGCTTCGCGATCCAGCCGATGGAGGGCTGCGACTGCACGGGGGAGGGGACGCCCACCGAGCTGACCCGCAGGCGCTACCTCCGCCTTGCGGCCGGCGGGGCGGGGCTGATCTGGTTCGAGGCGTGCGCGATCGTCCCCGAGGGGCGCGCCAACCCGCGCCAGATGATGCTCACGGAGCGCAACGCGGACGCGTTCGCCCGCATGGTCGAGGAGGTCCGCGCCGCCGCGCGCGGCACCATGGGCCCGACGCACCAGCCCGTGCTGATCCTGCAATTGACCCACTCCGGGCGCTACTCCAAACCCGAGGGTGAGCCGGCGCCCGTCATCGCGCAGCACTCGCCGCTGCTGGACGCCGCCTCCGGCCTGCCGGCGGACTACCCCCTTGTGACCGATGAGTATCTGGACGGCCTCCAGGACGCCTACGTGCGCGCGGCCGGCCTGGCGGCGCGGGTCGGGTTCGACGGCGTGGGCGTGAAGTCCTGCCACGGGTACCTGATCGCCGAGCTGCTGGGCTCATTCACGCGCGCCGACAGCCGCTACGGCGGGCCGGAGCTCCGCGACCGGGCGCGGCTGCTGCTGGAAAGCCACGCCCGGATATCCGCCGCGCACCCGGACCTGATCGTCACCTGCCGGCTGAACACCTACGACGCGATGCCGCACCCGCACGGCTGGGGCGTGGAGCGCGAGGACGCCGGGCGGGTGGACCTGACGGAGCCGCTCGAACTGGCGGGCATCCTCCGCGAGCATGGCGCGCCGTGCCTCAACGTGACGGCGGGCAACCCGTACTACCACTCCTGGCACAACCGCCCGTTCGATTACCCCGTCGCAGGCGCCCGCGAGCCGGGTGAGCATCCGCTGGCCGGCGTGCACCGCATGATCGACATCGGCCGGCAGGTCCAGGCGGCGGAGCCGGAACTGGCGGTCGTCGGCAGCGGTTACAGCTACCTGCGCCAGTTCATGCCGTGGTTCGCGACGGGGGCGGTGGGCGAGGGCTGGTCGGCGATGGTCGGCCTGGGCCGGCAGGCGTTCGCCTACCCGGACTTCGCGCGGGACGTGCTAACCGGCGCGGGGATGGACCCGCTGAAGTGCTGCATCGCGTGCAGTTGCTGCACGCAAATGATGCGCGACGGGCGGCCGAGCGGATGCGTCGTCAGGGACAGAGAGGTCTATGCGCCCATCTTCCGCGAGGGACGCCGGATGGCGCCGGACACGGTGCACCGCGAGGCGGAGCGGTGCCGCGACTGCGTCGCGCCGACCTGCCAGGCGGCGTGCCCGGCGGGGGTGGACGTGCCCGGGTTCGTGCGGGCCGTGGCCGAGGGCGACCTGCGCGCGGCATATGCGGTACTGCGGAGCGCCAACCCGCTGCCGGAGCTCTGCGCTTACGTCTGCCCGGTCGAGACGCAGTGCGAGGGGGCGTGCATCGAGGGCGCCATCACGGGCCGGCCCGTGCCCGTGCGTGACATACAGCTCCACGTCTGCCGCGTGGCGCGCAGGGAAGGCTGGGCCGGGCTGGACGTGCCGGAGGCGGCGACGGGCGGGCGCGTGGCAGTTGTGGGGGCGGGCCCGGCGGGGCTGGCCTGTGCGATCCACCTGCTCGAAGAGGGCCACGCGGTGACGGTCTTCGACGCGGCGGACGGCCCGGGCGGGCTTGCGCGGAGGACCATCCCCGCCCACCGGTTGGGCGACGACGAGGTGAAGGCCGAACTCGGCGCCATCCTTGCGGACGCGCCGCCGGGGCGAATCGAGTGGCGGTTTGGGACCGCTCTCGGCCGCGACGTGGAGCTCGACGGGCTGCTCGCCGACTGCGACGCCGTGCTGCTCGCCGTCGGCCTGGGCGGGGCGGCGACGCTCGGGGGCGCCGATGCGCCGGCCGAGGGCGTCGAGGGCGCGCTGGACTTCCTGCGCCGCATGAAGGCCGACCCGGGGGCGACCGTGCCGGCGCGGGTGGCCGTGCTCGGCGGGGGCAACACGGCGATGGACGCCGCCGTGGTTGCGCGCCGGCGTGGGGCGGAGGACGTGTACGTCGTGTACCGCCGCTCGTTCGGGCAGATGCCGGCGTGGCCGGCCGAGCGGGACGAGGCGCTCCGGGCGGGGATCCACTTTCTGATCCTGACGCAGGCCGTGGGTTACGTGGCGGACGGGGGAGGGCGGCTGGCCGGCGTTCGCACGGTGCGCACGGTGCTGGGTGCGCCCGACGAGTCCGGCAGGCGGCGCCCCGAGCCCGTCCCGGAGAGCGAGGCGGTTCTGCCGGCGGACCTGGCCGTCGAGGCCATCGGGCAGCGGCTGCCGGACGAGCTGGCCGCCGCGCTGGGCAACCTGCGCCGGACCGAGGGCGGGCTGCTCGCCGTGGACGAGCGGACAATGCGGACGTCGCGCGAGGGCGTTTATGCCGCGGGGGACGTGGTGAACGGCGGGACCACGGCGGTCCGGGCGGTGGCCGAGGGATTGCGGGCGGGGCGGGCCATGTGCCGGGCGTTCGGGCGGGGAGAAAGCGGCCGATAGGGCGGCGGCGGGGCGTGGACTTCGGGCGCCGCCGGCCCGATAATGGCCCGTCCGTTTTTTGAGGACTTTTGTCACGGGCGGCGAGGAAAAATGTCCACGGATCGTGGCCGTTTGACAGTGGGGCGGTTATTCGGGGTGCCGGTCCACGTGCACCCCTCGTGGCTGGTCCTTTTCGTGCTGATCGTCATCAGCCTGACGCAGCTCATGTTCGCTCCGGAACTCGGTGGGCGGGTGGAATGGTACGTTCCCTGGTTGCTCGGGACGGTGGCCGCGGTGGGGCTCTTCGCGTCGCTCCTGGCGCACGAGCTTTGCCACAGCCTGGTGGCCCGGCGGCTGGGGATGCCCGTCAGCGGCATAACGCTTTTCATCTTCGGCGGCGTGAGCCAGTTGGGGGACGAGCCGCCGACGGCCGCCGCGGAGTTCATGATGGCCGCCGTGGGGCCGCTGTCGAGCCTGCTGATCGGCAGCGCCTTCCTGGCCCTGTGGCTGCCGAGCCGCCTGCTGGGCTGGTCGCCTTCCGTGCAGGCGCTGCTGCGCTGCCTGTTCTACGTCAACTTCTTCCTGGCCGGGTTCAACACGCTGCCGGCGTTCCCGCTGGACGGCGGGCGCATCCTGCGAAGCGTGCTCTGGGGCGTCACCGGCGACCTGCGCCTTGCCACGCAGGTGGCGGCCAGGATCGGCTCGTTCTTCGCCTTCGGCATGATGACCCTGGGCCTGCTGGGCCTGCTCACGGGCGCTGGCATCGGGGCTGCCTGGCCTCTCGTCCTCGGCTTCTTCCTGCGGCTCGGCGCCCGCAGCAGCCTGCGGATGGTGATGATGCGGGAGAGCCTGGCGGGCCTGCCTGTCAGGCGCCTGATGAACACGGGCGTCGTGTCAGTCCCACGGGGGCTGGACGTGCAGACGTTCGTTGAGTCCTGCGTGTTCGGCCACCTGCTCGACCAGTACCCGGTCGTTGACGAGGCCGGGCACGTCGTGGGCCTCGTCAGGGCCAGGGCGCCGAAGAACGTGCCCAGGGCCGATTGGGCCACGACCAGTGTGGGGGCCCTGATGGAGGGACTGACGCAAGGCGCGGTCCTGCACCCCGACGCGGACGCGGCCAGGGCCCTCGCCTTGCTCAGCCAGCAGCAGGAAGGCACGCTGCTCGTCGTCGAGGACGGCAAGCCGATCGGCACGCTCGGCCTCCGGGACCTGCTCCGCTTCCTGGCGCTCACGGCCGAGCTCGGCCCCCAGGCGGCTCCTCCCAGGGCGCTACCCCCTGGTTGACCGGACGTAGTCCCGCAGCGCGTCCGCCTCCATGCAGTTCAGGACGTCCGTGCTCTCCAGCCATCCGCGCCGGGCGGTTCCGACGCCGAG
Source organism: uncultured candidatus Brocadiaceae bacterium (assembly GCA_964592385.1). Classification (GTDB taxonomy): domain Bacteria; phylum Planctomycetota; class Brocadiia; order SM23-32; family SM23-32; genus CAZQEQ01. Next base: position 26,644 of record CAZQEQ010000017.1, on the reverse strand, counting down.
CCGCATCATCCATAGGTGGGAATCGTGGTGCGCGTCGGTCCCGAGCAGCACCTTCACGCCCGCGTCCCTGGTCTGTCGGCAGACGACGTCCGTGATGTCGAGCCGCTGCATGTGCGCGTTGAGTTCCAGGGCGGTGCCGGCCTCGGCGCACGCCTCCACCACGGCGCCCACGTCCAGCTCGTAGGCCTCGCGCTGCCCCAGCAGCCGCCCGGTCAGGTGGCCGATCGCGGTGACGCACGGGTGCCGCGCCGCCCTCACGATGCGCCTCGTCATCTGCGCCTCGCCCATGCGGAAGCCCACGTGCACCGAGGCGATCACGATGTCCAGCTCCTCCAGCACCTCGTCCGGATAGTCGAGCGACCCGTCCGGCAGGATGTCCACCTCGGTGCCCTTGAGGATGGCGAAGCCGTCCAGCTCTTCCTGCGCGGCGTCGATCTCGGCGTGCTGCTGCCTGAGCCGCTCCGGCGTCAGCCCGCCGGCGATTCCCAGGGACTGGCTGTGGTCCGTGATCGCGACGTAGGAGTAGCCCGCGTCCCGGGCGGCGCGCGCCATGTCGAGCACGCTGAGCGCGCCGTCGGAGAAGTTGCTGTGTGCGTGCAGGTCGCCCCGGATGTCTTCGAGGCGGACCAACTCCGGCAGTCGGCCGGCCGCGGCCGCCTCGATCTCGCCGCGGTCCTCGCGCAGCTCCGGCGGGATCCAAGGCAGCCCCAGGGCGCCGTAAACCTCCTCCTCGGTCCTGCCGGCCACGCGCCGGTCGCCCTTGAAGACGCCGTATTCGTTGACCTTCAGGCCCCTGTCGAGCGCGAGGCCGCGGATCTTGACGTTGTGCGCCTTCGAGCCGGTGAAGTAGCAGAGGGCGGCGCCGAAGCTCTGCTCCCCGACGACGCGCAGGTCCACCTGGAGGCCGTCGTCGGTGCGGACCGACCCCTTCGTGTCGCCGGCGGCCAGGACCTCCTCGACGTTGTCGAGCGACGTGAAGGCCCCCACCACGCGGCGCCCGGCCGCTTTGCCGCCCCGCGTGCCGGCCGCCGCCAGGATGTCTATGTCCCCGATGGTCTCCTGCATTCGGCGCAGGGAGCCGGCCGGCTCGACGCTCTCCAGGGAGCACGCCTCCTTGAGCCGGTCGGCAATGTCCCGGGCGACCGGCAGCGCGAGTCCCAGCAGCGTCCTGCCGGAGCTTCGACGCAGGAACTCGATGCCGGCCAGTATGTTCTCGATGGTCTTCGCGCCCATGCCCGCCACGCCGTCCAGCTTGCCCTCCCGGATGGCCTCTTCGAGCTGGCCGATGCTCTCGACGCCCCTCTCCCGCATCAGGCGCTGCACCGTCTTCGGCCCCAGGTTCGGTATTCTCAGCAGTTCGAGGGCGCTTGCGGGGAACCCCGCCATCAGCTTCCGGTGGGCGTCGATGCTGCCGGTGTCCAGGAACTGGGCAATCTTGGCGGCGCTGCTCTTGCCGATGCCGTCCACTTCCGTGAGCCTGCCGTCCCGGTGGAGGTGCTCGACGTCGTCGGTCAGGTCTCGCAGGACGCGCGCGACCTTGCGGTATGAGTTGACGCGGAAGGCGTTCTCGCCCTGGATTTCCATGACGTCCGCCATCTCGTCGAACATCTGTGCGATGACGGTGTTCTTCACGGGATCGCCCCCTGTCGCGGCAGTCGCATCTTTCGTAGGGATTGTATGTGCGCCTCGTCTATGTGTCAATCCCTGCCGTGGAGCCGCGGGGGGCGTCGCTGAGCCTTGACCTGGGCCGGCCGGATGCATACAATTGGCCCCACAGAGGCGTATTGGCTTGTAGCGGCGGAGGCATGGCATGAACGTCATGGAGAGCATCCGAGAGCGGCGCAGCGTCCGTTCGTACCTCCCGAAGGCGGTCGAGGAGGAGAAGCTCCAGCAGGTCCTGGAGGCCGGTCGGCTCGCTCCCTCTGCGAGCAACCGGCAGGAATGGCACTTCGTCGTCGTGCGCGACGCGGAGCTGAGGCGCGGGCTGGCGGAGGCCGCCTCCGGGCAGCGCTTCGTCGCTGAGGCGCCGGTCGTCATCGTTGCCTGCGCGCCGGAACATGCCCACGTCATGGCCTGCGAGCACCCGAGCTTCCTGATAGACGTGGCCATCGCGATAGACCACATGACCCTCGCCGCGCGGGAACTCGGCCTCGGCACGTGCTGGGTCGGCGCGTTCCACCAGGAGCAGGTTCGGGACGTGCTGGGCATCCCCGAGTCGGTGGAAGTGGTGGAATTGCTGCCGCTCGGCTACCCGACCGATTGGCCTGAGCCCAGGCCGCGCAAGTCGCTCGAACAGATGGTCTCCTACGACGGGTGGTGAGAGGCGGGCCCGGTTCCGGGCGCCTCTCGGACGACGCCAAGAGGACGTTCAAGCGGAGCACGGCACAGATGAAACCGCGAACATTGGACGTCGTGGCTGTGGTGGCCCTGCTGTTGCTGCCCGTTGTGGTTGTGCTGCTGGTCGGCTCCGACCGGCTCGCCTGCGGCCAGGGCGGCCCTACCGGGGGGACTGAACCGCTCCTTGCGGCGAGCACCCCTTCCGACCAGCGGCAGAGCGACGCGCTGGCTCGTGCGGACTGGGCCATTCCAATGCAGTGTCCGGGGTTGTCGAACTTCTACAAGGTTTCCGGCGACCTCTACCGGGGAGCGCAGCCGACGGCGGAGGGCTTCCGCGAACTGGCGGCCGCGGGCGTGCGGACCGTTGTCAACCTTCGTAGCCTTCATTCGGACCGGGACGAGATGGGCGACGTCGCGCTCGGCTACGAGCACATCGGAATGCAGGCGTGGCAGCCCGAGGACGACGAGGTCGCCCGGTTCCTCACCATCATGTGCGACCCGCAGAAGCTGCCGGTATTCGTTCATTGCCATTACGGCGCCGACAGGACGGGCGTCATGTGCGCCGTTTACCGCATGGCCATCCAGGGCTGGACGCCACAGGCCGCCGCCGATGAAATGGTGGAGGGCAGGTTCGGTTTCCACAAGATATGGCGTCCGCTCCTGGAGGACTATGTCTGCTCCCTGGACGTCGAGGCGATGCGGCAGGGCGCCGGGTTGACCTCGGAGCCGTTCGGTCCCACCCAATGACGGCCCACGCAGACGGTTTCGCCAACGTTCACGGGTACGTGGTGGACGTCCAGAACCTCGGTTCCATCGCACATGGCTGCGACCCGGCGCTGTGCCGTGAGTCCGGCAGCTGCTGCGCCTGCTACGACGTGTGGATCGGCGACGAGGAACGCAGTCGTCTTCTTGAGCTGCTCCCGGGGGCGGCCCGGTACGCCGCTCACCTGCGGGACGGGGCCGGCTTCCGGGAGGTCCTCAAGCCGTTGGGACCCGACGCGTACGCGGTCGAGAAGCGCGAGGACGGCCTCTGCGTGTTCGCTTACGCCGGGGCAGGCGACGAGGTCCTGTGCGCGCTGCACTCTGCCGCCCTCGACGTCGGGCTGGCCCCCGAGCGGGCCAAGCCGGATTCGTGCGTGCTCTGGCCGCTGACCGTCACGAGTTCCCGGCCGCCCGTCATCTCGGTCCACGAGGACGCGTTTCGCTTCCCGTGCAACCGGCGGAGGGAGCCCGGGCGGCTTCCGCTTGACCAGGGCATTGTGGACGTGATCCGGGCGGCCTTCGGAGACGGGTTCCTGTCGGCTTTGGCGGCGGAGGCGCCGGGCGTCCTCCCGCCGGTGTAACTCAGGCGCCCTCGCCTGAGGCATTCTCGGCCGAGGGCGGCCGAGCTACATGCTGCAGCCTGAGGCGGGCTATGGATCCCGCCGGGTGGCCGAGCCACGTACTTCAACGGTGCATCGAGCAGGGAGGGTCTGATGGACACCATCAAGATGCGTCCCCACCACCTGCTGGACATAGTGACGAATTTCCAGCGCGACGACGACCCGGACTACGAACGGGAGCCGGGAGAGAACGGCGTCAGGACGGTGGTCCGGATGGTCGGGCGGGACCTGGACTTCGGGATCGAGCTGGTCGTCGGGCCGGACTTCATCTGCGAGCCCTGCTCCCACTTGCAGCCGAACGGCAGGTGTGAGCGGATACTCGACAGGCACGATCCGCCCCAGGCGATGGACGACTACAACGACCCGCTGGACGAGCGCATCCTCGGCTACCTGGGCCTCGCGGCGGGAACGGTCATGACGGCGCGCGAGTACCTGGGGCGCGTGAACGCGCGGCTGCCGGGGATCGAGGAGGTCTGCACGCACGCGACCAGCCGGAAGGAGGACCGTCGCGACGGGCTGGTGCGGGGGATGGAAACGCTCGGCCTGCGGCCGGCCGGGGCGTGAGCCAGCGCGCCGCGAACGGGGAGGGACGACTCGCTGCCGCCCCGGTTCACGCACGCCTGACCACGGTCACGCCGCGGCGCCTACTCGACGCGGATGCTGATGGACTTCTTCTCTTCCTTGATGTTTATCAGCTCGCCGACGGCGCCTTCTTCGATCATCTCAACGATCAGTTCCGGCTCGATCCTGCCCATCTTGCCTTCGGGCACCATTCGCAGGCCCGCTTCGGCGAGGCTGACCGGAATGCGAACGTTGATGAAGGACTCCTCACCGGTGCCCTCGATGATGGGGTTGTGGTCGACGATGGTGATGCAGAGATACCTTTTCTCGGCCACGGCTGGCGCTCCTCTCCTCTCAGGTACTGCGGGCGGTTCTGGTTCTGGTTCGGGGACCCCTGCGACCTCGAACGGTTCCAACTCTTCGTCGCTCATACTGCTTCTCCTCGGCAGAGTTTCCAGGACTCGGAACACTCCCGGATATGTTTATATCCGAAAAGGCGGGCATGTCAAACAAAACCCCGGCTCCGCCCGGTGCTGCGTTTGCATCGTGCCGTCGGGGGGGCGTACAATCGCCCGCGTACTTGCCGCAAGCCCCTGGAGGAAGCCAGGATGAAGAAGGATACCGACGATCGTGCCCCCGCAGGCGACCCCGTCGGCCGGAGACGCAGCGTCGCGGACGACTTCGACCTTCTGGACGCCGCGTCCCAGACGGTGGAGTTCACCAAGAGCGATACGTGGCGCGTGTTCCGCATCATGAGCGAGTTCGTGGACGGGTTCGAGCAGCTCTCGCAGGTCGGGCCCGCCGTCTCCGTGTTCGGCAGCGCGCGGACGACGGAGGAAGACCCCTATTACGATCTGGCACGCCGGACGGCGCGCCTGCTGGCCGAGAAGAACATCGCCGTCATCACGGGGGGCGGGGGCGGCATCATGGAGGCCGCCAACCGGGGCGCGCGGGAAGGGGGCGGCACGTCCATCGGGTTCAACATCGAGCTGCCCCACGAGCAGCAGCCCAACGGCTACCTGGACCAGATGCTGCTGTTCCACTACTTCTTCGTCCGCAAGGTCATGTTCCTGAAGTACTCGGTGGGCTTCATCCTGTTCCCCGGCGGATTCGGGACCATGGACGAGATGTTCGAGGCGCTCACGCTGGTCCAGACCGAGCGCAACCCCAACTTCGGCCTCGTCCTGGTCGGAAGCGCCTACTGGGAGAAGCTGATCGAGTGGCTCAAGGAGCCGATGCTGGCCCGCGGCTACATATCGGCCCGGGACCTGGACCTGTTCGAGATCACCGATGAGCCGGAGCGCGCGGTGGCGCGCATCATCGAGCAGCTTCACGACGTCGCCGTCGTGGAGGCCCGCCGCCGGGGGCGCTGCTGAGCGGGGCCGTCACGGACGCGAATACGGTTGCGCAAGCGCCCTGCCTGTGGTATAGTCGGGGGTCGTTCACAGGACGCGTGCCCGGCCCGCAGCGGTTCCCGTCGGCGTCGTATCACTTGCCCTGCCACGCAGTCATCGAGCAAAGGAGCCGGCCTTGGTGATCACGGTGGACGGGCCGGCCGGCGCCGGCAAGAGCACCGTCGCCCGGGAGCTGGCCCGCCGTCTCGGGTTCCGGTACCTCGACTCGGGCGCCACATATCGGGCCGTCACGTGGAAGGCGCTGGACTGCGGGGCGGACCTGACGGCGCCGGAGGAACTGGCGGAGCTGGCGCGCAAGACGCGCGTCGAGTTCGCCGAGGGCGGCGTGGTGCGCTGTGACGGCGTGGACGTGACGAAACAGATAAGGACCCCGCAGGTCACGGACAACATCTTCCGTCTGGCCGACGAGCCGGCCGTGCGGAAGGTCCTCATAGAGCAGCAGCGCCGCTTCGCGGAGCGCGGGAACCTGGTCAGCGAGGGCAGGGACCAGGGGACCGACGTCTTCCCGGACGCCGACCTGCGGTTCTACCTGGACGCCGGCCTCGGGGAGCGCGCCCGCAGGCGGGTCAAGGACCTGCTGCGCAGCGGCGAGTCGCTCGGCCAGCAGGAGGTCGAGAAGCAGATGGCCGAGCGCGACGCCAGGGACCGCTCCCGGCCCGTCGGCGCGCTGCGGCGCACGGAGGACATGGTTGTCATTGACAGCACGGAGATGAGCGTGGACGAGGTCGTTCAGGCCATGCTCGAGGAGATCGAGCGACGCCTGCCGACTCAGCGATGACTCTGGACCAGCCCGTGGCCCTCGGAACACTTATCGGCAGGGGTTACTACCGGCTCTGCAGGCGCGTCGTCTCGGTGCCGGTGAGGGTCATCACCCGCGTGCGGTACTTCAACGTGCCGGACATTGGGGCGTTCGACGGGGGGCTGCTGATAGCGTCGAACCATCAGAGCTTCTTTGACCCGGTTCTGGTGGGCATGGCCCTGGCCGAGCCGATATGCTACCTGGCGCGGCGAAGCCTGTTCCGCGTGCCGGGGCTGGGCGCGCTGCTGCGCTCCATCCGCGTGCACCCCGTCGCGCGCGGGGCCGGGGCGAGCGCCGGGATGAGGACGGCCATGGAGTTGCTGCGGCGGGGCGAAGCGCTGGTGATGTTCCCCGAAGGCACCCGGTCGCCGGACGGGTCGCTCGGGCCGTTCAAGCGGGGAGTGGCCGCGCTGGCGATTCGGTGCGGCGTGCCGGTGCTGCCGGTCTGCGTCGAGGGAGCTTACGAGTGCTGGCCGCGCACGCGGTCCTTGCCGCGGCCCGGTCGCGTGGGCCTGGCGTTCGGAGACGTGCTGCGGCCTGAGGGCGGGGACGCCCGGCAGTTGACGCTGCGGCTCCGAGCCGAGATACAGAAGCTTCGGGCGCTGCTGCGAGAGCGCCTGGACGTGCATAGAGACGAGATGTGACGTGAGATTGCCCGCAGGGCCGGGACGGCGCCGCCGGCGCCGGCCGGACGGGCGCGCGTGTCGTTGATTCGGGACTCTTTCTCCCTTCTCGTAAGGTTCAGAGCAAGAAAATGGCAAAACGTGACATTCTCGCCGACTATAACATCGACGCGGACGAGGTGGCCCGGGAGGTCGAGGCGTCGCTGGAAGGACTGGCAGGCGAAGAACTCGAGAAAACCCTTGACGAATCCGTCAGAGACTACAGCGTAGATACCATCCTCGAGGGGCGGGTCGTAAGCCTGACCGACGACGAGGCGATGGTGGACGTCGGTTACAAGAGCCAGGGGGCGGTGTCGCTCTCGGAGTGGGCCGGCGAGGGGCCGGTCTCGATCGGCGACGCGGTGGAGGTCCTTCTGGAGGCGGTGGAGGACGACTCAGGGCTCGTCCAGCTCTCCAAACGCAAGGCCGACCGCATCCGCAGGTGGGAACAGGTCGTGGCCCGCTACAGCGAGGGGGACGTGGTCACCGGCATCGTCGTGCGCAAGATCAAGGGCGGGCTGCTGGTGGACATTGGCGTGCCGGTCTTCCTGCCGGCCAGCCAGGTGGACATACGCCGGCCCGGCGAGATCGCCGACTACATCGGCCACAAGCTCACGTGTAGGATACTGAAGATCGACGAGGGCAGGCGCAACATCGTGGTGTCCCGCAGGCAGCACATCGAGGGACAGCGCGAGATCATGAAGAACCGCCTGTTCGAGACGCTCGACGTCGGGCAGGTTCGCCCGGGCAAGGTCAAGAACATCGTGGACTTCGGAGGCTTCGTGGACCTGGGCGGCATCGACGGCCTGCTCCACATCACGGACATGAGCTGGGGGCGCATAAGCCACCCCAGCGAGATGCTGGCCATCGACGACCTGATCGAGGTCGTCATCCTCAACGTCAACCGGCGCGAGGAGAAGATCGCCCTCGGCCTGAAGCAGAAGACGCCGAGCCCCTGGGAAGGCATCGAGGACAAGTACCCCGTCGGCTCCGAAGTGACCGGCGAGGTGGTCAACCTGATGAACTACGGCGCCTTCGTCAAGCTGGAGGAGGGCGTCGAGGGGCTGGTGCACATCAGCGAGATGTCGTGGACGCGGCGCATCAACCATCCCAGCGAACTGGTCTCCATCGGCGACATGGTGGACGTGGTCGTGCTGGGCATCAACAAGGAGAAGGAAGAGATCAGCCTCGGCATGAAGCAGACCGAGCAGAACCCGTGGGAACTGGTCGAGCAGAACTACCCCGCCGGGACCGAGGTGGTCGGCCGCGTGCGCAACCTGACCAACTACGGCGCCTTCGTCGAGATCGAGGAGGGCATAGACGGCCTGCTGCACGTCAGCGACATGTCGTGGACGCGCAAGGTCTCGCACCCCTCCGAGGTGGTTCAGAAGGGCGAGACCATCAAGTGCGTCGTGCTCGAGGTGAGCCCCGAAAAGAGGCGCGTCGCGCTCGGACTGAAGCAGTTGGAGGCCGATCCCTGGCAGGACGAGATCCCCGGCCGCTACAGGCCGGGCGAGCTGGTCCGCGGCCGCGTGACGAAGCTGACCAGTTTCGGCGCGTTTGTGGAGCTGGAGGACGGCCTTGAAGCCCTGCTGCACATCAGCGAGCTGAGCGAGAAGAAGATCCCCTCGCCCGAGGAGATAGTCGAGGTGGGGGACGTGCTCGACACCCGCGTCATCCGCGTGGATACCGACGGCCGCAAGATCGGCCTCAGCCTCCGCGCCGAAGGCGCCGCAGCGGACGAGGAGGACCGGCCCCGCATCGTCATCCGCAGCGACCAGCTCGATGAGGCCGAGAACCCCCAGGAGATGATCGAGGAGGCCATGGGGGATGCCCCGCAGTTCGAGCAGGTGGACGCGGAAGCGCCTGAACCGGTCGTAGAGAAGGCCACGACCGGCCTGGGCATCCCCACGGACCTCGTCGCCGCCGAACCGGAGCCCGAGGCCCCCGCCGAGCCCGAAGGGGAGGAAAAGCCGGACGTCGAGGCCCCTGCTCCCGAGCCCGAGGCCGTCGCCGAACCGGGAGAGCTGCCCGCACAGGAGGCGGAAGAGGAGCAGCCTACGGCCGTCGAGCCGGACGTCGAGGCCCCCGCTCCCGAGCCCGAGGCCGTCGCCGAGCCGGGAGAGCTCCTCGAGGAGGTAGTGGAAGAGGAGCAGCCCGAGGCCCCTGCCGAGCCCGAAGGGGAGGAAGAGCCGGACGCTGAGGCCCCCGCTCCCGAGCCCGAGGGTGCCGTCGAGCCGGAAGAGCTGCCGGCGCAGCTGGAGGCCCCGGTTGAGGTCGTCGCGCCCGACGCCCCGACGGAAGTGGCCGAACCGGAGGCCGTGGCCGCGCCGCAGCCGGAGGCGGAAGCAGCGCCGGAGGATGGCGCCGAGCCGGCGGAGACGGAGTCGCAGCCGGAAGAGGACGAGCCCGAGCAGGCGGGCTGAGCGCCGGCGCCGGCCCGCGGAAGGGAGTTGCCATGGACCTGAAGGACCACATCCGCAGCATTCCTGACTTCCCGACTGAAGGGATAGTGTTCCGGGACATCACGACCCTCCTCAGGGACCCACATGCCCTGTCTGAGGCGGTGGAGGCTCTCAGCGAGCCGTTCGCGGGGGAGGGGGTGGACCTGGTCCTGGCCGCCGAGGCGCGAGGCTTTATCTTCGGCGGCGCGGTGGCCTGTCGGCTCGGGGCGGGATTCGTGCCCGTGCGCAAGCCCGGCAAGCTTCCCGCCGAGACCATCGAGCGCAGCTACGAACTGGAGTACGGCACCGACACGCTCACCATGCACCGGGACGCCGTCACGCCCGGCCAGCGGGTGCTGCTCCTGGACGACCTGCTGGCCACGGGCGGCACGATGAAGGCCTGCTGCGAGTTGGTGGAGGAGGCCGGCGGCCAGGTCGTCGGCTGCATCTTCCTGGTTGAGCTCAGCTTCCTGGGCGGCCGGGAGTTGCTGAAGGACTACAAGGTCGTCTCGCTGGTGGACTATGCCAGCGAGGAAGACCAGTAAAGGAGGTCGGCCCGTGTCGGAGAACGGGGAGTCACGTCCGAGCGAAGTCGCCGCTGCGGAAGGCGCGGGCGACAAGGTCGTCCTGGCCTATTCGGGAGGCCTGGACACGTCCGTCGCCGTCCGGTGGATCCAGGAGACGTACGGCCTGGAGGTCATTACCCTCACCATCAACATGGGAACCCACGAGGACCTGGAGGCCGTCCGCCAGCGTGCGCTCGACGTGGGCGCCGTGAAGGCGCTGGTCGTGGACGCCACGGACGTGTTCGTGGACTACTTCATCTGGCCGGCCCTGCAGGCGGGGGCGCTCTACGAAGGGGTTTATCCGCTGGCCACGGCCCTGGGTCGCCCGCTGATAGCGAAGCTGCTCGTGGACACGGCCCGACGGCACGGTGCGCGCGCGGTGGCCCACGGATGCACCGGGAAGGGCAACGACCAGGTCCGGTTTGACGTGGGCATCCAGACGCTTGCGCCGGGCCTGGACATCATAGCCCCGGCGCGGGAATGGCGGATGACCCGCGAGCAGGAGATCGACTACGCCGCCCGGCACGGGATCGTCGTGGACGTCACGAAGAAGAGCCCTTACTCCACGGACGAGAACCTCTGGGGCCGCAGCATCGAATGCGGCGTGCTGGAGGACGCCTGGGCCGAGCCGCCCGAAGACGCCTATGCGTGGACCGTCTCTGCCGCCGACGCCCCCGACGAGCCGGACTGCGTGGAGATCGAGTTCGAGCGGGGCATCCCGGTTGGTCTGGACGGCAGGACCGTCGGCGGGGCGGAGCTGATCGCGGAGCTGAATACGCGCGCGGGTCGGCACGGGGTGGGCCGCATCGACCACGTCGAGAACCGCGTCGTCGGCATCAAGAGCCGGGAGATCTACGAGGCGCCCGCGGCCGTCCTGCTGCACGCGGCGCACCGCGCCCTGGAGGCGATGACGATGACGCGCCCCGCCCTGCGCTTCAAGGAGATAGCCAGCGCGCAGTACGCGGACATGGTCTATGACGGCCTGTGGTACAGCAAGTTCCACCAGGACCTGGCGGCGTACATGCTGAGCAGCCAGCAGGTGGTGAGCGGGACGGTGCGCATGAGGCTGTTCAAGGGCCAGGCGACGAAGGTCGGCGCGCGAAGCCCGTATTCGCTCTACAGCAGGGCGCTGGCCACCTATGACAAGGGGGACCAGTTCGACCATCGGGCTGCGCTGGGATTCATCGCGCTGCACGGCCTGCCGGCCCGGACGCAGGCGCAGGTGCTCAAGCAGGCCCTGCCCGAGGAAACGCTCCGGCCGAAACTGAACCCGCCGGAACTGACGCCGGAATAAGACGGCATGAGCATCCGGATTCTCCCCACGAGCCTGGCCAATAAGATAGCCGCCGGGGAGGTGATCGAACGGCCGGCGTCCGTCGTCAAGGAGCTTATCGAGAACAGCATCGACGCCGGCGCCGGGCGCATCGAGATCGGCCTGGAAGACGGTGGCGCCGCCCTGATCCGGGTCGTGGACGACGGGGAGGGCATGGACGCGGACGACCTGGCGCTGGCGTTCGCCGGCCACGCCACCAGCAAGCTCGCCGGCGAGGACGACCTGTTCAACGTCCGCACGATGGGCTTCCGCGGCGAGGCGCTGGCCAGCATCGGCGCCGTGTCCCACGCGCGCATCGTCTCGCGCCCGTCCGCCGCAGACTCCGGCCATGAGATCGAGATGGAAACCGGCGTGATCGGGCCGGTGAAGGCGTGCGGCGCGCCCGTCGGGACGCAGGTCGAGGTCCGCAATCTGTTCGCCAACGTGCCGGTGCGCAAGAAGTTTCTCAAGAGCACCGCCACCGAGATGGCCCACATCACGGAGGCCGTGACCCGCCTGGCGCTGGCCCGGCCGGACGTTCACTTCGTGCTGACGCACAGGGGGCGCTCGGTGTTCAACCTGCCTCCCGCCTCGGACCGTCCCCAGCGAATCGGCGAGTTCTTCGGCCGCGAGGTGGCGGACAACCTGATCCCGCTCAGGTGGCAGGGACCCGAGCTGGAGATCGAGGGCTACCTGCTGCCGCCGTCCGTGGACCGAGGCACCACGCGCATGCAGTACACCTACGTGAACGGCCGCTACGTGCGCAACAAGACGCTCATGCATGCCATCGCGCAGGCTTATTCGGGCCTGATCACGAGCCAGAGGCGGCCTGTCTGCTTCCTGTTCCTCACCGTGGACCCCGGCGGCGTGGACGTCAACGTGCACCCGACGAAGCTGGAGATCAGGTTCCGCCGCCCGCGCGAGGCCCACGGGAGCCTGCTGGCGGCGATGCGGGAATCCCTGCGCCAGGCGAAGCTGACCCCCCAGGTCGTGCTTCAGGGCAAGGGCGCCCCCGGGCCTGCCGCCGGCGGGGGAGGCCAGGCCGGGGAGGCGATACGCCGGGCCATAGGCGATTTCTTCGCCGGCGCGAGTCCCGAGGCCGGGCGCCGCGCCCCTGCGCCGCCCGCCCGTCATGGGGCCGCGCCCGGCGGCGCAGCGGCAGTGGGGCCGCGCGTGCACGTGCGCTTCGGCGGCTGCCTCCAGGTGCTCGACACGTACATCATCGAAGAGACGGACGACGGCCTGAACATCATCGACCAGCACGCCCTGCACGAGCGGATGCTCTACAACGAGATTCAGAGGCGACTGCACGAGGGCAGCCTGCACAGCCAGCAGTTGCTCGTGCCGGACCTGGTGGAACTGACGCAGCCGGAGTTCTACGCCGTCATGGACCTCAAGGAGGACCTCGCGCGGTTCGGCATGAAGGTGGAGCCTTTCGGCGAGCGGACGGTCATCGTGCGCGCCTTCCCGCAGATACTCGGCAAGTTCGACGGCAGGGCGTTCTTCGCGGACCTGCTCGACGAGCTGGAGGGCCCCGACGGCGCGCGCAAGGTGGACGGCCGTCTGGAGAAGATCGTCAAGATGATGGCGTGCCGGGCCGCCGTCAAGGCCGGGCAGCGGCTCGGCCCGGAGCAGATGCAGCACATGCTGCGGAAGCGCACTGAGGAAGGGGGGCTCGACACGTGCCCCCACGGGCGGCCGACCACGATCCACCTGAGCCGCAAGGAACTGGAGAGGCGGTTCCACCGGACGTGACGCCCCGTCCTTGCACGCGTGGCGCGGAACGGGTTAGACTGGCGCCTTCTGCGGCGGACGAACGGAGCAGGTCGTCCTCAGCGAGTGCAGCGAGCGGCCCTCGTAATCGCTGAAAGGGCAAGGGCATCGAGGACGACGACGAGGACCAGACCGAGGACGGATCATCATGCGCACGGTCCACATCCCGCTGGGCGAGAGGGCTTACGACGTGCTGGTTGGCTTCGGGTGCCTGCCGGAGCTGGGCCAGGCCCTGAAAGGAAGGGGTCTCGCCCAGAAGAATCTGGCGGTCATCACCAGCCCCCGCGTCGGTGGGCTCTACTTCGCGCCTGTCGAGGCGGGGCTGCGGCAGGCGGGCTTCCAGCACGTCGCCCGCTGGGACCTGCCCGACGGGGAACAGAACAAGAGCCTGGACAACTTCGCCGCTGCCGTCCGATGGCTTGCGCAGTTCGCGCCGGACCCGTCCGTCCAGCCGGTGGTCGTCGCCCTCGGCGGAGGAGTGGTGGGGGACCTGGCGGGCTTCGCCGCTGCCTCGTTCCGCCGCGGCGTGCCCTACGTGCAGGTGCCCACGACCCTCGTGGCCGCCGTGGACAGCAGTGTGGGCGGAAAGACGGCCGTCAACCTGCCGGAAGGCAAGAACCTCGTGGGCGCCTTCTACCAGCCCCGGCTCGTCTACGCCGACCTGGACGTGCTCCGGACGCTCGATGAACGGGAGAGACGCTCCGGCGCCGCGGAAGTCATCAAGTACGGCGCCATCCTCGATGCGGGACTCTTCGAGCTCCTGGAGGGCAACGTCGACGCGCTGCTCGCGCTGGACCGCGAGGTGCTCGCCCGCGTCGTGCCCAGGTGCATCGAGCTGAAGGCGGAGGTCGTGGGGCAGGACGAGCGGGACGACCGGCACACGCGCGTCTGCCTGAACTTCGGTCACACCCTCGGGCACGCCATCGAGAAGGCGGCGGACGCGCGGCTGACGCACGGGGAGTGCGTTGCCATCGGCATGGTGGCCGCCGGACGCATCTCCCTGCGGCTCCGCCTGTGTGCGCCCGAAGTGCCTCAGAGGCTCACGGAGGTGATCGTGCGGGCCGGGCTCCCGACGCGCGCCGAGGGCCTGGAGCTGGAGCGGGTGCTGACCCTCATGCAGCATGACAAGAAGTTCACCACCGGCAGGAACCGGTTCGTCCTGCTGACGGACGTCGGGCAGTGGCGGGAGTGTGAGGACGTGCCGGCGGACGTGGTCCGCGAAGCTGCGCGCGAGGCGCTTGAGTAGGACCGGCGGCCGCGCTGGGCCGCCTTGCCTTTAGGTGGGAGACCGCAGGATGATCAGTTTTCAGGACTTCAAGCAGATGGAGTTGAAGGTCGGAAGGGTCCTCTCCGTCGAGGATCATCCCAACGCCGACAAGCTCATGGTGATCAGGGTTGACCTGGGGGAAGAGACGCCGCGCACGACGGTTGCGGGACTGAAGCAGTACTACTCGGGCGAAGAGCTGGAGGGCAAGCTGGTGGTCGTCGTGGCGAACCTGGAACCGGCCCAACTGCGCGGCGTGCGCAGCGAGGGAATGCTCCTTGCGGCGCAGGCGGGCGAGACCATCTCTGTGCTGACGCTCGACAGGGAGGTCGCCCCCGGTTCGCCTGTCCTCTGACGTGCCTGCCGGCGCGGCCGGGATCACTCGAAGAAGACGGTCTGGTCCTTGCCGCGGCGCTTTGCGCGGTACATGGCCTCGTCGGCGCGGCGCACGAACTCTTCCGGCCCGAGGGCCGCTTCATACCGAACCGCGCCGATGCTGACGGTCTTGTGGACCGCGTCCTTGCCGGCGCCGTTGCCGCGTTCGGGTCTGAACTCCGTATTGGCGAACAACTCGCGCACCCTCTCGGCGCACCTGATGGCGCCGGCGTTGCCGGTCTCCGGCAACAGTGCCACGAACTCCTCTCCGCCGAACCTGAACGCCGTGTCGCTGGCGCGCAGGTGCTCCTGGAGCACCGCCCCCAGTCGGGCCAGGACGACGTCCCCCTCCTTGTGCCCGTACAGGTCGTTGTATTGCTTGAAGTCGTCCACGTCGATAAACAGCAGGCACAGCGAGCGGCCGTAACGCTCGGCGCGGTTGCACTCCCGCTGCACGTGGAAGTCGAACGACCGTCGATTCAGGAGGCCCGTCAACTGGTCCGTGTTGGCGGCTTCTTCCAGCTCCGCCTGTCTGAGGCGGCTCTGGAGGACCAGCCGGCGGTGCTCCAGGGCGCTGGCGACGTTGACGATGACTTCGTTGGGCTCGAACGGCTTGATGACGTAGCTTTGCGCGCCGAGTTCAAGCGCCCGGATGGCGGTTGCGCGGTCATCGGCTCCCGTTACGACGACGGCCGCGATGTCCGACCGGTACTCCCTGATCTTCGGTAGGAGATCCAGCCCGGTTGTCTCGCCCAGGTGCACGTCCAGAACCGCCAGGTCGAAGTCACGGTCCCTGACCAGGTCGAGCGCCTCCTGCGCCGTGTTGGCCGTCGCGCAGTTGTAGCCCTCGGCGCTCAGGCATGCGGACACGAACTCGCACGAGTCCGGCTCGTCGTCCACGATGAGGATGTTCTGTGCCCGCAAGTCAGGCGTCCCCCGGGGTACGGCATCCTGCGCCCGCACACGCTCGTCCGCCATCACGCTCCCCCTCCCGACGTGTGGTGGTCCTATCGATGCGCCACAAGGCGCGCCCTGTGGCCTCTGACCGGCTGCTTGCCCAAGGTGGCACACACTGCCCATGCGGCGAAAAAGATGGCGAGTTTATACCGGATTTGCCGCCCTGTGTGCAAGCTCCGGCGGCCGAGGAGCGTCTTACGCCACCGGCAGCCAGACCCGGAAGGTACTCCCTTTCCCCGGGCTGGTCTCGACTTCGACGTCGCCCCCGTGCTGCTCGATCACGTGGCGCGCGACGCTCAGGCTGAGGCCGACGCCGACCGTGTTCTTGGTGCTGAAGAAGGGCTCGAACACCTTCTCGGCGACCTCGGGCGTCATCCCCACGCCCGTGTCGGCGATCGCGATGACGACGTACTCCGTGTCGGAGCCCGGCTCCCGTCGCTGGCCGGCAGTTGTCGTTATCGTGAGCGTTCCCCCGTCGGGCATGGCCTCCCGGGCGTTATCGCAGATGTGCAGCAGTGCGGCGTACAGGTCTCCCTTGCGGCCCATCACCACGCGGCCGGGCGCCGCTCCGTTCACGAGGACCTCTGTGTTCGCGGGGCATGCGGCCCCGCATTCGCTGGCGAGTTCGGCGGCGAGCAGGTCGATTTCGACGGGGCGCGCCGTCAGCTCCACCGACGCCGTCGAGGCGCGCAGTCCGTCAGTCAGTTGGCAGGCGGCCTGTGTGCACTCCAGGAGCTTCTCCAGGTCATCCAGGGGGGCTCCCCGCGCCGCCAACTCCTCCCGCAGGAAACTGGCATAGCCCATGATGCCGGTCAGCAGGTTGTTGTAGTTGTGCGCCATCCCTGCCGCCAGGTCCCGTATGGCGCGGAGCCTGAGGGCCTCGGCCTCGGCCTCCTGGAGCCGCTTCCGCTCCGTGGCGTCGTGCATGGTGCCGACAAGGCACTTCTTGCCCCCCAGGGAGGCCGGGGCGGAGTTGAAGTCCGCCAGGAAGACGCTGCCGTCCTTCCTCTGGACCGGGAGGTCGTGCGCGAGGGATTCGCCTCCCCCTGCCTGCCTGTTGAATGTCTCGATGACGTGGGGCAGGTCCTTCTCCGGATGGATGGCCATGATGTTGAGCTTCGTTATCTCGTCCCTGGTGCGGCCGAGCATTCTGCACCCGGCGGGATTGGCGTCAATGAACTCCTTCGTCTCGGCGTCCGCGATCAGCACGCCGTCGGCGACGGTGTCCAGGATGACGCGGAGCCGCTCCTCGCTGTCCCGCAGTGCCTCCTCCGCCCGTGTGCGTTTGGTGACGTCCCTGGATATCTCGATGACCGCGCTCGGATTGCCCTCCTCGTCCCACAGCGCCACGTTGGCCGTGCAATGGAAGTGATGAACGTTGCCGTCCTTGTCCACGACCGCCGTATAGTGCTCGTGTATCTTGCCGTCCTGGAAGGCCTTCAGCGTGAGGCACGGGTCGGGCTCGCAAGGTCGCTTGCGGCCGTGGTACGCTTCGTAGCACTTCCTTCCGACGATGTCCTGGCCGAACAGGGCCTTTGCCGTCTCGTTGGCCCAGAGGATGTTCAGGTCAGCGTCCATCATGCTCATGTGGTCCGTGATGGCGCCAAGCATGGCGAGGAGCGTGCCCTCGCCCCATCGGAATGGCGCCGCGGCGCGGCCCGGTTGCCCGGGGGCGGGGCTGCGCACGGGCGTGCCGTCCGCTGGATCTCTCTCTTGGTTGTCGCGCGCTTTGCACACGGTTTGTTCGCCCCTTCCGGCGGGAACACGGGCTGGGTCAGCTCGACAGCGGGCCGTCTATCGGCGTGGTTCCGGGCTGTCCTTCGTCGCGCACGCTGTCCCGGATGTCCCGTATTAGCGGCAGGGCCTGCAGGAACGCATCGAACACGTCCGGGTCGAAATGTGTCCCTCGCTCCGGCGTCATGATGCCGATGGCTTCGTCCTCCGACAGGGCCGGCCTGTAAACCCGGTCGTGCACCAGGGCGTCGTAAACGTCCAGGATGGCAACGATGCGCGCCGGCTCCGGTATCTCCCTGCCTGCCATGTTGCCGGGGTAGCCGCTGCCGTCCCATCTCTCGTGGTGTCTGAGAGCGACGTGCGCGGAGACCCTGACAACGGAGACCTGCGAGCCCATCAGGATGCGGCCGCCGATGGTCGTGTGGTTCTTCATGATCTCGAACTCCTCGCCAGTCAACTTGCCCGGCTTGAGGAGTATCGAGTCCGGGACGCCTATCTTGCCGACGTCGTGCATCGGGGCGGCCAGCCGCAGCATGTAGGTGTACTCTTCGGGGTGTCCCATTTGCTGGCCGAGCGCCTCGGAGTAGAGGCCCATGCGCCGCACGTGGGCGCCCGTCTCATCGTGCCTGTACTGCTGGGCGGCGGTCAGCCGCAGCACTATGTCCTCGCGCGACTGCCGCAGCTCGAGCGTCTGCTTGCGGACCTTCTCCTCCAGACGGGCCTCGTAATGCCGGCTCAGCTGGACCAGGCTATGCCGTTCCAGGGCGTTGATGACGTTGATGACGACTTCGTTCTGCTGGAACGGCTTGATGATGTAACCGTAGGCGCCCAGTTCGACCGCGCGAACGGCCGTCTGCCGCGCGTCCACGGCCGTCACTATGACGACGGCCACGTCCGGGAACTTCTCGCCGATGATGGGCATCATCTCGATGCCCGACATGCCCGGCAGCATTATGTCCAGTATCACGAGGTCGAAGTCCTCGTCGGCCATCGCTTCCAGCCCTTGCTCGGCGCTGTAGGCGGAGTGGCAGATGTAGCCATCCGCATCGAGCCACCGCGACAGGATCTCGCAGATGTGGGGCTCGTCGTCGACGATGAGTATCCTTGCACCCGGCGCGCCCACGAGACGGCCCGGGCCAGACCTGTGAACCATTCTCACGGTTTCGGCCATTGTCAACTCCCCGCTTATGGCAGGCCAGATTCTCCAATGATCGGCAGTCTCAGTCTCCGCCCAGGACCTCACGCACTTTCCATGCCAATGCACTTGGAGTGAAGGGCTTCTGCAGGAACGCCGTTCCCTCCTTCAGCAAGTCTCCATTGACGACGGCACCGTCGGAGTATCCGGACGTGTACAGCGCCTTCAGCGAGGGGGCGCTGCGGGTCAGTTCCTCGTGGAGTTCCCGGCCGCTGCGCTCCGGCAGCACGACGTCGGTCAGCAGGAGGTCCACCTCACCCGCGTGTTCGGCGAAGATACGCACCGCCTCGCTCGGGCGGCCCGCCGCCAGCACGGTGTAGCCGGCCCGTTTCAGCACGCGCACGGCCAGGTCGCGCACAGCATCTTCGTCTTCCACCAGCAGGACGGTTTCCCCGCCGGCCGCCCGCTCCACTATGGAGCTATCGCTCTTCGGGGGGCCAACGGCGGCCCCGACGCGCGGCAGATAGACCTTGAAGGTCGTCCCCCGTCCCGGCTCGCTGTAGACGTAGATGTTGCCGTTGTGCTGCTTGACGATGCCGTAAACCGTTGCTAGGCCGAGCCCCGTTCCCTTGCCGTTCTTCTTGGTCGTGAAGAAGGGCTCGAAGATGCGTTCGCGGGTATCCTTGTCGATGCCGCAGCCGGTGTCGCTGACGGCCAGCATCACGTGTGGTCCGGGCTCGGCGTCCGGATGCGAGTTGGCGTATTCCTGGTCCAGCTCGACGTTGGCGGTCTCTATGGTCAGCCTGCCGCCGTCGGGCATGGCGTCCCGGGCGTTGACGGCCAGGTTCATCAGCACCTGCTCCACCTGGCCGGGGTCGGCGCGGACGTTGCCCAGGTCGTCGGACGGCCCGAACTTCAGCTCGATGTTCTCGCCGATCAGCCGGCGGAGCATCCTGGCTATGTCCCCGACCAGACTGTTGATGTTCAGCACGACCGGCTCGAGGGGCTGGCGGCGGCTGAAGGCGAGGAGCTGGCCCGTGAGCCTTGCCGCCCGGTCCCCTAAGTCGCGTATCTGTCGGAGGTCCCGCGACGCCTGCGAGTCCTCCTCGGCTTCGTCCAGCAGGAACTGCGCGTATCCGATGATGCCGGTCAGGATGTTGTTGAAGTCGTGGGCTATGCCCCCGGCCAGCCGGCCGATGGCCTCCATCTTCTGCGACTGGCGAAGCTGCTCCTCCAGGGATTTTCTCTCGGTCACGTCGTAGCCGTACAGGTCGAGGTAGTCGGTACCCGGTATGGGGGTGAAAGTCAGCGAGTAGGCCGTCCCGCTGCAGGTCACCTCCATTTCCCTTCGGGTGCGGGATTCCATGGCGTCCAGCGCTATCTGTCGGAACTCGGCCGGCAGCAAGTCGCCCTGCACGCAGCCCCAGCACTCCAACAATGGTCCGCTGCTCTCGTTGGCGTAAGTGACGGTGCCGTCGTGGGCAATGCGCAGGACGGGATTCGGGTTCTCGGCGGGGAACTTCGCCAGGTCAGCGATCTGCTGCTCCGCGCGCTGCCGTTCGGCTACCTGACGCTGGAGGTCTTCGTTGGCCGCGTGCAGTTGGGCCGTGCGCTCCTCGACCAGGTCTTCGAGCCGGTCCTCGTGCTTCTTCAACTCGCGTTCGACGCGTTCCAGTTCGCGGTATTGGTAGACTGCGTTCTCGTAGGTGGCCAGCAGGAAATCGAGGATCTTCCCGGGCTCGGCCCGGATGACGTGGCGTTCGCCACCGATCGGCACTTCCAGCGCGCCGTCGGGCCCCACGACGGTCGCGCCTGCGGTCACGCGCTCGACGCGGGACAGGAGCAGTTCCTCGCTGTAAGGCTTGGCCAGCAGGCTGTTCGCGCCGGCCTCGAAGCCCTTGATGACATCCTCCGCGTTCGAGAGCGTCGTGACGAGGATGACGGGCACGTCTGTGAGGGCCTGGTCGTCCTTGATGGACCGGCAAAGCTGATAGCCGTCCATCTGCGGCATGATAACGTCGCTGATGACCAGGGTAGGAGGGGTTTCCCTGGCGGTGACCAGGCCCTCGTGTCCGTTGCAGGCCGTGCGCACTGACCAGCCGTTGGCTTCCAGCAATGCTCGGAGGCGCTGGGCCTGGGTGGGGCTGTCCTCGACGACAAGTATGTCACGCTTCATCCGCTCCCTCCGGGCCTTAGGCGCTACTGCAAAACCCCATCCTGGCTTCGGCCGGCTGCGGGCGCCGAAGGCTGTGTCGGCCTGCATCGGCGATTCTGGCCTTTGAATCGCCTGCTTCGGCCTCCTTGCCCTCGACGCCCTCGCTCGGCCTCGGGCCGACGGAGCGGGTTCTGCAATAGCGCCTTACGCTTCGCCGGTGGCGCGCGGGTGTGCGGCCGCCAGCTCCTTGATCTCCGCAAGGAAGGCTTGCTGCGACTCCCGCGTAGCTTCCCTGCCAAGAATCGTCGATTTCGACACGACGTCCACCGCTCCCGCCTTCATGGCCCGGAATGCGATGTTCAGCTCACGGGACTCCGTGTGCGCGGTAACGATGACGATGGGGGCCCTGTAACACCCCATGATCCGTTCCGTCGCCTCGACTCCGTCCATGTCCGGCAGGACGATGTCCATCGTGATCAGGTCCGGCTGCAGGCTGCCGGACATGCGCAACGCCTCTGTACCGGTCTTCGCCTGGCCGACGACCTGGACCTCTGGGTCGCCCTCGAGCAATTGCACGAGGGCCGCCCGCGACGTGGGCGAATCCTCCACGATCATGACTCGAATCATCTCCTCACCTCGCGCGACGGCCCGCGTCGCGTTCTCTGCTCCCCGAAATGCTGTCCTATCTCCTCACGAGCGCTTTCAGCCTGGCCGCGATGATTGCCGGCGGCAGGATCTCGTCCGCCGCGCCCAGCTCGGCCGCCGCCCTGGGCATCCCGAACACGACGCAGCTCGCCTCGTCCTGGGCGATCGTGCGACCGCCCGCGTCGTGGATGGCCTTCAGCCCGGTCGCGCCGTCCCGGCCCATGCCCGTCAGCAGGACCGCCGTTGCCGCGGCCCCGTAGTGCTCCGCCACGGAATCGAACAGCGCCGTCACCGAGGGACGGTGGCCGTCCACCGGCGGCGAGGCGTCGAGCCACGCCTTGCCGCCCGCCATGACCAGGAGGTGGTGCTCGTCCGGGGGCAGATAGACGACACCCGGCGCCAGCCGCTCCCCGCTCCGGGCCACCTTGACCGACACGGGCGTCGTGTCGTCCAGCCAGCGAGCCATCGCCTCCACGAACCCCGGGCTGATGTGCTGCACCAGGACGACGGGCACGGGCAGGTCGGCCGGCAGCCCCTGCAATATGGACTGCACAACGGGCGGGCCGCCCGTGGAGGCGCCGATCGCGATCAACTCGATGCGCCGGCCCTCTGGCCTCCGCGACGGGGCCGGGCTTGCCGGCCGCGAGGCCGTCGCCGGCGCGCCGGACGGCCATCGCCGGCGCACCACTTTGACGTCGGCCATGGCCTTCAGTTGCCTGATGAGTTCGTCCGCCTTCGGGTCGCGCCCCGGCATCCCGGTGGGTTTGCGGATCACCGACAGCGCCCCCGCGTCGAGCGCCTTGAAGCTGATCCCCAGCTCCCGGTCCGACATGGTCGTGGTGAGCACGACGATAGGGCGGGGCGAATCGCTCATGATGCGCTGGATCGCCTCGAAGCCGTTCATCCTGGGCATGCGGATGTCCATTGTGATGATGTCGGGCTGGAGCTGGTGGCACATGTTGAGCGCCTCTTCTCCGTTGCGCGCCTCGCCCAGCACGGACAGGCCCGCGTCCGTCTCCAGCACCGCACGGATCAGGCGCCGGAGCGTCGGCGAATCGTCCACGATGAGCACCTTGATCACGTTCGTCATCCGATCAACCGTTCCAGCGTGGCCAGCAGCTCCCGCTGGTCGAAGGAGCCCTTGGTGATATATGCGTCGGCGCCGGCCTCCAGGCCGCGCGTCTTGTCCTGGCGCGATTCCAGCGACGTGACCAGCACCAGGGGCAGCTCCCTGTAGCGCTCGTCGCGCTTGACCTTCTCGGTCAGCACGAAGCCGTCCATCCGGGGCATCTTGATGTCGGCCACGACGGCGTTGAAGCTCGCGTTCTGGACCAGGGCCCAGGCCTCCTCGCCGTCCCCGGCCGTGACGACCTCGTAGCCGGCGTTCTCCAGGATGTTCTTCTCCAGCGTGCGGGTGGTTATCGAGTCGTCCACGACGAGGACGCGCGGCTGGGCCGCCTGCTCCACCTGCACGGGCGCCGGGGCGGCCCTGATGCCGGGCGCCGACTTTATCAGGTCTGCCGGATTGAGGATCATCACGACCTTGCCGCTGCCCAGGATCGTCGCCCCGGCGACGTTGCGCACGCGGCTGAGCTGGCGCCCCAGGCCCTTGATGATCACCTCTTGCGTGCCCAGCAGCCCGTCCACGCGAAAGGCCGAGCGCTTCTCCGCCACGCCGATGACGACGACGGGCATCCTTTCGCCCGGCGCGAGCGCCGGCTCGCCGTCCCCCAGTTCCAGCACCTGCGCCAGCGGCGCCAGCAGGACCGGGCGCTCGCCGAGCCGGACGGCCGGCCTGCCTGCGACGCTCCCCACCTGATCCACGCTCACCCGGAGGATGCGCTCGACCGTCGTGGTCGGCACGGCCACCGTCTGGCCGGCTGCCTCCACCAGGAGCACGTGGCTCGTCGCGATCGTCAGCGGCAGCGTCAGCGTGAAGGTCGTTCCCCTGCCGGGTTCCGTCTCGAGCGCAATCATCCCGTGGAGCCGCTCCAGGTTTTCCCGCACGACGTCAAGCCCCACGCCGCGGCCCGACAGGTCCGTCACTTCCGCGTGCGTCGAGAGCCCGGACCGGAAGACCAGGTCCAGCGACTGCTCCCGGTCGAGGGCGCCTGCCCGTCCGGCCGGGATAACGCCCCCCTCCGCCGCAGCCCGGCGCACCCGGTCCAGGTCGATTCCCGCGCCGTCGTCGGCCACCTCGACGACGATCGCGTCGCCCTTCTGCGCCGCCCGCAGCCGGATGGTTCCTCTGCGCGGTT
The DNA here is from genome assembly GCA_964592385.1 of uncultured candidatus Brocadiaceae bacterium. Taxonomy (GTDB): domain Bacteria; phylum Planctomycetota; class Brocadiia; order SM23-32; family SM23-32; genus CAZQEQ01. The sequence continues at coordinate 2,870 of CAZQEQ010000017.1, read as the reverse complement.
TGCCCGCTGCCTCCCGCCGTTCGGGCGCTTCGATGCCGTGGTCCACCGCGTTGCGCAGCATGTGGGTCAGGGGGTCCTTCAGCGCCTCCAGCACCTGCCTGTCCACCTCGGTCTCGCCGCCCTCGACGACCAGGTCCATCTCCTTGCCCCGCTCCCGGGCCAGGTCGCGCACGACGCGCGGGAAGGGCTGGAACAAGCCGGCGATCGGCTGCATCCGCGTGCGGCGGACGGCGTCCGGCAGGTCTTCCGAGAGCAGGCCGAGCTGGCGGCAGTCCTTCGCCAGGCGGCGCACCAGGTCCTCGGCTGCCGAGCCGGCGTCCGTCAGTGCCCTCTCGCTCTGGCCCACGGACGCCAGCAGGGCGCTCATCTCGGGGCTGTCGTCGGGCCTGGGCTGGAGTCGCCGGTAGCTGCCCCGCGTCCGCCTCCACGCCTTCTGCCACGCGACCAGCCCCGCGTGCAGGTCTCGCAGCTCGCTGAGGCGCTGCTCGAAGCGCATCTGCGCCACCACCAGCTCGCCCATGCCGGACATGAGGGCGTCCAGCTTACCGGTGGCCACGCGGACGGTCTCTTCTGCCGCGGCTTTGCGCGGCGGCGCATGAGGCACAGGTGGGGGCGTCTCCGCGGTCGGCGGGGCGGCCGCCGGGCGGGCCATCTCCTGCGCGGCCGGCTCCTGCTTGGGCGCGGGCGGCCTGCCGCCGGCCGCGTTCTCCAGGCGGCCCAGCAGCCCGCGGGTCCGCTCGCCGGGCAGCTTCCTGCCCTCTAGGTGGGCGTCCATCACCTCCTGCAGGGCGTCGGCCGCCGCGAAGGCGACGTCGAGTACCTCCGGCGAGGGCGGAATCTCGCCCCGCTGAAGGGCTCCGAAGGCGTCCTCCAGGCGGTGCGCTATCAGTTCGAGGTCCTTCAGTTCGACCACCTGGGCCCCGCCCTTGATGCTGTGTGCGGCGCGGAAAAGGTCGGCCAGGAGGGCGTCGCGCTCCTGCTGGGGCGGATCCGTCTCCAGCGCCAGCAGGCCGTCGTTGAGCGCGGCCAGGTGGTCCGCCAGCTCGCCCTGGAACGTGACCATCAGTTCCCGCTTCAGTTCTTCGTTGCCGTTCATGGAGCGTTGCCCGAAGGCGTCATCTGCACCTGTGACTCATGTGACTTGGCTGCGACGGGTTTACCGTTCAACTTGTACTGGCCGACGATGCGGTTGAGCTGCTCGGCCAGTGCGTTGAGGTCCTGGGCGGTCTTCTCTGTCTGCTCAGCGCCGATCTGCGTCTGCTCGGCGCCCTTGTTGATGCTGTCCATCGCCGTGCTGATCTGGTCCATTCCGGCCAGCTGCTGCTGGGCGCTGGCGGCGATCTGCTGGGCCGCCTGGGCCATCTCGCGCACGCGCTCGTTGATGCTGCTGATCATTTCGCCCGTCCTCTGGGCGAGCTGGACGCCGGCGTCGGCGCGGTTGGTGCCCTCCTCGGTGACCATGACGGCGCTGTTGGCGACCTTCTGTATCTCGCCCAGGATGTCGCGCACCTGGGCGGTCGCCTGCCGCGACTGCTCGGCCAGGCTGCGCACCTCGTCCGCCACGACGGCGAACCCCTTGCCTGCCTCGCCCGCCCGCGCCGCCTCGATGGAGGCGTTGAGCGCCAGCAGGTTCGACTGGTCGGCGATGTCGTTCACCGTGGCGATGATGTCGCCAATCTGCTGCATCTGCTCGTTGAGGGTCAGGATCGTCTCGGCGATCGAGCCTACCTGCTCCTTGATGCTGTTGGAACCGGCCATCATTTCTTCGACGGCCTGGAAGCCCTGCTCGGCGGATTGCAGGCACTCCTGTGACGACTCGGAAACCAGCTTGGCGCGCTCGGCCGACTGGTCGGCCGTCTGCCGCGCCTCCGCCACGGTGCTGGTGGCCTCACTGACCGAGGAGACCTGTTGGGTCACGCTGGCGGCCTGCTCGCTGGTGGCCGAGAGTATCTGGCTCGTGCTCGACGTGATGCTCGCCGTTGCCTGCTGGAGTTGGCCCGCCAGTTGGGCCTGGTTGGCGACGGTTTCGTTCAGGGCGGCGCCCAGGCGTGCGATGTCGTCCTCGCCGCTGACGCTCAGGCGGGGCGTCAGGTCGCCCGACCCCACCTTCTCGGAGAAGGCCACGCATTCTGTGACCGCTTCCTGCAGCCTCTGGTTTGTCTCCTGCAGCGCCTGTTCGGCCCCCTTCAGCTCGCTGATGTCGGTCAACTGCTCGATTGCCCCGATGACGCTCCCGTCCTTGTTCCTCAGCGGGACGCCGGTGTACTGGACGGGCATGTCGCCCAGGGCGTGGGCGACGGTCTGCGCCGTGCACACGCTGTCGGTCTCCATGGCTTTCCTGACGGCGCAGTGGCCCCCTTCGCAGTCGTCGGTCCTGAACAGGGAGTAGCACTTCTTCCCTATTGCTTCCTCCGGCCGAATGCCCAGCAGTTGCCCGGCCGTTTCGTTCAGGAACGTGACGTTCTGTCCCCGGTCGAGAGCCATTACCGGGCTGGGGACGTTGTCCAGGTATTCGATCTTCTCTTCCGTCTCATTGCGGGAGTCCCTCAGGGCGCCGACCATGTCGTTGAACGCTTCGGCCAGGGCGCCCGTCTCATCCCTGGACTCGACAGGGGCCTCGACGCCCAGGTTGCCGCTGCGGATCTCGCCGGCTGCATCTGTGAGCCTTGTGAGCGGCAGCACTACTGCCCGGCCTATCAGCACAGCGGCCCCCACGGCCATGACGACGCCTGTGACGAGCAGAACCAGGATGAGAGCCAGCGCCCGGCTGGTTGACTTCTGCGCGTCTTCCTGCGCCGCGGTCGAATCCTCTTCAGCTTCGGCCAGAACGTTCGCGTCCAGAACGGAATCCAGCTCTCGGCGGAGAATGA
>CAZQEQ010000016.1:24493-48478 GCA_964592385.1 uncultured candidatus Brocadiaceae bacterium | reverse complement strand
CCGCTTTTCGGCCCTCTGGCCATCTACGGATTCGGTGAGGGCTTGGCTTTTCCTCAGCTCGGGATGTCTCTTCATCAGCCCGGAATGGCTGCGCTCGGTCGGCAGAAAGGAACTCCTCCCCGCGACGATTGCGTTGCCAGATCGCGGCTCAACCTTCACTCCGTATGGCGGGTCCGTGTTCACAAGCTGGATGGTCACACCATCGAGCAGCTTGTCGACGTCCTCGGCCTTCCCGGCGTCGCCGCAGAGCAGACGGTGGTCGCCGAGTATCCACAGGTCGCCCGGCTGCGTAGTGGCATCGTCGGGCGGCTCCGGGACGGCGTCCGGGTCGGTCAGACCCTCCTTCAGCTCGCCCGTGTCCAGCAGGCCGGCCAGCTTCTCCTCGTCGAAGCCGAGGAGGCCCAGCTCGAAGCCCGCGTCCCGCAGCTCGCCCAGTTCGATGGGCAGAAGCTCGAAGTCCCACTCGGAGCGGTCGCGCGTGGCGTTGTCAGCCAGGCGGTAGGCCCGGACCTGCTCTGGCGTCAGTCCGCGCGCGACGTGGACCGGCACCTTCGCCAGGCCGAGCTTCTGGGCCGCCTTGAATCGCGTGTGGCCGCAGATGATGACACCGTCCTCGTCGACGACGATGGGCTGCCGGAACCCGAACTCCTTGAGCGACGCCGCGACAGCGGCCACGGCGTCGTCGTTCTTGCGCGGGTTCTGTGCGTAGGGCTTCAGCTTCTCGATGCTCCACACTTCGACGTCCATGCTGACCTCCAATCCTGTTTTTCTCACGAAAACAAACTGTGCCATGTAGTGCGGCGGTTCCCATCGCGGTCACCTTGCCCAGGCGCCGGGAAGGAACCATCGCCGCGTAACCTATTGACCTATTGCCCCTACGCGCGCGCGCATGCACGCAGAACGCGGCAATATGAGTACACGCGAGGGGTAGTACGCAATAGGTCAATAGGTTGTTGTTGGGTTGTTTAACTCTTATCTTTTCCATCACTTACGTCCTCCAACCTATTGACAGACCCATTGACCTCTTGCCGCAATGGGTGACCCGTCGCCGAGTTGTCTGGCCGCTGTTGCCCCGTCAATAGGTCTGAGATCGCAACGGGTTTCGGCAATGGGTTATCGAAGCCGGTATCGTCTCTGTGGCGTGCCACCGGTCCTTTTCTCCTCGTACTCGATGATCCGCTGGTTGAGGAGGGCCTCGCGCACCTCCTCGTGGTCGTGCATGCTCCACGGCACCTGGCGGTTCAGCTTCCAGAAGGGCATCCACGCGCCGCCCTTCTTCGCCTTCCACTTCCGCAGCACGCCCACGAGCTTCTGGCACATGGCGTGGAACCGGTTCTCGCTGACGTGCTCGTCCGTCATGAACAGCATCCGCCTGGTCTGGTGCGTGACGAGCTCCCAGGCCCAACGGGCGGCCTCGGCGTTGATGAGCGGGTCCTCGTGGTTCTCGCTGCAGGCGTAGATGAGCGCCAGGCGGCGGGCCTTCTCGTTCGCCCGCGCCCAGATGGCCATGCCGACCGGGTCCTCGTTGTCCTCCGCCGAGGAGTACTCGCGGTCCGCCTGCTGGCGGAGTTCCGAGAGAACGTCCCTCGCCTCCGGCGTGTAGTCCACGACACGCGGCACGGGATGCCAGCGCTCCAGGTTGCCCGTGCCCGGCATGAACTCCGACCACCACTTGGCTGTTTCGATGACGGACGCCGGCGGATCGCCCGCCACAGGCTCCTGTCCTTCGGCACGCTTGCCCGTCTCGAGGATCAGCATGCGGGCGAAGAAGCCGTTGGTGAGCATCTGGACTGACAGCGCCTCGTAGTAGTGCTTCGGGATCGCCGTGCCGAAGATGCAGAGCGAGGGCTGGTCGATGACCTTGTGCTCCTTGCCCGCCTTGACACGCATCGGGTAGAGGCCGTTCGAGCTCGTGAACATCTTCAGGAGCATCTGCATGATGCTCTCGAAGCGCTGCTCCTTGCCCTCGCGGATGGCGACCATGACCTTATCGATCTCGTCGGTCTGGAACAGCATCGACGGCTGCGCGAACAGGCGGTCCTCAATGCCTTCGCCGCTGGCGAACGAGTCCCCCAGGCAGTCCTCCAGGCCGATCTCGAGCAGCACCTTCTGGTTGACCTTGCGAGGATGCTCCTTGCCGGCGCCTGAGTTGGCCAGGCCGAGCAGGTAGAGGTTGGTGCGGTTGTCGCCGGGATCGCGGACCTTGCGGCCGGACAGGAACGCCTGGAGGCAGAGCGCGCCGGAGAAGGCCAGGACGGGGTTCGGATACGGCGCCGTGCCGAGCGTGTAATCCACGACCTGCTCGATGAAGCCCGGCACGCGCAGCAGGTGATCGGGCATCGGGCCGGGATCGGGGTGCTCGGGCCTGTCGTCCTCGGGGGCTGGGCCGAGCATCAGGGACAGGTCCACGCCCTCGCTATTGTCGACATCGTCGCCATAGCCTTGCCGCGCCAGAGCCGAGGCGGCCGCGGCGAAGTCGCCCCCGTGCTCCAGCAGCGCGTAGGCGGCGAACGGGCTGTAGCCCCGGTTCATCTCGAACGGCGGCGCGTTCGAGCTGAAGCAGTAGAAGACCTTGCCGTTGAACGTCGCGCTCGAGCCGTCCTCCTTGCCGGGCCGGCGCCAGCGTTCGTTCTCGCCGGTCTGGACGAGGGTCCAGCCGTGGGTCTTCAGCACTTCCCGCACGTCGCCCCGCGCGTTGTAGTCGTCGCCGGGACGGGCGTCGTCGAAGGAGGCGCTCGCATGCGCGGTGGCGGGCTGCGGATGGTCGGGCACCTCGTTGAGGGCACGGGCGAACTCGATGAGGATGACGCGCTCCTGCGTCGTCAGAACGGGCGGGTCAGTGAAGGCGCCCTGTTCGAGCACATAACCCGGCGATGGCGCACAGAGGAACAGGCCACCCTGGCCGCGCGTCTCTATGAGGGTGACCGTCTTATCTCCGAGGCGCCGCCGTGCCAGGCACTGGTTGCCGGGGACAGGCTCTTCGCACCGGTAGCAGACATGCCTGCCGCCGCTCTGGGACTGTTCCCGCACCAGGCGCCTGACAAGGTCGGGGCATCTCTCCTCCACGAGCCCGGCCCAGGGCTCGTAGGCCTGGCCGCCTGCGTCGAAGTCGACCAGCTCCAGGTCGCCGGACACGGCGCCCGTAATGACGCACAGGGCCTTGGCGCCGCCGGCGAACCAGCCGCGCAGCTCCTCCTCGGTGGGCAGACGCCCCTGGTATGGCTTCCAGCTTGGGACGACTGGCCGCTTCCCCTTCAGGTCGGCGGGAAGCACGCATAGGCCTGCCCGCACATAGGCCAGTGCCGTGTCCAGGAGTGATTCGGCTTGTTCTGGCATCGTCTCTCTCAGAAGGGGATCTCCTCGGTCAGCACGTAGCCTTTCCGGTCGCAGCCGTTAACGGGCTTCGGCCCCAGCTTGTAGCCGACGATCCGGTCGTACTTCTCGCCCTCGACGCTCTTGACCGTGATGGACAGCGTCTCGCAGAGGCCGCCCGCGTTGGCGATTTCCACTGCCTCATCGGTCGTGTCAGGGACGGGCCAGTCGGAGCGCTGCCGCCACCAGGACTCCGCTTTCGCACGCGCATAGCCGCTGTGCTCAAAGCAGACGAACTCCCATTGGTGGCGCTGCCACCCGACCTGGTATTCCACGCGCATCGTGCGGGGATGGTCCTCGGGCGCGTCGCGCTTGCGGTGGACGCCGTAGAAGACGTCGCTTACGGCGTACTCGGTCACGGTCGTCTCGCCGGACAGGATGCCGGCAGTCGTGGCCTTCGCGTCGTGCTTGGACCGCTCCGGCGGCGGGAACTCGTATCCGCACTCCGGGCAGACGCGGTATCCGCAGGCGACCACCGAGTGGCACTTCGGGCATTCCTTCGCCGGCGCTTCGCCGCCGTTTCCGAAGCGCTCTGCCAGGCGGACTTGGTCGACCGGGCCGTGCCGCAGCACGTTGCCGCCGAAGTCGAGGATGAGGCAGTCGGCCTTGCTGGGATCGGTCCTGAAGCCCCTCCCAACCATCTGGTAGTAGAGCCCGGGCGAGAGCGTCGGCCGGAGCATGGCGATGCAATCGATGTTGGGCGCGTCGAAGCCAGTGGTCAGGACGTTCACGTTGACGACGTAGGGCAGGTCGCCGGCGCGGAAGGCCGAGAGCAGCGCGTCGCGCTCCTTCGAGGGCGTCTCGCCGAAGACGCACTCACAGGCGACGCCGTGCTCGGCCCGCAGCACGTCCCGCACGTGCCGCCCGTGGTCCACTCCGCTGGCGAAGACGAGGCACGAGTGCCGGCCCTGCGTCTGCTCGATGATCTCCGCGCACGCGGCCCTGACCAGTTCGTCCCGATCCATCAGGGCTTCGGTCTCGCTCGCCACGAACTCCCCGGCGCGCACGTGCAGCCCGGAGGTGTCGACCTTCTGCCGGCCGGCCTTCGTCTTCAGCGGGCAGAGGTAGCCCTGAACGATCAGCTCCTTGACGCCGATCTCGTAGCAGACGTGGTTCAGGAGGTGATCCGGCTCGCAGATCATGCCGGTCTTCATGCGGTACGGAGTGGCGGTCAGGCCGATGAGCCGGACGTGAGGGTTGATGACCGCTGCGTCGCCCAGGAAGGTCCGATACATGCCCTCGCCGTCCGGCGGGATCATGTGCGCCTCGTCGATCATGACCAGGTCGAAGCGGCCGAGCCGGTCGGCGCGCTGGTAGACCGACTGGACGCTGGCCACGATGACGGCGTGGTCGGTGTCCCGGCTGTTCAGGCCGGCGCAGTAGATGCCGATGTCCAATTCCGGGGCCATGTCGGACAGCGTGCCGGCCGTCTGCTCCAGCAGCTCCTTCACGTGCGCCAGCACCAGGACGCGGCCGCTCCAACGCTGCGCGGCGTCCCTGCAGATGTGTGCCATGACCGGCGTCTTCCCGCCGCCGGTCGGGATCACCACGCAGGGGTTGTCGTCACGCGTTCGCAGGTGCCCGTAGACGGCGTCGACCGACTCGGTCTGGTAGCTTCTAAGCTGCATCATTGCTTTCCCGTTCCGCTCGAATGACTGCCGCCCGCCGCCAGACCTCCTCCAGCCATTCCTCTGATCCCTCCGGCTCCGGCAGCGGCCCGAAGTAGTCCTTCGACGACTCGTACTCCGCCTTCCGGCACGCCTTGCAGATGCCGCTGTAGCCGCACGTCCGCTTCGCGTGCCGCCGGAAGGCCTTGAGCGGCTTCACCTCCCCGCAGCGGTTGCATCGCTGTGTTTCCCTGGTTGCCGTCGCTATGGGCCGGCCTCCTGAATGCGCACGATGGCCTTGCCGCCGTCCACGGGCCTGCACCTCGTCACCTCCAGGTGCACGATCTGCCCGTCGTCCTGGTAGGCCCCCGCCTTCTCGAGCGCGTCGAGCAGGCTCTTCATGGCGTTGTCCACGTCACGTCGGCGTCGGTCGGGCGGGTAGAGCTCCACCTGTACCTGGATGGGACCGGTGAAGGGCGGCGCGCCGGATGCCGCGAGGATCGAACAGACCTTCTCCCGGAAGGCTCGACCCTCGCGGCTGATCAGCGTGCGCGGCCCGACACGCCTCCAGTAGTGGTTGACGCTCGGCGGGTATGGCAGTTCGTACTCCTGCATGCTCTGGCTCCTATCGGTGGGCGCTGGCCATGTGTCGTGGTAATGGGTTGACAAATGCCCTCTCGTGCGCTAAAGTCCATGCTGGAAAGGGGGTTACCATGGGGAGGTTTCGACTCCGATTTGGGCCATTCACGTTTGGTAAGACAGGGATGCGTCTCAGCTGGTGGTCCAAGTACTTCGGATTCTCCACACCCCTGGACGGTGAAGGTCGCACCTTCGGGAAGGTCCGTTTCCCGTGGCCGTTCGGGTTCTTGCGCTGGTTCTTCTGAGCCATCTGCCATCGGTGAAGGCAAAGTCCTCAGGGGAGGGCTATGGCCGAAGCGCGTCTTCCCCCGTGTATCCCCACTGCCTAGATCAGCGCCTCCAGGGGGGCGCGTCGCTGTTTGCCTGGGGCGCCCGCTCGGGCGAGGGCTTCTTGGCGTAGCCCTTGACCTCGTTCGTGAGCTCGCCCGTGTCGTCCCTGCGCTTCAGGCCGACCTTCACCTGCAGCGGCAGGTCGTGAAGCTCGGTCGAGTCGTTCGGCGTCAGGACGCCGACCGCCTTGCAGATGGCCGCCAGTTCGGAGCGGGCGATTTTCACTGTGAGCTTGTTGGGGTTGTCGAGGTTGAGCCGGGCCCAGAGGAGCCGGCCCTTGTAGTCGCCCTCGAGCACCTGGAACGTCAGTTCCAGGTAGGTGCCGTTCCCGGACTTGGTCGGCTTCATCTCCGAGGCCGTGATGGCGGCGACGTACTTGCCCTCGGGGATGGGCTCGAAGGTCTCCATCGGTTCCACTTCACGCGCGTCGAATCCGCGTAGGTCAGCCATTGGTCTCGTCTCCTTCCGTGTGCTGGGCGGACTTGCCTGCCGTACCCTTCGGCGAAGGCAGGTGCTGGGCGAAGGCCCGGTAGTCGAGGGGAAGCTCGTCGGGCAGGTCCAGGCGGTTCTTCGCCACGTGGGCGGGACGCTCGCTGGTGCGAACGATCCGCTCGCCCGTGCCGATGCCCTTCGCCTTCGTGCGCCCGAACCCCTCGTCCACCTGCTTGGTGTGGACCTTGTAGGTGGCGAACAGCACCGCATCACACCATTCCTGCACCATCGCGCTGGCATGCTTGTGCAGGCGCGGGGCGTAGCGGTCGTAGCTGTCCGTCTCGGGGTTCTCAAACTTCTCGATTTGGCAGTGGGCGATCAGGATGACCGCCATGCCGCGCTCGTTGCGCAGCGCCGTCAGCCCGTCCAGGACCTCGCGCCACTGGGTGAGCGCGAAGATGTAGCCCTTCGCGTAGCCGATGTCCTCGATGGACTCGACGGAGCGCTTGCGGCAGACCTCCGCCCAGATCAGCCTCTCCAGCCAGTCGAGGCTGTCCACCACGACCGTCCGGTAGGAGTGCTCCTCGGAATACAGCTCCGACAGGGCCTGAATCACCTGGGCGTAGTCCTCGGCCAGGGGGAACTTGTCGCACTCGACTTCCCCAAGGCCGTCCTCGGTCTGGATGAAGATCGGGCCGTCGCTCTGCGACGCCCACGTCGACTTGCCGACGCCGTGGACGCCGTAGAGCATCGTGCGCCGGGGAGCGGGGATGCGCCCGCTCTGGACCTGCTTGAGTAACGCTGTCACGTTCCGTCCTCCTTCCGCTTAGATGTAGGGTCGAAACTCTCTCACGTCCTCGTATCCGGTGGGCCAGGCGTCCTGCTCCTGGCAGTCCCTGAGCCTGCACACGGCATCTTCGTTCTGCTGGCGGGCGCGCTTCAGCACGTCCGGGCCGACGTGCCACACGCCGCATCGGAAAGGCTCCTGCTTCTCAATGGCCACGATGTGGACGTCGAATCGTCGCCCGGACGCCTCCAGGAGCAGGGCCGTGTAAAACGCCATCTGGTGGGTGTAGCGGTAGGCCTGGGCGTCCATCTCGAAGACGTCCAGGTTGTAGCAGGTCTTGAGGTCGACCAGTCCGCGCTTCGGGTTGAGCCAATCCAGGCGGGCCTGGCAGGGCAGGCCGCAGTACTCCACGCGGACGACGCCCTCGGCCACTCCTTCGGCGAGCAGGTCATTGGCGGCTTCATGCCGGCCCACGGCGGCGTTCATCTCTTCGATGAGCGCCGCGTCGGAGTCGCACAGCACGGCCTTGTTCTGTTTCTCGGCCCACTGGGCGTAGGCCTTCGTGTTGGCGCCGTAGGGCTGGCCGGTGCTGGGGTTGATCGGCCCGCCGACGGCGTACGCCGTCTCGAACCGATCGCGCCCCTCCAGGATGAGCACGTGGGTCGCACGGCCGAGGTTGAAGGCCGCGCTCTCCCGCTCGGTGACAAGCCCCGCCCGCTTCTTGTGGAAGAGGAGCGGGTTCTTCATGAACTCGATCAGGTCATGGCTGCCGAGGTAGTCCTTCCCTCTGGCGTGGTAGACCTCGGCCGGCTCCCGGATGAGGAAGCGCAAGTCGTTGATGGAAAGACTATGCATGCACTGCCCTCCGAAACTCGAACCTCAGGGTGGGGCGACACTTCGCCGCGTCCGGAAGGTTATTCGCTCGGAAGGGGGGTCAGATTGCCGACTGAGGTAGAGCCCGATGCGGGGGCAACATGACTCATGTTTCGCCCCACGTTGACCCCGACCCAAGTCAGGTTGTGCCCCATCCCACGCCGACATGACTCGTCTACAGCCCTACAGACATGTCCCCCTTTCTGCAGATAGAAATGAATCCATCAGGCAAGGCGCGCTGCCCCAACACACTGACTACCTGGCTGGAAAGAAGGGAGACATGGCATCACACACGCAGGAACTCGTTCAGTCCTACGAGAGCGGCATCCCGCGATGGAAGATCAACCTAGCCCTGAGCCGGATCATCGGGTTCGGCTTCCCGGAGCACGAGTGGGACGGACTGCTTCAGAACCTGGCTATCGAGATCGTGGGTTTCCGTTACGACCCTGAGAAGTCGAACGGCGCGAAGGAATCAACCGCTCTCTACTCGCTCATAGACAACCGCCTGCGCGGCTACGTGCGGTCCGAGTACAGACAGCAGATCGTCTTTGAGAGCCTGGAAGAACGCATGGAGGCCAGTGGAGAGAGTGTCGAGGATTCACCTCGCTTTCGCCGTGGAGACAAGAAGGCACTTCGGTTCGACGTCCGGCAGGCGGTGGCCTCTCTGCCGTCGGCCGAGAGGACTGTCTGCGAAGGTCTCATGCACGGTGAGACGATCGGGCAGATCGCACGGCGCCTCCGCTGCGGCTGGCACACGGCCAACCGCACCCTCGCCCGCATTCGTGGCCGTTTTGAACGCATGGGCCTCCATGCGTGGATAACCGGATGACCTTCGCCCAGGAGCGCAGAGGCGTGAGAAGTCGGCCAGAATCCCCTGGATTTCCCGGCGAGATTGAGCAACATGAAGGGGGAAGACGCGCCTCCTCGGAGGTCCCGCTGTCTGCGGGTTGGATAACCGAGGATCTCCTCCGGGAGACGCGCCAGGTCTTCACGAACGCTTATGGTCGGGTCGTGACGGCCGAGGAGGCCGTGGAGATTCTGATGAACATCAGAAGGCTGGCCTGTGCGCTCATCAAGGCGAAGACAGGAGGCGAAGAGGGATGAACGTACTCATCTGGGCGAGGGTGTCGTCGCGTGAGCAAAGGGAGGGGTATTCCATCGATGCACAACTGCGCGCCACAAGGGACAAAGCGACGCAGGAAGGATGGCGCGTAGTCAAGGAGTTCGCGGTCGCGGAGTCGGCCAAGCGCGGGGCGGACCGGGCGATCTTCAGGCAGATGCTCCGATGGGTGAAGAAGAACGCGGGCAAGGACTCGATCGGTGCGATCTTGAGCCACAAGCTCGACCGCGTCTGCCGCAACATGCGGGATGCCGTTCGGCTTCAGGAACTCGAGGACGAGTGCGGGGTGCGGCTGTGCTTCGTGGACAACCAGTTTGGCAAGGGACCGGCTGGCGCGCTCTCGTTCAACGTGATGGCAGCGGTGGCCCAATACTACTCCGACAACCTCCGCCAGGAGGTGCTGAAGGGCATGGACGAGCGGGTGCGGCAGGGATGGATCGCCGGGCATGCGCCCTACGGCTACGTGAACGTGCCGGGAGACCGCGACGAACCCGTCCAACCCGACTCCGAGCAGGCGCCTGCCGTGGTCCGCATATTCGAGCTGTACTCACGCGGAGACGTCACGTTCAAGGCGCTGGCAAACGTGCTGGAGAACGAGGGGCACGTCTACAGGACCAGTCAGCCCCGTTTCCACCGCACCGCCTTGTCATACATCCTGAACAACCGGTTCTACGTGGGGGAGATCGAATGGCACGGGAGAATCTACCAAGGGCAGCACCGCCCGCTGATCGACCGTCACACCTTCCAGAAATGCCGGGACGTCCTGAACGGCAGGAACCGCCGCACGGGCTCCCCCAACCTCGGGCTGTCCGGTGGGCTGTTCCGTTGCGCTTACTGCGGGCGGGCCATTACGGGGGAGAAGATTCGCCGCAAGCTCAAGCGCGGCGGCGTGCGCGAGCACGTCTACTATCGCTGCGCCAACAACGACCCCGGGCCGGACCATCCCACCGTGCGCTGGCGCGAAGCCGACCTTGAAGAGGCCATTGTCGAAGATCTAACCGCCCTTCGGATGCCTTCCGAGGAGGTGGCCGACTTGTTCCGGGGGGCTCTCAGGGCCGCGGTCGAGGATATCACGTTAGAGCAGAGGCAGCAGAAGAAGTCGCTCGCCAGGAAGCAGAAGGAGCTCAACGCGATGCAGGACAAGCTGCTGGACGCCTACTTGAACGGGGTCATCGACGAGGAGGTCTTCAACAGGAAGTCGGCAGAGCTCAAAGGCCAGCAGGCAGACCTTCAGAAGGTGACGGGCTGGATGGGGGACATTGACCCTGATCGCGGGGACCTGGCCCTGAACGTCTTCGAGTGGAGCCAGCAGGCGGCAGACGTCTGGCGCCGTTCAAACGATGAGGTCAGGCGCGATATCTTGGAAGCAGTGAGTTTGAACCGTACTCTGACCAACGTAACTCTTTGCACGGAAAAGAGAAAGCCCTTCGACGCTCTCGCCGAAAAGCTCGTTTTGCAGGATGGTCGGGGCGGGCGGATTCGAACCGCCGACCTCTGCGTCCCGAACGCAGCGCTCTAAACCAGACTGAGCCACGCCCCGACTTTTCAAACGACCCGAGCACACCACACGCCGCGGTTTTCGGGCCGGGCGGAAGCGGACAGTAGAGAGTAGACCGCAGGAGAGGCGCCGGCTGGCTCCGGCAAGGCGCCTGAGTCGCTGACGCCGTCCGCCGTTGTTGTCTCCTTTCTCCTGTCCACTCTCTCCTGCTCTGCCGGCCCGATTGCGGCGGGCCGGCAGCCACGCCCCGGCCAAACACCCCAATCTAATCCCCCCGGCCCCGATTTGTCAAGTTCGCGCGCCCGCCAGGAGGACGGCATTCACCGCGGAGGTCGCTGAGGAAAGGGGTGCGTCACGAGCTCGTAGCGCCGCCTTCCAGGCGGCATAGCCGCTGGGCCGCCGGGGCGGCTAAACATCCTGCCCGCGGCTGCACGTCAGGGCGTGGGCAGGATGCCCACGCCCAGGCCGGCAAGATGCCGGCGCTACAGCCAGGCCAGAGCGCCACGACGGCATTCAGTGCGGGGGGCGCTGAGAGCGCGGAACGAGAGCGCCGCAGTCGTCTGTCAGCGTCCGCAGGCGAGGCGCCGGCGCTACACGGAGGGCCGCCATGAAGAAAAAAACGCCCCGCCGCGGATTTTATCGGTCAGTAAGGGACAGATCGGACACACCGTTTTTCCAGGACGCCTATAATCCGCGCCCTTGAACGAGACACCTGACGCAGAGAGGAGGGGCGAAGTGGCACGGACCACCAAAGAACGAATGCGGGACCAGGCGCGAGCCCTGCGCAGGCAGGGCAGCTCGATGGCCGTCATCGGCGAGGCGCTCGGGGTTACGGACCGGACCGTGCGCCGCTGGGCGAAGGACGACGCGGACGCCGGCCGCCCGTGGCGCTGGGGCAAGGGCGTGGACTTCATCCCGACGCCCGAACATTTCACCGACCGGATGTGCAGCCAGCTCATGGAGCGCCTGGCCAGGCTGATCGAGGCCGGCGACGACCCGGAGCACGCAGAGGACGCCGCCCGGCTCGAGGACAGGATGCTCAAGGTCTGCCGCGTGCTGGAGCACCTCAAGAGCGACCACATCGACCTGGAGCAGCAGCTCGTCGGCCTGAAGCGGTTCGCGGCGTTCTGCATGCGCAACATGACGGAGCAGGAGATGGAGCCCGTGCGCAGGGCCATCCGGCAGTTCCTGGATGAGATGCGGGAGGAGCACTCGTGATCTGGTTTCAGACCGCGATATCGGCGGCGTCGGCGCTGTTCGGCGGGTTCATCGGCGGCTGGGTGGTGGCGTTCCGACTGGGGCGCTGGCGACAGCGCGTCGAGGACCACCTGGAGTGCATCGAGGCGCGCCTGAGCAAGGGCGACCGCGCCGTTGACAGCGTGCCCGTCCTGAGCACCCGCGTGGACCTGATCCTGGAGGAGCTGCGGTCCATCCGGGGCGACCTCCGCCACGACAGGCAGAGCTTCGTCACACACGAGGAATGCGACAGGAGGCACGGCAGTGTTGACGCGTGAAGAGATCGAGAAGCTGCTGGCGGACGTGCAGCGCCGGCGTGGCGCACGCCGAGTGGGAGATCGACCCGGCGGACGAGAGCCGCCTGGCGATGGCGGCGGCCGAGTACGCCCGCGAGATAGTGGCGACGATCCCGGACGTGCAGGACGCGATCTTCGACCTGCTCGACGCCATCGGGAAGGGCTTCTCGCCAGTCCAGATCCACTGGCAGACGAGCAAGAACGACTGGCAGCCGGTGCGGCTCGAATACGTCCCGCAGCGTTGGTTCACGGTGGCCGAGGATGGGACGACGCTCCTGCTGCGCGGCGAGGGCTACGGGGACGACGTCGAGCTGAACCCCACAAACTGGATCGTCCACCGCGCGCGGGGGCAGAGCGGCTACGCCTGGCGGCAGCCGCTGTTGAGGGCGTGCGTGCGGGCGTTCATCGTGCGGCACTTCGGGTGGAAGGACTGGATGAGCTTCGCCGAGGTCTACGGCATGCCGGCGCGGATCGGCAAGCTGCAGGACGACGTGGCGTGGAATTCGGCGGAGGCGACGCAGCTCAAGGCGGCAGTCCGCGCGCTGGGCCACGACTACGCGGCGGTGGTCCGCTCCTCGAACGAAATCGAGCTGCTGCAGGTCGCGAACGGTGAAGGCCAGATCTACGAGCGCATCCTGGAGCTGGCGGACCGCGAACTGACGCTCTCCATCCTCGGGCAGACGCTCACGAGTGGCGGCGAGGGCGGCGGCTCCTATGCGCTCGGCCAGGTCCACAACATCGTGCGGATGGACCTGCTGGAGGCCGACGCGAAAGCGCTCGGAGAGACGCTGACTCATCAGCTCCTGCGGCCCATCGTGCGGCTGAACCTGGGCGAGTCGGCGCCGCTCCCCCGATGGGACTTCCTGGTCGAGCGGCCCTCGGACATGCTCCAGGAGTCGGAGATCCTCGGCAACCTGGTCACCGCCGGCGTCGAGATCGCGATGGACGAGGTGCGGGAGCGCTTCGGCTACCGCGCGCCCGTCGCGGGCGAGGCCATCGTGGTGCCATTCCAGGTGCGCGCGCTGACCGGCCAGGGCACGGCGGAAGGCGAGCAGGAAGGCCAGAGCGAAAACGCGCTGCGCCCGGCCTTCGTCGCGCAGCCGGCGCTCGTGCCGAACCAGGCCGACGTCACGACCGAGGGGCCGGTGCCCGAGGACGGGCTCAGGTGGCTCGGCGAGCGGCGCGTCGCCACGGACGAGGCGTGGGAGCGGCTCGGGCCCGCCGGCAAGCAGCGGGCCTGGTATGTGACGGGGCTCGACCAGGAACGCATCGCACAGGCCGCCGTCGAGCTGACCGAGGCATACCGCACCGGCGCCACGGCCAACGCGGCCCTGACACACCTGGAGGCGCTGGGCATCGCCGTGCCGGGCGGGCAGACGCCCGGCGACAATCAGATCCCCGCCGCGCAGGCGCGGCTGGTCTATCGCCAGAACCTGTTCTCGGCCTACGGGGCGGACCGCTGGATCAAGGGGCAGCGCGGCATCGCCGAGCGGCCCTACGGCCAGTACCTGACGGCGGGAGACGAGCGCGTGCGGGCCGAGCACGCCGCCCTGGACGGGATCGTCAAGCCTCTCGACGACCCGTTCTGGGCGAGCTACATGCCGCCCTGGGACTATAACTGCCGATGCACCCTGGTCACTGTGAGCCGGACGGAGATGGACGCGGAGGGGCTGGAGGTCGAGGACGAGATAGACGAGGCCGCGCGCTACCAGGCGGCCCTGGTCCTCCAGGGGATGCCCCTCGAGGCGGCGCAGATCCGCGATGCCGCGCGCGACATGCGGGCGGTGATCGAGCGCAGCGCGAATGTCGCCGCGCTTAAAGCGCCTGCGAACCCCCAGTGGCAGTTCGACCGGCGGGACGCCTACGGACTGGAGTCGGAGGGCTGGCAGCCGGCGACGGAGGCCGGCCGCGCCGACCTGGAAGTGCTGCGCACCATGCCTCTGGTGGAGGGCCTGGTCTGATGGACCCGACGCTCACGCAGAACGCGGCGCCGGCTGAGATACCGGCCGCTGTGCCTGACTGGATCATGCTCGCCCGGACGGGCGTCTGGGCGGGCGGCCCGAAGGGGGGCAGGCAGGTAGTGACGCAAGACCGCCTGGCCGGCGCGAAGGCCTACTTCGAGGCGCGCTACGTCCCGAACAGCAAGGACGTGCCGCTCGACTGGAACCACGCGAGCGTATTCGCCGCGCAGCGCGGGGAGCGGGCGCCGGCGGCGGGCTGGATCGGGCAGATGGACCTGCGCGCGGACGGGACGGAACTCTGGGGCTTGGTGCAGTGGACGACCGAGGGCATGAACAGCGTGGCTGCGCGGCAGTTCCGCTACCCGAGCCCGGTCATCCTCTGGAACCACCCGGACCCAGTGACGGGCGAGATCATCCCGATGCGGATACACAGCGTGGCGCTGACTAACACGCCGCGCATGCTGGAGCTGGCGAGCTTGAACGAACAGGACGCCGGGACGGATCCCGGCGACACACCAGAAGAGGGAGGCGGGAGCATGGATCTCCTGACGCAGATCGCGAACGCGCTCGAGGTCGAGCCCGAGCAGGCAGCCTCCATGCTCGGGCTTTCGGGCACGGAGGACAAGGAAGTCGCGCAGGCCCTGGTGGCCAACGCGCAACGGGTTGCAGAACTCGAGGCTGAGCTGGCCGCAGTGCCGGCCCTGCCCGAGTCGGTTGCGAATGCCCTGGGCGTCGAGCCGGACGCGGAGCTGACCTCGGTCAACGCCGCCATCATCCGGCTGAAGGCGCCGGGCGCCGGGCTGGACGCCGTCCGGTCCGCGCTGGGTCTGGCCGAGGATGCCTCTGAGGCGGGCATCCTCTCGGCCATCGGCGAGCTCCACGAGGACCGCCACGGGGGCGAGGTCGATCAGCTCATCGCCAACGCCATTGAGGCCGGCAAGATCACGCCGGCTCAGAAGGGCTGGTGGAAGCGGATCGCCGAGGGCGACATGGACGCCGCGCGCCAGGCCATCGAGGGCCTGCCCGTGGTCACCAACGCCCAGCACGTCGGCGGCCAGCGGACGCCAGCGCAGGGGATCACGGACGAGGAACGCGCCGTGGCGCGCCTGCTCGGCATCTCTGATGAGGTCATGCTCGCCGGCCGCAATGCGAGCTGAGGAAGGAGGTCCCCATGACCGCACTCAGCACAGACAGAAACACGTGGTACCAGGAGTCGGTGGACACGCTCCGGGCCCCGATGGCGGCTGACGCGGAGATCTTCGTCGGTGGCATGGTCTGTCGGGACGCGGCCGGCTACGCCGTCCCTGCAGATGACGCGGAGGGCTACATCTTCGCCGGCATGGCCATTGAGGATCCGCAGAATCCCGGCGGGAACTACGACAACTCGGGCGGCGACGACGGCGACGTCTACGTCGTCGTGCGCACGAAGGGCCGGGCCCGCTACGCCCTGAACAGGACGCCCTCGCAGGACATGCTCCTGGCGAAGGCCTACTGCGTGGACGACCAGACGGTCGAGGTCAACGCCGCCGCGCTGACCTACGACGTCCAGTGCGGCTTCGTGACGAAGCTGCCCACGGCGACCCTGGCCTACGACGCCGAGGCGGACTTCTCGACGGACGAGGTCGAGATTGAGTTCTCCGGCGGCGTGGATGACTACGCGCCCACGACGACAACGGCAGCGCCGACAACGGCGGCGCCGACCACTGAGGCGGCGACAACTCCTGCGCCGACAACGCCTGCCAGGACGACAACGCCAGCGGCGACAACTCCTGCGCCGACAACGCCTGCCAGGACGACCACGGCACCGCCGACGACCACGCCGGCGGCGACCACCGAGGCGGCCACCACTGAGGCGGCGACCACCGAGGCGGCGACCACCGAGGCGGCCACAACGACCACAACGCAGGGAGGCTGACGATCCGGCCGGGGCCCGCCTGAGCGGGCCCCCGGCCCTACCCCAGAGGGAGCGAACAGATGAGCGCACTCAGCGCGGACCGCAACACGTGGTACCAGGAGTCGACGGACACGTTGCGGATCCCGATGGCGGCCGAAGCGGAGATCTTCGTCGGCGGCATGGTCTGTGCGAACGCGGACGGCTACGCCGTCCCGGCGGCCGACACTGCCGGCTACCACTTCGCCGGCGTGGCCATCGAGGACCCGCAGAATCCCGGCGGCAACTACGATAACTCGGAGGGCGACGACGGCGACGTCTACGTCGTCGTGCGCACAAAGGGCCGCTTCCGCTACGTCCTGAACAGAACGCCCAGCCAGGACATGCTGTTCTGCAAGGTTTACGTAGTGGACGACCAGACGGTCGAGGTTTACTCGGGCGCGGTCACGAACGACGTCCGGTGCGGGCACGTGACGAAGCTGCCCACGGCGGCCCTCGCCTACGACGCGGAGGCGGACTTCTCCACGGACGAGGTCGAGATCCAGGCCAGCGGCGACCCGTGGGACTACACGCCGACGACAACGACGGTAGCCGCAACGACAGTTGCCGCCACCACGACAGCCGGCCAGGCTTGACGATAGGCGGGCGGGCCTTGCCCCGGCGGGGCCCGTCCACAACGCACTCAAACGAGGAGCACCGAGATGGAGCTCACACAGGGCAACATGGCCGCGCTCTTTCAGAACCTGCGCGGCGAGTTCCGGGCGGCCGTTCGTGACGCCCCCATACCCGAGGACGTGGCGGCGTTCGTGACGGAAATCCCGAGCGGCACCAGCGAGGAGTACCTGCCCACGGCAGCACTCCTGGGTGACCTGGAGAAGTTCGAGGACGAGCTGTCCTACACGAACCTCGGCCAGTGGATGCAGGAGATCGCGAACGAGACGTTCGCGCGCGGGCTGGAGATCCCGATCACTCACGTCGAGGACGACCGGCTCGCGATGTACACGCTCGTGGCGAAGGCGCTGGGCAAGCGTGCCGCCACCTACCCCTACCGGCAGGTGCCCCAGGCGTTCATCAACGGCATCAGCACCGCCTGGGTGGACGGGGCGAACGTCTGGTCCAACAGCCACCAGTGGGTGGGTGGGCAGGCGTGGGACAACCTCGAAGATCTGGCGCTCTCGCCGGCGAGCTTCGAGACGGCCTGCCAGCACCTGATGGAGAGGATCGGCCCGGACGGCCAGGTCCTGGAACTCAGTCCGACGCACCTCGTGGTCGGGCCGGCGAACCTGAACCGCGCCCGGCGAATCGTCCACCGCGAGCTGGTCGGCGGCGGCGACTCGAACATCCACCACAACGAGGTGCAGGTCGTCAAGTGGAGCCAGCTCATCGGCACCCACGCCGAGGAGTGGGGCGTCTTCGACCTGAGCGACGAGGTCAAGCCGTGTGCGATCACCAACCGCAGCGGCCCCGACTTCTTCGCCCAGGACAGCGAGACCGACGACTCGGTCTTCAACCGGGAGGTCCTCCGCTACAAGGGACGGCGACGCTTCGGCATCGCCATCCTGGCGCCCTGGCTGGGCCAGTGGAGCGACTCGAGCCGGGCCGCTTCGGCGACCACCGCCGCTGCGTGACACGACCGGGAGTGAGTGAAGGCGCGTGACTGACGGGACCGGGCCCGCCGCCGGCGGGCCCCGGCCCCGCACGCGAACCGAACCGTTGCAGGAGGGCTCAGGCGTGGCCTATTGCACCCAGGCCAACATCGAGGAGCGATACTCCGAGCAGAGCGTCGTCGCCTACGCCGACCACAACAAGGACGGCACTGCCGACGCGGACGTCATTACGCGCGCCATCACGGACGCCTGCGGCCTGATGGACAGCTACCTCCAGAAGCAGTTCGTCGTGCCTGTGCCCGCGCCGATTCCGCCGTCCCTGCGGGACTGCGCCATCACGCTGGCCTGGTGCCGGCTGCTGCGGGGGCGGCAGTCGATGACGGAGGAGGAGCGCCTCGCCTGTAAGGAGGCGCTTGACTGGCTCAAGGCCGTTGCGGCCGGCGAGATCGAGATCGGCCTCGTGCCGAAACCTACGGCCTCGGCCAGCGCGCCCGGCGTGCGCTACCAGGTGGACGACCGCGAGTTCGGGAGGGACAAGGACCTGTGATCGCACTGGACGTGGACATGCGCGAGGTGGAGCGGGGCCTGAAAGGCCTCGCTGAGGCCATCGCGGACATGACGCCGGTGGCCCGCGACTTCGGGGCGCACATGGTCCGCAAGTGGGTCATGCGCTTCCCGCGCACGGGCGGGCATGAGGCGTCCGCCGCGGGCGAGCCGCCCGCCGTCCAGTCCGCCGCGCTGCGCAACTCGCTGACCTACGAGGTCGGCGACGGCGGCGACTCGGCCGAGATGGGCACGCCGCTCGTGTACGGCCTGATCCAGCACTTCGGCGGCGTAATACATATGCGGCCGGGGGGCCCTCACCTGACGGTGCCCATCGCCGACGAGAGCTACGGCAAGGGAGCGTTTGACTTCGGCGACCTGGACTTCCGCCCCAGCAAGGGCGGCGGCCCGAGCGGACACAGCATCGGCGTCCTGGGCGAGATGGCGGGCGGCGACTTCAAGCCGCTGTTCGCCCTGCTCACGGAGGTGGAGATCGAGGAGCACCCCTGGCTGGTCGTCGAGCAGGAGGACTACGACTACCTGGGTGATCGGATGGTCGAGCACCTCAACAAGGAGACGGACCGGAGGATGCGCTGACGCATGGCCGGCTTCCTCACAGACGGACGCGAGGCGCTGATCGCGGCGCTTAAAGCGGACGTCACCATCGACGGAGCGATCACGCCGGACGGTTGGCGCACGTTCGAGTCCGGCCTCTGGGAGCGCGTGGTGATCGACCCCGCGCGCTGCCCGATGTGCTGGATCTCGCCCGCCGAGGCGGAACTCGCCCAGCTCACGAACTACGGCGTCGAGATCCCGCAGATCATCGAGGTGGACTTTGCCACGGAAGGCCAGGACGCCTCGACGATGGAGACGCTCCTGGCGGCGTTCTACGACGTGCTGATCGCCGCCAGGGGGGACATGCTCGACCTCAGCGGGGACGGGCTCTACAAGATCGACTGGACCGGCAGCACGTGGGTGGCGCGCCCGAGCAAGGAGGGCGCGCGCCTGATCTGGCTGACGACCACGCGGGTGCGGCTGCACTGGCGGCTGCGGCGCCCGCTGACAAGCTGACGCTCTGACTGGAGGAGAGAACGATGCCCGGAGCAGAAGGAAGCGTTCACCTCGGCGCCCATCGGCACGTGAGGTTCTGCCGCGAGACGGCGTTCGGCGAGTGCCCGGCGGTCCCGACTTGGTTTTCGTGCCCGATCATCGAGAACGGGTTCACGCTCAAGGCGACCTCGCCGCGCTACTGGCCCAACACAAACTACGGCGGGGACTTCCGCCGGCACGTGGCCGTCCATCACCAGCTCGAAGTCACGGGCGACATGCTGACGCTGCTCTGGCCGGAGCTGACCGAGCACCTGCTCCGCATGTGTCTCGACCGGGACGACGATGAGGACGTCTACAGCCACTGCCTCGACCACTACACGCCCGCCGACCCGAGGCGCTACCTCGGCGCGGTCGTCGAGCGAATGACTCTCGCGTTCGATGGCACGGGGGCAGGCGACATCCGCCTGACGCACACGCTCCGCGCGAAGCTGGAGGAGGAGAACGACGCGCTCGTCGCCGGCGACTTCGACTACTCGGCAGTGAGCGCGGTGCCGTTCATGTTTGCCTCGGCCGAGTTCCGGCGGAACGGCCACCTGATCGCGGACCTGGAGACGGGCACGATCACCGTCGAGAACAACGTCCTGGCCGGGCCGAAGCGCCGGACGACCGGGATAACGCTCGGCACGCACGCGCACCTGCTCGCGCAGCAGCGGGCTATCAGCTTCGAGTCCGAGGAGCTCAACAACGACGACCTGCACAACGAGGCCATCCGGGACGGCGGCTACTTCTCCCTGGACGTCCGGCTGCACCACCCGGACGGCCACTACGCGCAGATCCAGCTCCCGCGCATGGTCATCGAGGAGTCCGCCGAGGACGGGACGCCCGACCAGATCGCGAAGCAGTCGCCCCGGTTCGAGGCCCTGGCCGGCCCGAGCGGGGACGACATCATCTGGGGCGTGGACCTCGGCCCGGCGACAACGACCCTGGCGCCGATCACCACGACGGCCGCCCCGACAACGACGGCCGCCGCGACAACAACGGGAGCCTGACCGGGAGGCAACAGCAACCCTGACCGGAGGAGGTGCAGACGATGGGCAAGAAGAGGCCGAACCAGCCGGCCCCAGAGCCGGCCGACAAATCCCCGGCCGCCGACGCCAAGCAGGAGGACGGCCGCTCGCTCCTGGCCTTTCTGCGGGAGCAGTTCGAGGCGGTCGAGTGGATCGAGCCCGTGAAGTTCTGGCAGGCCCGCGTCTGGTGCGGCGGCCAGGACTTCGCCCTGATCACGGTCGTCAGCTCGGAGATGGTCGGGCGTGTCGCCTCCGCCCTGGCCCGCATGGACGGGCTCAGAAAGCGCCTGGCGGCCGCTGAGGGCGTCGAGGCAGCGGCCGACGTGGTGGCCGCCGCCTTCTCCGATGATGCCCTGGAGGGCGCCTGGGTGCTCGTGGCGGACCTCCTGGCCTGCTGTGTGACGGAGCTCCACCTGCCCGAGTACACCGAGGCCACAGGCCGGGAGTGCTTCGTGCCGGTGAGCGACGCCCCCGTATCAGGGCGCATCGAGGCGGCGCGTTTCTGGCCCGTCGTCCTGCTTGGCCGCGTGCTGATCGGCATCGGAGTCCAGGCGGGCCAATTGCTCACGAGGTCCGGCAGGGCCTGACCGGCGGCAGCGACCTGCTCGACCTCTTCTGGAGGGCCTCGCACGGGCAGCCGGTCCCGGACGACGCCTGGAGGGCGGTAATGCTGGCCCGCATGTTCATCGGCGAACCCTACTCCTGGGCGGACGCCCTCGCCCGCATCATCGAGGGCCTCGGCACCCTGACCGACGCGGAGGACTGACGAGACGATGGCGAAGCAGTTCGAGTTCAGCGTCGTCGCGAAGTTCCGCGACCTCGCCATGCGCGACATCCGGCGGTTCCAGGCCCGGTTGCGCTCGGGCTGGAGCGCCGGCGCCGGCGGCGGCTTCGCACGGATGTTCGGCGGCGGCGTCGGCGGGCGCCTGGCGCAGCGGCTGGCGGCCAGGCCGAGCGGCGTCGGGGGCATCTTCTCCGACGTGTTGCAGGGGGCCACCGCGCTGACCCTTCTGCCCGTGCGCATCATCGGGGCCTTCACGCGGCTGATCCCCGGCATCGGGGGCGTGCTGTCGGGCGTTGTGGGCACGGCGGCGAACGTGCTGCAGGGCATCGTCGGGGTCGCCGCGAACGTCGTCGGCGGCATCATCAACGCCTTCGGCAAGCTGATCCAGGGCATCGCAACCGTTTTCGAGCGCGTGGTGGGTGTCGTCGCCCGCGGCCTGGGCCGGATTACGAAGATCGCCGGCATGGTGGCGGCAGGCACGGGCGCCGTGTTCGCCTGGCAGTTTATCAAGGGCATCCGCGAGAACATGCAGCTCGCCGACCTGCGCCAGGTGCTCCGCAAGCTGCTCGGCGAGGGCATGGCGAAGGAGGTCGAGCGGTTCGCGCGCAAGCTCTCGCTCGTCACGCCGTTCACGCCGTTCGAGATGATCCAGGCGTCGCTCGGGGTGGGGGCAGTCGGCAGGGACCCGCGCAAATACCTCACCCTGCTGGCGGACTGGGCGGCCGGGGCGAAGAAGCCGCTCGACCAGGTGATCGAGACGTTCCAGCGCGTCGTGACCGGGGCGCCCGGCGCGCGGAGAGGCATCCAGCGCCTACTGATCAGCATCCGGGACCTCCAGCGCGAGGGCGCGACGTTCACGAAGGCCGGGGCATTCACCGGCACGCCGGAAGAGATGACGGCCTACATGATGCGGGCGGTCGAACGGCGATTCGGCGGGATGGCGAAGGCGGCGGCCACCGTCGGGTCTGGCCCCTGGTCCACGTTTGTGGGGGCAGTCCAGGACCTGCGCATCAGCCTCACCCAGCCCTGGTACGAGCGCTTTAACGACGGGCTGATCGACATCAACGAGTCACTGCTGGCCCTCGCGGAGTCCCCAGCCTGGCAGAAGGTCATCGAGTGGAGTGACAAGGCGGCCGAGGCGGCTGACTCCGCCATTCGTGACGCCATCGACATCATGACTGACGCCGGGAAGTGGGCCGACTTCAAGCGACGCCTCGGCGAGAGGATGTCGGTCGCCTGGGAAGGGGCGGTCGAGCGGGCGAAGATCGCCCTGGGAGGCATCACCGACCTCTTCGCCGTCAAAGAGGGCGGGGAGTGGGGGCTGGGTCCCCTGACCAACTGGATTGTGGTCGCCTTCGACATGGCGATCACGCAGGTGGGCGGGCTCTTCCAGAAGCTGTGGATCGACGTGGGGCAGGACCTGCAGAACCGGCTGCTTGGTGCTGTGGCGAACGTTGCGAACGCGATCAACGCGGAGCTGATGGGCCGCCATGAACGGATGGCGCAAGAAGACTACGAGAAGGAGCGATCTCGCTATTTGAAATGGGGGTTCCCGGGGGCTCCCGCCAGGTGGGAGGACCTACCACACAAAGACCGGGAGTGGAGGATTGAGCAACAACGCATCCCGCTCGTCGAGAAGCAACTCCAGCAAGTACTATCGTTTCTCCAGGAACTCGTGGCTGGCGCCCAGCGGATCAAAATGCCGGCTGAGAAAGAGGCGGCAAAGGAGGCCGTGGACGAGCGGACGCGCCGCGCGATGGAAGAGGGCGGCGGCAGGCTGGCCGGGTACGCCGAAGATATGCGCGAGGGCGCCGCGGCCACCCGCGGCGCCTGGGATTCCGTGCCCATGACCCCAGAAGGGCGGGCCCTTGCGGAGGCAACAGCCGACCTCGAGAAGGTGCGCGAGAACATCGACGCCTTCATCGAACTGCAGGACAGGAACACCGCCAGCTTCCTGACCGTGGTGCATGCGCTTGTCGACGATACCGACACGCTGAAACGCAAGCACCAGGACTATGTGCGCGGAGTCATGGATCTGAGACAGCGCGTGAAGCGTCTCTCCGTGCAGCCCTACTGACCGGAGGTGCACGTGGCGGGCGGGTATTTCAACGACGGGACGATACACGTCGAGCTCGGCGCGCACGCCTTCGCGACGCCCACGGCTCTGCGCCGCAACGTGTTCCTGGAGCCGCACTCCGCGCCGGCGACCGTCCTCGACTCGGGCGGCGGCGTGCTCGAACTGACCGTCACGGGCCAGCGCCTGCGCGCCAACCTCGGCGACGCCGAACGCTACGCCTACGAGCACTTCCACTCCCTGGCCACCAGCGACCCCGGCGACCTCGGCGTCGAGGACAACCTGGGCAACCGCGCGGTCTTCGGCGACTCGGTCTGCATCGGCGCGGTCGCGGAGATCCAGGCGTTCCGGTTCGTCGAGATGCGCACCGACTGGCAGAGCCCGTCGAAGTCCGCCGAGCCGGCCTGGGGCGCCATCCCCGCCGCGCCGGCGACCTATCCCGGCACGGACACGTTGCAGGACTACCGGGCCGGGGGCGTGCAGCTCGGGACCTTCCCGGTCGGGATGCGGATCGAGATGTCGCGACGGTTCCCGCTGCGCGAGATCCCCAGGGCGCGCGGGTCGCGTGCGCGCGGGCCGGCGGCGGGCGCGGTGATCCGGTTCGTCGTCACGGGGCACGCGCTCGTGACGGGCCAGAACCTGGCCGACTACCTGGAGGCGCTGGCGCGCAGCATCGGGCCGCGCTGGGTGACGCTCCGGGCGAACGGGAACGTGTTCGACCGCGTCCTGCTGGAGAGCTTGCGGCCGACACACACGGACAGCCGCGCGACCGACTTCGAGGCGGAGTTCGTGCAGGACGTGGAGCTCGGCGGCGTCGA
>CAZQEQ010000016.1:0-24393 GCA_964592385.1 uncultured candidatus Brocadiaceae bacterium | reverse complement strand
GCGCGACCGACTTCGAGGCGGAGTTCGTGCAGGACGTGGAGCTCGGCGGCGTCGAGCAAATCACGACCACCACAGAGACGGCGACGACAACGGGGGCATGAACCACGAAGGACACGAAGATCACGAAGGCACAACAGCAGACGGCAACGAAAGGAGGTGCGGTGATGAGCAAGGACGGATGGTGGTGGCCGGCCAACGCGAGGAAGGCGCACTACATGATCGCCGGGCGCTCGTTGTGTGGCGAGTGGGGCTGCCTCGGCAATGCCCACCCCGAGCAGGGGAACGATGACAGCCCGGACAACTGCGCCGAGTGCAAACGACGGCTCAAACAGTGGAAGGGAGGTGCGGGATGAAGCGGAGGGTCTGGGACGGGACGAGGACGCTGGTGTGTGAGAGCTGCAGCGCCGAACGCGAGGCCCGGCGGGGAGACCATGAGCCGCGCTGCGTGCTCTGCGGAGCGCGCATGCGCGCCCCGAAGGCAGAAGTCAGAAGGCAGAAGGCAGAAGGAACGGCAACGGCAAACGGCAACAACGGCGCCCACCACGAAGGGCACGAAGGGCACGAAGGCGACGGCAACGGCGGGGCCGAGGTAACGGCGACGCCAAAGACGGCAACGGCAAACGGCAACGACGGGGGAGGGACAACGGCAACACCGCCGGCCCCGCCCCACAGACAGTTGACGACCGATGCCCCGACAGAGATCCGCCCGCTGGACTGGGTTGGGGAGCGGCGCTGAGTGGCTGTCGAGCTCTACATCGACGACGTGCTGACCAGCACCTGCCAGGTGCGCAGCATCACGGCCTCGTACGTGCAGCCCTTCGAGGCGGTGATCTTCTGCCCCTGCCGGCACGACGCGCCCACCACGCTCCACCTCTGGGACACCGTCCGCGTGGACGTCGGCGGCGTCACGCGCTTCCGGGGCAACCTGACCGAGGTCGCACCCGGCGGCGTCAGCGACGAGGGCGTCACGTGGATCGCCCGCGGCAAGCGCTTCCGGCTGGAGAACGAGCCGGTCCGCGTCAACGGGCGCGGCTTCTACGTCTGGAACCGGCGGGGCCATACCTGCGAGGAGGGCCAGGGAGGCGAGGACAGCCCCGGCAACGACGGCGGCAAGTGGGAGGCCGGCGAGATCGTCATCGACATCCTCGAGCACGCCCTCGGCATCCCCGGCGGCGGGTCGGACATCGCCGGCCACCACGGCGACGCCTGCTGCGTGACGGACACCTACCTGACCGCCGCCGACGTGGCCGGCTACACGGCGGCTGACTGGCTCGCGCTGGACAGCGTCATCGGCGAGTTCAGCGTGGACAACACGAGCGTCGCCGACGCGATCAGCCTGCTGGTCGCGCTCAACGGCGGCTTCTACGGCTGGTACGTGGACCCGAGCACGGGCGACCTGGTCCTGGTGGACCTGGACGACCTGGAGTGCGTGGACATCGAGGCCGGCCGGCTGGGCCACTGGCAGGACGAGGGCGGCACGGACTACCGCCTGCTCGACAACCGGCTGGAGTGGAGCCTGGAGGGCGTCGCCTCGACCATCGTCATCCAGGGCACGGACGAGACGACCGAGGAGCAGCCGGCCAACATCGAGGGCACGGCCAACCCCGGCCTGGGAGACCTGGGCGAGATGGAGCTGGTGGCGGCGCCGTGGAAGGGCTTCGCCTCCGCCTATAGGCCGCTCTGCCAGACGAAGCGCTACACGACCGCGAAGCAGATCGACCCGCTCAACGCGCTCACCCCGCCGGTGGGCTTCCTGAACTTCGGCCACGGGCCGCGCGTCTACGAGGGCACGGGCCTGGGCGCTAAGCTCGCCTACAACCCCGCCAGCGGCGTCTTCCCGCGCTGGATGCACCAGACCGGCATCCTCGGCTTCTACGAGGCGCCGGCGCTCGGGCCGGGCGTGAAGCTCTGGGGCTGGTACTGGGCCGAGGTGCCGTTCCTCGTCACGGCGGGGCCGGCGGGCGACGCCTGGCACTGCTACGGCTACCAGCGCACGCGGACGGTGTACGACTCGGCGTTCAAGCACCCGACCAGCTACCCGCAGGAAGGCGAGGCCGACGACGAGACGGCGATGGGCATCCTGGCGACGCGGCTCCTGCGGCTCTACAAGAACGTCCGCCGGCAGGGGCAGCTCGACTGCGACGAGGTGGACTTCGCGGCCTTCCACCTGGAGCAGCGCTACAGCGTGTCGAACCTGGGCGCGGCCGCGCTCGGCTACTCGACCAGCACGGAGGCGCCGGCGATCACCAGCACCACGGGCTGCCCGTGGCTGCCGACGCGCTGGGACGCGCTCTGCATCAACGCGGTGGAGGTGACCTACGACTTCGACGACGACGCGACGCGGATCCGCGTGGCGAACACGTTCTTCATGCTCGAGGAGTACTCGGAGCTCAAGCGGCGGCTGGAGCTGAACCTGTTCGCGCAGCGCGAGTTGGACCTGAGCGAGGACGTGGCCGCCTGCACCGTCCGGGACACCTACTCGCAGGAGGAGGACGCGGAGGCCGTGCCGACCACGGCGCCGCCGAGCACGCCTGCGCCGCCGAGCACAACCCCGGGCCCGACGACGCCGGGGCCCACGACGCCCCTGCCGACCACATCCGGGCCGACGACCCCCGCGCCCACCACGCCCGGGCCGACGACGCCGAAGGCGACGACTACGACCGAGAAGGCGACCACCACGACCGAGAAGGCGACCACGACGACGGAGAAGCCGACGACCGCCGCGCCGACGACTCCGAAGCCGACCACGCCCCCGGGCCCTGAGCCGACGACCGAAGGCCCAGGCCCCGGTCCGACCACGCCCGGCGCCGGCACGTCCACGACGCCGGCGGGGTCGACCTCGACCCAGGCGTGGAGCACGACGAGCACGACTTCGACCTGCTGGACGGACGGCTGCACGGAGGCCAACTGCGAGGGGTGCCCGGAGCTGCTCTACGCGGACGTTTACATCGAGCCCGACGACGAGATGGAGTGCATCCTGAACGGCACCGTGGAACTGACGCAGCAGGGGAACCCGTGCTACTGGGAGTGCACCGACACCCCGGACGCCTGCGACACGGGCGAGGGCTACTGCTGGATCGAGGACGGCATCAACAGCTTCCTCGTGTGCGACGACAGCTATCAGTACTGCAGCGCGCTCGATTGGTATCTGCAGCTCACGATTGGCGGGGAGGGCGGGCTCTGCGAGTGCGTCTGCGCCTGGTGTCGGCCGGTCTGCACGTGCCCGACGGGGACCTACGCGTGGGCGGGCGGCGCCTCGACCTGCCATTGGTGCGGGTCCGACGAGACCACGAACTCAATCGACGTCTACTCCTGACGGAGGAGGTGCGCTGATGGACGGCGTAAAGATGGCGCGGATCAGGCGCTGCAAGGCGTGCGAGCACTGCTTCTGGCGGCCGCCCCAGTACCGGGGCACGCACGGTTACGCGCGGTTCTGCGCGGTGCGCGGGCACGAACGCGGCGGCCGCATCGAACTGCACGACGCCTACATGGAGGGGCCGGAGGCCAACTGCCCCGCCGGCTACTGGACCGGCCTGGAGCCGGTGGACATGGAGGCCGAGGCCGAGGCGTCCAGGCAGATGCGCATCCGCGTGCAGACCGCGCAGTACGGGCCGATCCTGGAGATCTCCCTCATGGCGACGCCCGCCGAGAAG
This sequence comes from uncultured candidatus Brocadiaceae bacterium, assembly GCA_964592385.1. Classification (GTDB taxonomy): domain Bacteria; phylum Planctomycetota; class Brocadiia; order SM23-32; family SM23-32; genus CAZQEQ01. The sequence continues at coordinate 20,740 of CAZQEQ010000016.1, read as the reverse complement.
CGGGCGGAGATCATCGAGGACCTGGCCGACGTGCTGCACCTGGAGCCCGAGACCAGGGACGCGCTCCTGGAGGCACTGGCCGGCTAAGCAGCAGCGGGAACCACGAAGAACACGAAGAGCGCGAAGGAAGGCAACGGATGAGGATCGGGGCACAACGGCAACGGCGAGAGGGATGGGTGTCGCCTCCGTTTGTCGCTTCTCATGGTCTGTCGTTTTTCTTCGTGCTCTTCGTGCTCTTCGTGGTGAGAACGCCGTTTTGAGAGGAGGTGCGAGGTGAGCAAGTCGGCTGAGACGATCCGGGAGAAGTGGCGCCGGCGGGCGGAGCGCATCGGCCCCGCCGGGGCCGGCAAGGTGCCGCCCTGCATCTACGGGGACCGGTTCAGCGAGGGCTGCTGCGACGGCTGGAAGGTACGCTGCCACCATCCGAGCCAGCCGGAAGCCCTGGTCGTCAAGCCGAAGCACTGCGCGCACTGCGAGCGCCGCCTGCCACCGGGCCGCCTCCGCATCGGCGCGGTGATCACCGCGCGCAACGAGGGCGACGAGGTCCACGAGACGGTCAAGTCCCTGGCCGACTCCGTCATCGACGCGCAGCTTATGGTCGCCCTGGTGGACGACGGCTCGACGGACGGGTCCTGCGACGCCGAGCGGTTCTCCGACGTCGACGCCGACCACGTCGTCATCACGCGCATCCGCCACGAGGAGAGCGAGGGCGTGGGCCGCTCCCGCAACGCCGGTTGGGCGACCGCCCGGGGGCTGGGCTGCGACGTCGTGACGTTCCACGACGCGCACATGCGCTTCAACCCCGGCGACCTGGAGGCGCTCGCCGTGAAGGCGCTCCGCACGGGCGCCCTCGTCACGGGCGCCAGCCACGACGTGCCGTCCAAGGGGCGGCTGCGCGGCTGCTGGATGCACTACTCGGCCGGCTACGGCATCCAGCCGAAGTGGGCCACGGCGGGCCAGGTCCGCGACTACGTCCCCGAGGGCCTGCGCGAGGGCAAGCCGAAGCCGGACCGGCCCGACTCGGCGCCCCTGCCGGAGTGGTGGCGGACGCCGTGCATGATGGGCGCCTGCTACGTGGTGCCCGTCGAGACCGGCAAGAAGCTGGAGGCGGCGACGGGCCAGCTCTGGGACGATACGGCGGGCGTCTGGGGATTCTCCGAGCAGGCGCTCTCCATCAAGGCGTGGCTGCTCGACGTGCCGATCCTCCAGAGCCGCGACTACGCGGCCGGGCACAATTACCGGGGCCACAACCCGCACCCCGACGCGAACGCCGGCCAGTGGCGCAACATCGCCCGCTGCACGGCGCTCTACTTCGGGCGGGAGGTTTTCGACCGGCGCTTCCGCACCTGGTGCGAGGGCAACCTGCCGGCGGGCGAGCTGGAGGAGATCGTCGCCGGGGCACTCGCCGACGCGCCCGAGCCGGGCTGCTGGCTGCACCATCCGCACGACGCCTTCACGCACCTGCTCGGCATCGGCGCGCCGATCACGGGCCTGCACCCGGAGCACAAGTGGCTGCTGGTCGTCCAGGAGGTCTGCCGCGAGCTGGCGGCGGAGCACCCCGAGGGCGAGGGCGTGCGCGTGCTGCAGTGGCGGCCAGGCGAGGCGACGCTGCTCTGCCGCTACCTGCTGCCGAAGGCGGAGATCATCGCGCTCGAAGTCGCCGGCTACCGGGTGAAGGTCTGGACGGCCGCGTGCAAGGCGCACGGCGTGGCGCTGCACCAGCTCGAGGTCGCCGACGAGGACTACTGCACCCGCCCGGTGCACGCGTCGTGGCGGGGGGAGGGGTTCGACCTGGTCCTCATCGGCGGGGAGCGGCAGGGGGAATGCCTGGCCGTCGCGGGGCGGCTCCTGCGGCCGGGGGACGGTCGGATCGTGCGCAACCCGATGGCCGACCGGCTCCAGATCGAGGACGACGAGCTCAAGAAGGAGCGGAAGGCGCTCCGCGATCTGGGCTTCCTGCCCAACAACGGCGGGGACCACGAAGAACACGAAGAGCACGAAGAGGGGAACGACGCGAACGATGGGCAGGCAGAGCCTTCGGAGGTCCGGTCGGGTCAAAGCCCAGGGGCGGCACTGGGCGGCACCTCCGCCCGGCCGGCCTCCGCTCCATCGAAGGCAGAAGGCAGAAGGCAGAAGGCAGAAGGGAACGGCAACGGCGGCAAGCCCGACCCGCTCGTCACGGTGTGCGTCCTGAACTGGGCCCGCGACGGGAACATCGGCGAGCTGCTCACGTCCATCAGGGCGCAGACCGTCCCGGCGAAGGTCGTGCTCTGGAACAACGGCGACCCCATCGTCTTCCGCGACAGGGGCGGCACGGAGAAGGAAGGCGCGGTCGCGCACCAGGCGCTCCGGCCCATCGCCGAGCACCCGCTGGTCAGCCTGGCCGTGCAGTCCAGCCGCAACGTCGGCTGCTTCCCGCGCTGGTGGCTGGCGAGCCTGGCGGACACGGAGTACGTCTGCTCGATGGACGACGACCTCGCCTTCGCCGACGAGCGCGTGCTGGCGGACGCCGTCGCCTACGCCCAGAGGCACTGCCGGCGGGGCATCATCGGGCTGTTCGGCTGGCGGCGCGTCGAGGACAAGGATTACCGCCACGGCGAGCACATCCAGAAGCCGCCGGGCCACGAGTGGGTGGACGTCATCAAGGGGCGGTTCATGTTCTTCCGGCGCGAGCTGCTCGACCGCGTGCCGCTGGCCCTGCCCGGCCTGCCCGTGATGGGCGGCATCCGGCAGCGCGAGGACGACATCATCCTGAGCCTCTGCATCGGCGCGGGCCGGGAGCACCCGCACCTCGTGATGGGGCCGGGCAAGCGCTGGCGCGACCTGCCGACGCGCGGCGTGTCGAGCGAAGGCACGCCCGGCCACTGGCAGCACCGGCAGGACACGCTGGAGTACGTCACCCACTGGCTGGAGGAACGCCGATGAAGCTCACCACAACGACACGACGATCACAACGACGGCAACGGAACGGCAGGGGGAAGAAACAACGGACAACGGAGGCGCTTGGCCGTCATCCTCGATTCCTGCCGTTCGTCGTGCTCGTTGTGTCGTCGTGGTTGATCCTGCCCGGCTGCGGGCTGTTTGGGGACGGAGTCAAACAGGATCCGATCCCCCTCGACCCGCGTCCGCCCGTGGACCTGCGCGAGGACATCAGCCGCCAGGCCGCTTACGCTGCCGACGTGCTGGACGCCGTCGAGGTCCTCGGTGCCGAGCCGGCCAGCGAGGCCGTCGCCCAGGCCGCCGACTCGGCCGACCTAGTCGAGAGCTACCTCGGGCCGCCGATCGAGCGGATCCCCGTCGCCGTGGAGACGCCGGGCACCGGGCCGGACGCGCGCAGACTGGGGCCGTGCCCGGTGCACGAACGCTACCTGGAGCGCGCCCGGGAAGCGCTCGAACTCTGGCGTGAGGCGCAGGCCGAGCACGAGGAGGACCTGGACGACCTGCGCGAGGAGCAGATGGAGCGCGGCGGAGGCGGTCGGCCCTGGTTCATCAGCCTGCTGCTCGGGCTCGGATGGTGGCTGCTGCCCCTGGCGGTGCTGGGGCTGCTCGTGCTGCTGCCGGAGCAGGTGGTCGGGAAGATCGTCGGCGGGGTCATCGACGCCGTGCGGGCGGTGGTCGGGGAGATTGTCCTGCGCGCGACGCACACGCTGGCGCACGTCGTCGAGGGCGTCCAGCGCGCGAAGGGCGAGATGGAGCCGGAGCAGCTGGACGTGCTCCGGCAGAAGCTGACTGACAGCACGACCCTGGCGGACAAGGAACGCATCGCGCTCATCAAGGAGCGCGTGAAGGCGGATCTCAGCGCAGAGAATGCTGAGACCGCAGAGAGCAAACCCCAGGAGAAGGAGGGAGTCTGATGGCAGGAGTGATCGGATGGATCGTGGTCGGCGTATGCGTGGCGGTGGCGGCGAGGTCGCTCTACCGCTGGTGGCACAACTGACGAACGGACTCTCACCACGAAGGACACGAAGGGCACGAAGGGAAGAACGACAACGGCAGCAACGGCAAGGTGGGGAGAGGCGGCGGCGCAGGATAGGCCCTGTCGTTCGCCGTCATCCTCAGGCTGTGCCGTTCTTCGTGGTCTTCGTGTCCTTCGTGGTCCAGGTGTTGTTGAGGAGGAGGTGCAGTCGTGAGGAAGCAAGCGGAGCTGATCAAAGCGGGCGAGTGGGACGTGCTCCTGATCCTGGACGCCTGCCGGGCGGACTACTTCGCTGAGGTCTGCGAGCCGGCGGAGGTCGTCCGCAGCCCGGCGGGCAACACCACGCACTGGATACAGGCGCTCGGCGGCTGGTTTGAGAGCCAGCCGGTGGCCTATGTGACCGGGAACCCGGTCGTGAACCGCGAGTTCAACAAGCGCGGCAACAACTTCCACCCCGTGTCCGTCTGGGGGGGCTGCTGGGGCGTCCACACCCGGGCCGAGGTCCCGTCCGTCCATCCCCAGGCGGTCAACGGCTACGTGGCCGGGATGGGCTACCCTCCCATGCCCTGGCAGCATCTGGTCGTCCACTACATCCAGCCGCACGCGCCGTACATCGGCGAGCCGCCGCTGGGCCTCTCCCGGCCCTGGAAGAATATGCCCTGGGCGAAGCTCCAGGGCGAGATCCGCGACCGCTGTTTCCGCCCGGATGAGATCGTCGGCGGGATCGGCATGAGCTGGGAGGAGGTCCGCGCGGCCTACCGGGGCAACCTGCGCCTGGTCTGGCAGGCCGCCCGGCAGCTCGCCCGCGAGTTTATCCGCGCCGGGCGGCGTGTCGTCGTCACAAGCGACCACGGGGAGTTCCTCGGCGAGCAGGGACGCTTCGGGCACGAGTGGGAATGGGGCAACGAGCCGATCCTCCGCGAGGTGCCGTGGCTGGAACTCGCCGCTGACGCGGCGGAAGGCAGAAGGCAGAAGGCAGAAGGCAGAAGTGACGGCAAGACGACCACCGAACAGAAGCTGGAGGCCCTGGGCTATGCCTGAGCTGCCCGCGCAAATCGACCTGCTGCGCTCGACGGACTGGCGGACGCTGATCATCCTGGACGCCTGCCGCTGGGACGTCTTCGAGGCCGTCCTGGCGCACTGCATTCCGCGCGGCCTCCAGCCCCGGCCCGTCCGCTCGCCCGCCACCTGCACCGCCGAGTGGCTCATCGCCGTCAAGCCCGCCCTGGAGGCGGAGGACACGACCTACTACACCGCGAACGCCTTCGTCGAGCGCGAGCGCGCCGGGCGCGGCCTGCGCGTGGACCTGCGCAACGTCTGGCTCCGCCACATGACGCCGTGCGGGCTGGACGGGCGGCAGACCGTCCAGCCGTGGGTGATGAACGCCGTCGTCCTGCGCCAGGAGATGCCGGCCGGGGTCTGTCCCAGGCCGCGCGCGCGGCGCGTGGTGCACTACGCGCAGCCGCACTACCCGCCGGTGGCGATGAAGCTGTCGGCGGTCTCCGGCTGCCGGTGCGATTACGAGGCCAGCGCGGAGGTGGTCATGCGCGCCGCGCTGCATCTGGCGGGGCTGCTGCCGGGGCCGACGGTGATCACCGCCGACCACGGCGACATGCAGGGCGAGGACGACCTCTACGGACACGACTGCCGCTGGGACAGGCCGGAGCTCTGGACTGTCCCGTGGCTGGAGCTCGCCGCTGACGCGGCGGAAGGCAGAAGGCGGAAGGCAGAAGGCAGAAGTGACGACGACGACACAACAGTCGAACAGAACCTGGAGGCGCTCGGCTATGCCTGACGCTGATCTCACCGTCGTCTGTGCGGCGTCGCCGGGCCGCTGGATCCCCCGCGCCCGGCGGCTCATGGCCTCCGTCTGGCGCTACGCGCCGGAGGTGGACGCGCGGATCCACGTCGTGGACCCCTGGTCCAAGGCCCGCCGCTTCCGCGCCTTGAGCTCCGTCGAAGGGGCAGTCCATCTGCTGCACCTCGACTGTGACTGCCTCTGCGCCGGCTCCGTGCTCGACGTGCCCAGGGGCCGGCTGGTCTCCCGCCGCGCCCCCATCCACGGCCACCCGAAGTGGGACGAGGACTGCTACCGCGACATGCTGGCGGACTTCGGCCTGCCCTACCGCACGCTCCCCCTGCCCGGCCTGTTCCTCTGCGACGCCGCCGTGGCCCGCTGGATCGCCGCAAGGGAGGGCCTCTGGCGGGAGCGCTACCTGGCGTCCCACTTCCGCCCCATGAAGCGCCACCCGAACCCGGACACCGTCACGCTCGCCCTCACCCTGGCCGAGCGCGGCATTACGGACGCCGAGACGACCTGGGTCGGCCCGGAGACGTTTTCCTTCCAGGGCGCCGACCCCCGGCCCGGCGTCGTGCACCACTTCGGCACGGCCACCTACGCGAAGCTCGAGGAGAAGGGACTCCTCTGGACCGAACTGGAGGCGAGGCGACTCATGACCGCAGGCGAGATTGAGGACGTCGAGGAGATCTACGACGAGGAGTACCACCGCGTGGCCGGCAAGCGCGGCGAGAAGCAGTGGCCCGCCAAGCAGGACATGGCCCGCGCCATCCACGAGCTGCTCGGGCCGCGCAGCGTCATCGACGTGGGCTGCGGGCGCGGCTGGTGGCTGGAGTACTGGGCCCGCGAGCATCCGGCCGTCCACGTCGTCGGGATGGACGGCTGCGCGCGGCTCATCAAGCAGACCGGCCAGTGCGACGACCTGGTCCGGCCGCTCATCAACTCGTGCGACCTGCGCGTGCCGGACTGGTGGCGGCCCTGGACGGAGCACGCGGCCTGGCCGTTCGACCTGGTCATGTGCGTCGAGGTGGCCGAGCACCTGCACGAGGGGCACGCCGGCGCGCTCATCTACGGCCTGACGCGGCTGGCCGGGCCGGACGGGACGGTGTTCTTCAGCGCCGCGCGGCCGCGCCAGAAGGGCCGGCACCACGTCAACCTGCGCCGCAAGGACTGGTGGGCGGACCAGTTCCGGCTGCACGGCTGGGACAGCGTCCCGCCGCTGCGGCGGACGTGGCAGGCGTCGCTCAACAAGCAGGGGCAGTTCGGCTGGAACATCCGCAAGAACGCCATGTTCTTCCGCCGGGGAGAGGCATGAACCACGACGACCACCACGAGCACAACGGACGGCCAGGATCGGGGGGGACGACGGGAGCAAGTTCTGTGCGCCGTTGTCGTTCCCCTCGTTCAGTCGCAGCCGTTGCTGTCCGTCGTGATCGTCGTGATCGTTGTGGTGAGACCGCCGTTTCTGGAGAGGAGGTGCACTGATGGCTGGACCGAAGACGTACGGACACGCGCGGGTCCTCTGCGACCTGCTCCGCGACCGGCGCTATGCGAGGGGCGCGGAGATCGGCGTCAACCACGGCATGACCGCGCTCTACCTGCTGGAGCATCTGCCCGGCATCGAGCGCTACTACGCCGTGGACCCCTGGGAGGCGGACTCCACCTACCTGGAGACGCTCAGTCCCGAGAAACGCCGCACGCAGGCCGAGTTTGATGCGGCCTACGCCGGCTTCCTGGCGCGCATCCTGCCCTATGCGGGGAAGGTGGCCGTTCTGCGGCTCGACAGCTTGTGGGCCGCCGACGCCATCCCACGCTGGACGCTCGACTGGGCCTTCATCGACGGCGTGCATACCTCGACGCACTGCCGCTGCGATATCGACGACTGGGTACCAAAGGTAGTCCACGGTGGCCTGCTGGCCGGGCACGATTACAACATGCCGGGCGTCAGGAAGGCCGTGGATGAGCGCTTCCGGCGCGTCCACGTGGCCCCGGAGAACGTCTGGTGGGTGGAGGTCTGATGCCCAAGGCAGAAGGCAGAAGGCAGAAGGCAGAAGGAACGACAGCCGCGCCGTCGTGCCGTTGTTGCCCCCGTCGCGCCGTTGCCGTCCGTCGTGATCGTTGTGATCGTCGTGGTGAGACCGCCGTTTCTGGAGAGGAGGCGCCCGTATGAGCGACCTGACCCTGATCTACGCCGTGACGCCGACGCAGCCCTACGTCCGCTACGCGGCGGCCAGCATCTACAGCGCCCTGCGCTCCAACCCAACAGTGCGCATCGCGCTCTGCGAGAGCGCGGCGATGGTGCCGGACAACCCGGCCACCGGCAAACCCTACCCGGAAGCCCTCCACGTGAACGCGCTGTGCGAGCTCACCACGGCGGAGCGTAGCGAAGCCGGGTCGTCTGCCGTTGCCGTTCCTTCTGCCTTCTCCCTTCTGCCTTCTTCCTTCGCCGTCCTCATGGACGCCGATACCTGGGTCCACGGCGACCTGCGTGAGCTGCTGCCGGGGGAGGGCGACGACGTCAGCCTTCGCACCGCGCACCCCTGGACGACCGGGCAGATCGACCGCAACGGCTGGCACGACATCTGCGACTATTTTGAGATCCCCCGCCGCAAGGTCTGGGCGAACGGCGTCATCGCCTGCACCGCCGTGGTGATGGCCCGGCTCGGGCCGGCCATCCGCAACTGGATGCGGGCCCTGCCGACCTGCAACCTGCCCTACCCGGTCCACCTGCAGCGGCGGGAGGACTGGTGGATGCTGGACCAGCTCGCCCTGAGCGCCGCCGTCGCCGGCTTCGGCTGGCACGTCCGCGAGCTCGGCGCGGAGCACTTCTCCCGGAACTTCTCCGGCGAGAAGGGCGGCATTATCCACCACCTCGGCAAGAACACCGACCCGTTCAACCCCAAGTTCTGGGAGAGGAGCTTCCGATGAGTGCCGCACACGGGACGCTGACCGTCGCCTTCCGCGCGACGAACGAGAAGTGGGCGCAGATGGCCGCTGCCGCCGCCTGGCAGCTCTGCGGACACGGGATGCCGGAGGTCGTCAAGATCGTCCGCTACGACGCCGGCAAGGGCCGCAAGGAGCGCTACTCCAGCGGCTACGAGGCGCTGCTGCCCGTCGAGACCGACTGGCTGCTGTCCATCGACGCCGACTCGCACGTCTACGGCGACGTGCGGGAGCTGGTGCGCGGGGCGGAGGAGCGCGGTGCCCTGGTCGCGCTGCGCGAGAGCCCCCTCCAGCAGAAGGCCCGCGTCGGCTGGCGCCAGGACCGCTACGAGGAGTTGTTCGGGTGGGGCCGGCCCTACCGTAGCCTCGGGACGACTTGCGCCTTCTTGCTCCACCAGAGGCGCGCCATCAGTGTCCTCGCCAACGTCGAGGAGTGCCGGCAGACCATTGACCAGGGAGCTCCCCTGGCTGACGTCTACCACCACGCCCAGGTGGCCTTCGCCCTGGTCCTGGCGTCCGCCGGCATCGGTGAGGAGGTGACCTGGTGGCTCGGGCCGGAACAGGTCAGCTTCACCGGCGAGCCCCACGGCATCATCCACCACGAAGGTCTCCGCCTCTACAAGAGCCCCATCGTGGCCGTCTCGGAGGGAAACAAGGAGGTGCTCCCATGAATCGTCCTCGTCCTCCCTTGCCCCGGCGTAGCCCTGCGAAGCCGGGTCCTCGTCCTCGGCCGTTGCCGTCCGCCGTTCGCCGTCCCTTCTCACTTCTGCCTTCTGACTTCTGCCTTCCGGCCGTAACGTGTCTGTGCCCCACCTACGGCCGCTTCGAGCGCCTCCGCGACGCAGTGGCCTGCTTCCTCCTCCAGGACTACCCCGGCAACCGCGCGTTGCTGATCTCGTGTGACCAGGTGGATCCCATCGACCTGAGTAGCGACCCGCACGAGCGCTGGATGGTGGAGCCGCGCTGGAGCCTGTCCCTGTTCTGGACGAACCGACGTTTTGAGTCGCTCGGCGAGAAGCGCCAGTGGCTTTTGCGCCTCGCGTCTACCCCCCTCGTCGCTCACTGGGACGACGACGATCTCTACCTGCCCTGGCACCTGTCGAACTGCGTCCGCGTGCTCCAGGCGACGCCCCGCGCGCGCTGCGCCAAGCCCAGGTCCGCCTGGTGGGCGCTCGGCCCACCCGAGGACTTCAAGGTGCGCGGGCCGAAGCACAACTCGTTCGAGGGGCAGATGGTTTTCGAGCGTGACCGCGCCCTCGCCCTGGGCGGTTACCCCGCCAAGGACAGCGGGCAGGCGCTCGCCCTGATGCGCGCGTTCAAGCGCGCCGGCGATCTGGAGGTCTTCGAGCCGGACTGCCCCGAGGAGATCAGCTACGTCTACCGCTGGAACGACGGCCTCTGGCACATCAGCGGGCGCGGGAACCGACCGGGCAACCACGAGGCGTTTGCCGAGAAGAACGACGACTTCGGCGACGGGCAGCCGCTGATACCGGGCGACGACCCGCTCGCGTGGGCGCGCCAGAGGCTCGCAGGGCAGTTCGAGCGCCTGGCCGACCGATTGCCCGCACACGTGCCCGAAGAGGCGCGACGCGCCCTGCGCCAGCGGGTGGAAAGGGCCCTCGCCGGGCCAGTGCCTGCCGCGACGTGAAGCACGAAGTCTGCCCGCCGTGGCGGGAACACGGTGTCGCGACGAACCAGCAATCACCGATTACTCACTGCCCCGCACGCCACGCGCCACTCTTGCAGCGCCACACACACGCGACCACGGGTGGCCTCCTGTGCGGCAGGGGCGTCGTACGGGATCGGTCGAGCGTCGCCCCTCGGCTCGTCCGAGAACGAGATTGCGCCGCCATGTATCTGCTCGTCGTCCCCGTAGTACGCCTCATACCGGAAACGTCGGCGGACCTTCTCCCCGCCGGTGCCAAGGTACTCGACGACCGACCCGAGGGAGAGCTGGTTGCTGCCGTACTCGACGGGCGTGAACGTGGGTTCTTCGGGGAAAGCCAGGGAATCGACGCCCCTCAGTTCGTTTCGCACGAGACGCCGCGCCTCCTGCCACATGGCCTCCGAGTACTTCTCCAGGACCCGCTCCGACCGTCCTGAAGTGTCAAGAATCCCGGTCCGCCAGATCACGAGCAGGGCCACGATAATGAGAATCGCCCAGGCGGCAAGGCAGCCCAGGAAATACTTCTCGCTCATCCTCGTCTTGACGAGTCCCCTGTGGATGACCACTCCGGGCTGGCCGCGCCCTTCCTTCAGCGCCTTCCTGCACTTCAGGATCATGGACTCGATCTCTGGCGCGTCCTTGTCCTTCAGTTCCAGAGCGGCCTGATAGGACGCCTCGGCCTCCTCGTAGCGGCCAAGGGCGTAAAGCGTGTCGCCAAGGATCGCCCGGGCCGGCGAGTAGCCGGGGCCAAGCCGGATGGCCTGCCGGAGGTCTTCTTCCGCGCCCTCGTAGTCCCCCATGTGGTACCTGGCCAGTCCCCGGTTGCTGACGTAGGACGGTCCGGTGGGGTCGAGTTCGATGGCCCGGCTGAACTCCTCAAGGGCGCCGGGTTGGTCTCCTTCGCCCATCAGGGAGCAACCGCGCAGATTGTGCTGATACGCCTGCTCTCGCCGATCCTCCATGAGCCTTCTCCCGACCGTACCCGGACGCTATCTCAGCAGGGCGTTGACCGCCCCCGGGGACACTACCACGGCCGTGGTGTAGGCGCAAGGGCAGCGGCACCGGCGGCGCGTGCGGTTGACATGCCTGCGCGACGGGCGTAGCATCGGCAACACAGGCGGGCTCGTCAGAGGCAGACGCCTGCCCGCCGCTGGACCTGGCAAGGCCCGAGATGGGGAGGGTGACCTCCGTGTGCGCTTCGACCTGGCGACAGGCGTGGATGAGCGCGGCCCTCGGCATCTGCCTCCTGGCGGCTACCGAGGTCGGTTGGGCCCAGTCCGAACAGCAGCAGTTCCAGGCCCAGTTCACGTTCCCGCCCATGCCGAATCTGATGATGCCCGGCGAGCCCTTCCTCAGGAACGCGGACGATGTGCGGGTTCTTGAGGAGTGCTGGGAGACCATTGAAGAACGCAAGGACGCGGTCGATTCCCCCACCTACGAGCGGCTGCGGCTGAACGTCGAGCAGGCACAGGAGACCGTCGAGGCCGTCGAGCGGCACGCCGGAGACCACGCGCATCAGGGCCGTCGGCTCACGTCCGACGTGGAGGACCTGAAGAAGAAGGTCGGCGATTTCTTCGACCGGCTGCAACAGGCCGACCAACGGGTGACGGAGGTCGGGAGCAGCGAGGAGTTCGAGCGGCACGTGGCGAGGTTCCGCTCGGAGTACGGCAACCTGCGGCGGCAGTGGGATGACCTCTCGGAACGGGCCAACCGGCTGAATGCCAGGATGGAGAAGGAGCTGAAGCCGGAGGGCGAGCGTGCCGACCGGGCGGTGATCCGCGTGAAGGAAGAACTCCAGGAGTTCGTCAAGAGCCTCCCCGGCGACCGCATCGATATCGGCGTGGCCGGCGGCGTTTCGGGCATCGTCACGGCCAACCACCCGTGGGGGGGCGCCCCAACCCGCATGAGTCCGGGAAAGACCGTCTACCACAAAGACAAGATCGTGACGGACTCCTCGGGCCGCATGCAGGTGCTGCTGCTCGATGACACGGTGTTCACCATTGGGCCGGACAGCGAGATAGTGCTCGATGAGTTCATTTACGATCCCGGTACGCAGGCGGGCTCCATCGCCGCGTCTGTCACCAAGGGCGCCTTCCGGTTCGTGACCGGCAAGATCGGAAGGGAGAATCCGGGCAGCATGAAGATCAACCTGCCCGCGGGCGGCGGCGGCATCCGCGGTACGGACTTCATCACTAACGTGCGCGCCGATGGGAAGAGCCGCATCGACATGCTCAAGGGGCGGGTCGAATTCACCCCGACAGAAGGCGGAAGCCCCGCCCTGATCACGCAAGGTGAACGCGTTAACATCGACAGTGACGGCACCGTCCGCGACAGGGCCAGGATCGACGTCGCCGCCGTCGAGCGGGAATGGGAGGCCATGATCGGGCTGAAGTCGCCCGAGGAGGCCGACGACGGGTGGTTGAAGGTGTCGAAGAAGCAGGTCGTGTTCTGGGTGCTCTGGGTGGGCTTCTGCGGCCTCATATTCCTGTTGGATCCGCCGCTGTGGCAGGGGGCGCTGTGGTGTGTCATCGGGGGCACGGCGGCGGCGATCATCGGCGCGTGGAACATGGCCTGGAAGGAGTCGGGCGGCTGGTTGGCCGGGGTGCTCCTCGTCCTGTTTCTGTTCGCATGGTTCCTGCTGGACGTGATCCACGCGATCACGGATGGGCTTGCATCCTTCTTTCGCCGCTGGCTCGGGGTCGTGGTGCCCGCGGCCGGCTGGTTTGTCATGGTCGTCGCCACACTTGTCACAGGAATTCTGATCTGGGACGTCGGAGACGGCCTCGTCTATATGCGCCGGCTGAATCACAATCCTGACCTGTTCTGGGAGACATACAGATCCAGGGGCAGCACCTTGCGGGACCTTGTTGGCTGCTTTGTCTTAGCAGGGGTGGGGATGCTGGTTGCGCTCGTGGGCTATTGGACGGTCCGCAGCTCGCGCTCGACCCGGGCCGCCCCCCGGCGCCGCGTGCGGGGACTGCGGCAGGAGGTCAGACCCGACCGCGTGGAGGAGCCGGTTGAGACGCGGGAAACGCTGTGTCCCGTCTGCGGCAAGTCGCTTGCCGAGGGCCGGAAGAGTCGCTGCCCGAAGTGCCGCGAAACCGTTCATCGAGCGTGTTTGAGCCGCCAGGTCGCGCCCGGCGGCCGCCTCTGCAAGCGATGCACCGGCGAAGACCCAGCGGAGGGGCCGTCCCGGCCCGGCGGCGCGGCCCGGGGAGCGGCGTCATGACGGGCGTGTACGGCCTCAAGGCGTTCGGGGTAACGGTGGCGGCGGCCCTCGTTCTGGGCGCCGGCGTCGCGGCGGGGGCCGGCGCGCAGCAGGCATTCCTGACGGTCAGGGACGGCACGTTCCACAAGGACGGGCGGCCCTTCTCGGTTCGGACCCACTGCTGCGACCCGGCCGTGGGCCACTGGTTCAAGTTCAAGGGCCCGTGGTTCGCATCGGGCCTGCGCAACTGCAAGGGCCACGGCTTCAACGCCGTCCGCATGTGGGTCCCCGGCACCGAAGAGAGCGAGAATGCCGCCACCTACGATAGGTGGCGGCAGGACCGCGACGCCTTCTACCGGGAGTTCGACCGGGTGTTCGTCGAGCCGTGCAGGGCTGACGGGATATACCTGATCCTCACTTTCACGCGACTGCCCGCCGGCGCCGCTCCCGGCAGCAAGTTCGACGTCGACAGCGAAGCCTACCGCGCCTGGAAGGAATTCGTCCAGGACTTCTGCGCGCGTTACAAGGACGAGACGCAGATCCTCTTCTGGGAGGTGGCCAACGAGTACCGCGGCAGCCCCGACGATCTGCCGGGGACCAGGCGCTTCTATGAGCAGGCCGCCGCGGACCTGAAGGCCGTCGATCCCAATCACCTCATCAGCAGCGGCGTGGACGGCGGCATGCGCTGGCCGGACTCCCCCGAGAACCGCCGGGGGTGGGTCAACATCAACGCCTCGCGCGGCATCGACGTCGCCAGCATCCACGCCTACACGAACGACCCGTGGACCTACAACTGGCACACTGAGCGCGACTACGTCCGCATGGTGCGCGGGCAGGTCGCGGCCGCCCGCGAGTTGGGCAAGCCCCTGTTCCTGGGCGAGTTCGGCGCCGAGCCCCGCCTCACTGCGGGCGGCGAGAACCCCGAGATCGTCTGGTACATGAAGGCCGTCATCCGCGAGGGCATCCGCGCTTACGGCTTCCACTGGTTCTATCCCGTGCCGCAGCCGGGCACCTTCCGCGTCATCCCCGAGCTCAGCCCGCGCACCGCGCAGTGGATGAAGGAGCTCAACGCGTTCGCCGCTGCGGGCGAGGAGGTCCCCGCCGACTTCGGCCCAAGGACGACCGACTACGCGTTCCCCGTGTGCTCAAGCCAGACCCCGTTCGCCGGACCGCCGCCCAGGACGCGCGGCGCGGTCGAGGTGAAGGCTGCCGCGGACCTATTCGGCGAGGCGCCGCCCTCCCTCCGCATCACGTGGCAGCAGGGCGGGGCGTCGGTCGAGCTCGGTCCCTACCATCCCAACGACCTGTCGGAGTATCGCGAGGGCGGGGGGACGTTCACCTTCGTCCTGCGCGGCGACGCGCGGCCGCCGGAGGCGTTCCGAGTGGTCGTGAGCGATGCCGCGGGTAAGTCCGCCGCCGCCGATGCCGTCCGCGTGACGGAGCTGGAAGGCGGTTGGGTCAGGGTAGAGATCCCCCTCGGCGGCTTCGCGATCGACTGGACGCGGTGGCAGTGTGTGCGGCTCGAGTTCGGGCCCGAGACCTCGGGCGGCATCAACGTGGACGACTTCCAGGTCGCCTGCGGCCCGTGAGCCACCCCGGGCGAACTGACCGGCGGGCGGCGCGACTCGGGGCAAGCTCCGAGCGCGACGAACCAGCACCTACCAGCTTCTCCGAGCGCCACGCTCGACTGAGGTGCTCTCTTGGCAAGTCCTTCCAGCAATGCGGCAGGGCCCCCTGCCTCACAGGCGGCTCTGCCGCCGCATGTCGGTCAGAGCTCCCAGAGGATGCAGGTGGATTTGCGCTCCCAGCGGGTGCCCATGAGCGGCCAGTATGTCTTGAAGGGCTCGGCCCAGTCGCAGCGGGCGAGCAGACCGCGGAACCGGTTCCTCTCCAGGGTTCTCTCCACGCGCGCCTCGTCCGGGACCTGGCTGCGGTGGCACCGCATGAGCTGCCTCTTGTGCTCGATAACGTCGGAGATGTTGACGTAGACGTCGGGCTCGAACTGGTTGGTCTGCCCGCCCATCCCGTTCTCGATCATGTAGAGTTCGGTCGTGAAGAAGACCTTCGCGAGATGCAGTGCCTTTGTCGCGACCTCGCAGGCCGCCGTGTGGTCGGGCACGTTGACGGGCCAGAGGGTGAAGACGGCGGCGGGTTCGAGCCGCCGCACGATGTCGGCCACCTTCTCGCAGAGCTCGCGCCCGGCGAACAGTTCGCCGTCCATCTCGCCCATGAAGGTCGCCTCCGCGCCGAGCAGCTCGCAGGCAGCCCTCTCCTCCGCTATCCGGATGGCGGCCGCCTCCTCGGCCGATTTGCCCCGGATGCCGCGCTGGCCGCTGGTCAGGCAGACGAGGTGGAGATCGTAGTCGTCCTTCAGTCTCCACGCGGTGCCGCCCATGCCGTGCACGATGTCGTCCGGGTGGGCCTCGACGAAAAGGATGTTCCTGCGGTCAGCCATGATTGTGCGCCTCCTTGTCTTGTGCCTATCCCCCCGGCGAGACGCCGAGGGCTACCCATAGGGCTGGGCCGGGCGGTTCGCTCAGGTGCCCTTGCCCCAGTCGGTCGCGACGGCGAGTCCTTCCTCGCCTCTGTCCTCGATGGCCTTGCTGGCGATGCACGTGACGGTGAGCAGAAGCTGGTGCCCGAGATCCGTCAGCCGGTAGCTGCCGTCCTCGTCGGCGACGTAGGCGGCGTACTTCAGCTCCTTGAGATGGTGGTAGAGCGCGCCGCCGCGGAAGCCGGTGGCCTCCGAGAGTCCGGACGCGGTGAGCGGGCCGCGCCAGAGCGCCTGCATTATGCGGACGCGTCCCTCCTGGGCGAGAGGGGAGAGCATCCGCTCGACGTTGGCGGCGGGGGTCTGGGTGACGAAGTCGCCCTCCGGCCTCTCGTCGCCGGTGTGCACGAAGAACCAGAGCCAGCTCAGGCAGTTCGCCCGCCGCTTCGTGGCGGCCGCCCACATGAAGACGAACTGCCCGGGATGCTGGAGCTGCCGGTCCCACTCCACGATGATGGCCGGGCGTTCGCCCTTCTTCGCCTTGCCCATGGCGCTCGTCAACGGGCCGATCTTCGGTGGAGCCATTTTGCGGCCACCTCCCTGCGGGCGATGTGTGATCACATGCACGTGAGTCCGTAGTTCTGTAGTGACGTTATACTATACTCGTCGGGACCGTCTTGTCAAGCCTCCCCTCGCAACGCGGCGCCTCCTGCCGTTGACGGGGCCGCGCCGATGCCGTAGAACCGTGGGGATGTTCGCCGGGGCGACGCGGGTGAGGCGACACCGTTCGCCCGGTAGTCTGCGACTGAACGGGAGCAGGGCTTGTGAACGTCGTTCTGATCGCCATCGATACGCTGCGCGCCGGCCGCCTTGAGTGCTACGGGTACGGCCGGCGGACCAGTCCCGCCCTGGCCGGCCTGGCCCGGGAGGGCATCCTGTACGAGAGCTTCTCCGCCCCGTCCATTCCGACCGACCCGTCGTTCGCCTCATTGTATACGGGCCTGCCCGATTACGGGCACCGGATCGCCGGCGTGATCCCTCCCCGGCCGGTCGCGGAGGGTGCGCCGTGGCTGCCTCAGATGTTCGCGGACGCCGGGTATTTCACCTGTGCGCTGGACAGCCTGCAGGGGCACGGGGAGTTCTTCGCGCGCGGCTGGCAGGACTACTCCTGGCCCGGCATGGGGCATGACAAAGAGGCGGGCGTGAAGCGCAATGCCGAGGTGACAACCGGCGCGGCCGTGGACCTGCTGGACCGGCTGCCGTCCGGGGACCCGTTCCTTATGTTCGTGCACTACTGGGATCCGCACACGCCGTATCTGCCCCCGGCGCCCTACGACGGGATGTTCTACGAGGGCGATCCCACCGACCCGCGGCACACATCGATGCGGGACGTGCGCGCATTCCCCGGGCCGGGCACGGGCTGGATCGATGCGGACGTCACGGACGCGCAGTACGTGGCGGCGCAGTACGATGCCGAGATCGCTTACAACAGCGAGCATCTGCTGGCACTCTTCGACGAGCTGAAGCGGCGGGGGCTATACGAGGATTCCCTGATCGTGGCGTTTGCGGACCACGGCGAGGTGCTGACCGGGCACGAGGGCCACTTCGACCACCACGGCCTCTACGAGGACAACATCCACGTGCCGCTCATCATCAGGCTGCCGAAGGGAGAGGGGGCCGGCCGGCGCGTCCCGGACATGGCGGCGATGACGGACCTGCCGGTGACGCTTCTCCGGGCGGCCGGCCTGGCGGTCCCGCCGCAGATGGAGGGCTTGGACCTCCTGGAGGTCGCCGCCGGGCGCGGGGAATCTCCCCATGGAAACCTGTTCCTGGGCGAGGGGACGTGGCAGGTCAAGCGCGGCGTCCGGACGCGGGACTGGAAGTTCATCCGGGCCGCCTCCGACTCCTACGAGCACAACTTCCACGGCACCGCGCCCAGGGAACTCTACAACCTGGAGAGCGACCCGGGCGAGCAGGCCAACCTGGTCAACGTCGAGCCGCTGGTGGCGGCGGAGCTTGAGCGCAGGCGGGACGACTGGCTCGGCCGCATGAAGGACCGCTATGGATGGGAGGATCCCCTGTTGGAGGACGGCCCCACGCTATTGAAGCCACGGGACAAGGACAAGCTGACGCCGGCCAGCGAAATCCTGTAGAGCAGCCGTAAGCTGCTTGGAACCAGCAGATCGCCCCGAATGAGCGCCATGTGAAGGGAGGCGGGACCTTGGGTGAACGGCCCCACGTCGTGCTGTTGATGGCGGACCACCTGCGCTGGGATTGCCTGTCCTCTTACGGCGACCTGGCCGTGCGGACGCCACACCTGGACGCGCTGGCCGAGGAATCCGTCGTCTTCGAGCGGGCCTACTGCGCGACCCCGCTCTGCACGCCGACGCGCTGCTCGATGTACACCGGCAAGCACCCGCACGTCCACGGCGCCATCGTCAACGGCCACATCTACGAGGAGGAGCAGCCTTACGGCTGCATCAATCCCGAGCACAGAACGCTCTACGAGGTCCTCGACGATGCCGGCTACGGGGTCATGCACGTGGGCGTGCAGCACTGCCGCTGCGAGCCGGACATCACGGAGCGTGTACCGGAGGCTTACTTCGGCGGCAACGAGTACTTCGAGCATGCCGCCGAGCGGGGGATCAAGCGCAACCCGCAGACCAGGGAGTTCTTTGTGCCCAGCATCGAATGGCGCGGAGGGCGTCCCGTCGTGGACCGCCGGGGCCAGCACCGCAAGACCCGCTTCCCCCACGGGGCGGAGGACTTCCTGGACGGCTGGTGGAGCCGGCTGGCCGCCGAGAAGGTCGCCGGGCTGGACTTCTCGCGGCCGCAGTACGTGGAGGCGCTGTTCTGGGCGCCGCATCCGCCGATGGAGGTGCCCGAGCCCTATCACAGCATGTATCCGCCCGAAGGCATCGAGCTGCCCGAGACCGTGGGCCGCTGGTACGACGGCCAGCCGGCGTCGCTGCTGTTCCAGACGTGCGGGCACCTGGGGCACGGCCGCCTGCGCGAGGAGTTCCGCGAGACGTGGAGCGCCTACTTTGGCCTGGTCACCATGGTGGACGAGTGTATCGGGCGCGTCGTGGCCGCACTGAGGGAACGCGGCATCTGGGACGACGCCCTGGTCGTCTTCACCCAGGACCACGGGGACATGCTGGGCTGCCACCACCTGCTGCAGAAGAACTGCTTCTATGAGGCGGCGGCGCACGTGCCGCTGCTGATCAAGCCGCCGGGCGGGGCAGCGGGTCGCCGGGCGCAACTGGCCAGCGCGATCGACTACTGCCCGACGGTCTGCGACTACGCCGGCCTGGAGTCGCCCGACGGCGTGGCGGGGCGATCGCTCCGCCCCGTGGCTGAGCAACGCGCGACCGAATGGCGCGACGCCGTTTTCATGGAGTACAACGGCGATCAGGGCAGGAACATCTGGCCCACCCGCGGCATCGTCGCCGAAGCGGACGGCAGGTTGTGGAAATACATCTGGACCAGCGGCGACGTGGACGAGCTCTACAACGTGACCGAAGACCCGATGGAGAAAGAATCGCTGGTTGACTGCGAAGGGCACGGGGCCCTGCGCCGACGGCTGCGGGAGCGGCTGGCCCGGTGGATGAGCGAGACGGGCGACCCGGTCCGGATCGAGGATGCCGGCTGACGCTGCCCGGAAGGCCGGCCGCGACCCGCCAGTGCGGGGGTAAGTGAATGCTGGATGCATCGGTCGTCATCTGCACCCGCAACCGCTGCGCGCAGCTTGCGCGCGCCCTGGAATCCGTGCGGCAGATCCAGGCCGGGGAGGCGCTCCGCTACGAGGTCGTCGTGGTGGACAACGCATCCGGCGACGCGACGGCGGATGTCGTGAGGGCCTTCCAGGCGGACTCGCCCGTGCCCTGCCGCTACGTGTGGGAGGGCGAGCCAGGCATCTCGGCGGCACGGAACCGCGGCGTCCGCGAGTCGCGCGGCCGGATCATAGCGTTCGCAGACGACGACGTGGTGGTGGACGCCGGCTGGCTCTCCGCGCTGGTGGGTGCCTACGGGGAGCACGGCGCGGCGGCTGCGGGCGGGAGGATCCTGCCACGCTGGCCGGGCGGGGAGCCGGCCTGGTACTCCGAGCGGATCGGCGGGCCGGTCGCGCACCTGGATTACGGCCCGGCCCCGCGGGACGTGAGCGGGACGGACCGGCTCCTCTGGGGCGCGAACTTCTCGGTGGCCAGAAGCTGGCTGACGCGCATGGGCGGGTTCGACGCCCGGCTCGGCCGCAAGGGCAGGCCGTTCCCCATAGGAGAGGACACGGAACTTCTACAGCGCATAGTCGCCGGCGGGGGGCGCGTCATCTACGTGCCGGGCGCGGTCGTCTGGCACGTGGTCGGGCCGAGGAGGGCGCGGCGGACGTACTTTCGCAAGTGGTATTACGCTTTCGGGCGCACGCACGGGCGCATGGTGCGGCTGGCGGGCGTGAAGGTGAGCGCCGGCCTCCTGGCGCGGCAGGTCCGGGATTTCATACAGGGCCTCGTTCGCTACTGCCCCGCGTGGCTTTGCCGTGGACGCCGCGCGGCGTTCGAGGAGGAACTGCACATGTGGCAGGCGTGGGGGGGGCTGGTCGAGCTCTGCCGCCCGGGCGCGGGCCGTGGACTTGCCAGCGCCGCGCAAACCGTGGAGAATGGCAGGTCTTATTGACACTTGTACTCATGGGCTACAGTCAGTTATGCTCCTGGCATGAAACC
>CAZQEQ010000015.1:0-48700 GCA_964592385.1 uncultured candidatus Brocadiaceae bacterium | reverse complement strand
TTGAAGCCGAGATACGCGGCTTCTATCCTGTCGAACGGCAAGGGTGCTGGCAACAGCGGGTTGCGGCGCCACCGTTCAGCGTCCAGCGGGGCTGACGCGGGCCACGGGACGAACGCGGATTCGAGCGGCCGCGGCCGGGCCGCACGTCACTCGGTCGCGCCGTGCTCCTCGAGCATCTTGACGAGGCCGTCGCGGTTCTTCTCCTTGGCGATGGCGAGCGGCGTCGGAATGTTGACCTACGGGCGCGGAACGCGTACAATGTAGGTGCTACGGGGGCGAAAGGGTTTCGACCTGGCTCCGGAAGCTGAAGTGGCGCACCGAGGTTGTCAGGAGGCCTCGTAAAACACCTGGCAAAAGCGAACATGCCGACTACACACCGGCATACGCGATGGCTGCCTAACTAGCAGCCCCGTCTGCGTAGGCGTTACCTGCGGGCCTGCGTAAGGCGACAAAGACAGCAGGTGTACCCGCCTCGGCGCAGCCAGGTCGCGGGCGGGGAACCCGGCAGAACCGGGCAAACGGGCTGGCCGGACGATGATTCCGTCAACCTTCGACCGTCCGGCGAGAGTGTGAGAAGGTTGACTATGTGCGTAGAGGCTTCAGTGGAAGGGCTCAGGGACGCGGGTTCGATTCCCGCCGCCTCCACCAGTCTTCGTTCTCCGCTTCGCTCCGAACTACGCCTCGGCGAGCCAGCCGGACAGACGAGCGAAGGGGAGAACAAAGACTGCCGCGGCGTAGTCCCGCTGTATGGGACGAAGCCGGGCGTCCCTGTTTGCCTGCGGCAAACTTCGCCGACCGCATAAGCAGCCGCGGCTCCAGCCGTCAGGTGCTTCGCCGTCACCATGCCCCCCAAGAAGTGATTGACGTGGCCCGGGCGCACGGCTACGATTGCTTCTTGGGCCCCGGTTCCGCCCGGCGAACGGTAACCGGCGCAGAATGGGAAGATGGGGGCGTCCCATGACCATCAGATGGCAAGAATACGAGGGCGCAGTGCTGGAGCATCTCCGGCAAGAGTTTGCTTGCACGGCTGTTCGCGTCATCGGCAGTGCCCCCGGTCAACCACACACCGTCATGGGCAGGTACAGCCGGGCGCCCCGTCAACTCGATGTCGCAGCCTACGGCAGCGGCGAAGAACGCCCCTTCCTGATTGCGGATGCCAAGAGACATAACCGCAGAATAGACGTGAGGCATGTCGAATGCTTCATCGGCATGGCAGACGACATCGGGGTCAAACTGGCGGCTTTGATTGCTCCCGAAGGTTTCACAAGAGCGGCTGGAAGGCGTGCCAAAGCCGCCTCCATGCGTCTCCAAGTCCTGACGATCGAAGAAGCCAAGACGTGCCAATGGCTCTCTCTTGCCCGGCGCTTGTATCCGTACGATTGGATCTTCCGACGGGAGTTGGCGAAGGCGTTACGTTTGCTAGACGAAGGGGCCGGCCCTGCCGACCTCGTGGACGCCCTCTATGGGGTCGCGTTTGAGGAGTGGGAGGCACTCGTTCGCTTTGCGATAGCCCACCATCCACGATCTGCGTGCCAGTTTCTTCTTGCTGTGGCAGCTGAGCATCCAGACGATAGTTGGCGATACAACGCTGTTCAACGACTGCTGGACACCGGCTCCCTGGATGATACGACCCGAAGCCGTCTTGTATCCGCGGAGACGGATCCCGAAGTGCTCGGGCTTCTGCAAGCGGGCACTTGAGTCGTGCATGGCGGCGCTCAACCAGGTAGGCATCCTCATGTGATGACGTTCCCAGGCACCGAGTTGCACAATACTCCCCGGACCATCGACCGGCGAGGATGGCTTCGACGGTGTCTGGAATCGCCCCGTGCGGGTCCGCTCAGCGCTCCGGCGGCTCGGACGACATGGATGCGGCGTCTTCGGCGAGGTGGAGGAGTGCGCGGGCCGGGGCGTCCTCCGGTCGGTCGTTCAGGTAGGCGCGCAGCAGGCGCACGGCTTCCCCGGGCCGCTCGCCCCGCAAGTGCAGCCGCGCCAGGTAGAGAACCGCCAGCCGCGCCGAGGCGCCCGTGAACTGACGCGCCCCCTCGTAGAGCGTCTCCGCCTCGGTCGCGTCGCCCCCCTGCTCGGCCAGGTGGCCCGCCCACAGGAGAACGCTCCCGTCGGCCTCGCCCATCTCGATCAGGCGGCTCAGAGAGGCGCGCGCGTCGGCCGGCCTGCCCCGCCGCAGGGCAGACCGCGCGGACGCCACGTGCATGGCCGGCGTCCGCCGGTCCGGCGGAACCAGTCCGAGCCAGCGGTCTAGCAACCCGTCGGCCTGCCCCTGATCGGCGGCGCGGACGAGCAACTCGATGAGTGCAACGTCCCCGCGCGCCGTGTCGGCCAGCGGCCCGTCGAGCAATTGTTGCCCGTGACTGAGGACCGTCGGCCAGTTGCCGCCCGCAAGCTGCCCCTCCAGGAACCCCCGGTGCGCGGAGAGGTCGTCGGGCCGGCAGAGCAGCGCCGCCTCCAGCGCCGCGCGGGCCTCGCCGTCCAGGCCGGCCCTGTTCCGAACGGCCGCCAGTTGCTGCCAGAGTTGCGCGTCCGCCGGGTCGCTCTCCAGAAGGAACTCAATCGCCCGGCCGGCCTCGGCGTCGTCCCCGCATTCCAGCAGGCGCGCAAGCTCCAGCCGCCGAAGGCGCAGGTCGAGGGGGAACCGGACGATGCCCTTCTCGGTCAGCAGCCGGGCGAGAGCGCGATCGCGCAGATTGAGGGCCACCTGCGCGTAGAGTGCCAGCATATCCGCGTCGCACGAGTCGGGCGGGACGAACTCGCCCATGAGCCGCGCCGCCTCCGGCCAGTTCTCCTGGCGGACCCGAACGTGAATGAGCCCCAGGCCGGCCTCGCGGAGCCCGGCGTCCATCCCGAGCGCCCGCGCATAGGACGCGGCGGCCCGGTCGAGATACCCCGCGCCCAGGCGAGCGTGGCCGAGCAGCAGGTGGCGCAGGGCGTGGTCTTCCCCCTGGAAGCCCTCCAGCCCGGTGACGGCCCGCTGCCAGCGTTCGGCCCGAAGGTCGGCCTGCGCCGCCGAGAGGGCCTGCGCCAGCTCGGGAGAGACCGCGGCCGGCTCCTCCGCCCCTCTCGCGCCGAGAGCCGAGAGGAGCGCCAGGGCGACGATCAGCCGTATGCCGGGCCGCATGGACATGGCTACTCCAGACGCCAGACAAGGTTCAGGGAGACAACCGACCGGACGGGCACGCCGCCCCTGAGCGCGGGCTGGAAGCTCAGCAGGCGCGAGACGCGTCGGGCAGCCCGCTCGAAGACGCCCGGCGGCGTGCTGGCCAGGACCTCAACGCCGACGACCTCGCCGGCCTGGTCAACCGTAAGCCGGACGCGCGTCCTGCCCGTGACACCGTCCAGGCGGGCGCGGTAGGGATAGAAGGACGACAGGTCCGGCGGCTGCACAAGCGCGGGGCCCCGGTCGGCGGCCAACAGGCCCTCGCCGGTCTGACCCGGGGCGCCCTCGGGGACCCCGGGCGGGCCGTAGCCTTCGGGGGCCGCTTCAGCAACGTAATCGGGAACCTGGAACAGCGGCTCACCGGCGCCGGCCTCCGGCAAGTCGAGCTCTATCGGCGCGCTCAAGGCGAGCCCGAGGGGCGGCATGTGGACGCGGTCGAGCACCGGCAAGGGGGACTGCCGGCGCTCGGGCTGCTCCAGTTCGACGGCCGCGCGCCGCACCGGCTCGTCGGCGAGTTCGCGCTCCTCGGCGAGGTCAACGACCTTGAGCGGCTCCACAACGAGGAGCGGCGGCGCCGGCGTGGCTCCCCTCGCAGCCCATTGAGAGAGGGACAGGACGAGCACGACGTTGACGACCAGCGCCACCACGGCCGCCGTGCCATGGCGCACCCAGGCGCGACCGCCTGACGAGCGGAGCTGTCTTGAACCACGGGTGCGCATGAACGCTGACCTCTCCCCTATTCGCGGATTGCGGCGACGTCCACCGATTCGGCGCCGGCTTCCTTGCAGGAATCGAGCACGCGCAGCAGCAGGCCGGTCGGCGTCTCCCGGTCCGCCTGGATGACGACGCGCCGGACGTTGGCGTCCTCCAGGGCCGTGCGGATGGCGGCGCTCTGGTCCGGCGCGATGGTGCGGCCGGCCACGTGGACCGTCCCGGATTTCGCGATGGCGACCGGCAGGTAACGGCTGGTCACCGGTCGGGCGAAGTTGCTCTGCGGGCGGTTCACGACGACGCCGGCATCCTGGACGAAGCTCGTGGAGACGATGTAGAAGATGAGCAGAATGAAAACCATGTCGATCAGGGGCGCCATCTCGATGGTCGCGCCGGGCCCCCCGGTGCGTCGGCCCGTGAGCACTCCCCTGCGCATCAGTCGCCCTCCTGCCCGTCGTGCCCGTTCTCCCTCGCAAGGCGTGCGAGGGCCTCCATCCGGCGCAGCAGCAGCCTCTCCGCCAGCAGGCCCGGCACCGCGATGGCCAGGCCGTACTGCGTGGTGAGCAGCGCCTGGCCGATGCCCTGGCTCATCTCGGTGATGTAGCCGCCGTGCAGGATGCTCTGAAACGTGCTCATCATGCCCGTGACGGTGCCCAGCAGCCCGAGCAGCGGCGCGATGGCAACGCACGCGCGGATCAGGCCCATGCGGCGCCAGCCGACCAGTTCGAGCGCCTCGAAGGCATGCCGCCCCCGCCACTCCCCGCTCGAGCGGAGCGCGCGGATCCTGCCCGCCGTCGCCCAGAACCTTTCCACCAGCAGAAAGGCCAGCACGAACGCCAGCACTCCGAGCGCGACCATGACGCCGCCGCCGCGCGCGAACCACGTGAGCAGTTGCCGGCTCATCCGTCCTCCCGCTCATCCCGGCGGATGGCAGAAATGCGTATCGCATCGTACTCCAGCATCGCCTCCCGCCGTTCGACCCAGCGCCGCAGCCAGGCATAGACCAGCAGCAGCGGGATGGCGACCATCAGGCCGAGCTGGGTCGTGATAAGCGCCTCCGAGATGCCGCCCGACAGGAGCCGAGGGTTGCCCGTGCCGGCAGCCGAGATGGTGTTGAAGGTCGCGATCATGCCGGAGACGGTGCCCAGCAGCCCGAGCAGCGGAGCCACCGCCGCCAGGGCGGCCAGAAGGGACAGGGAGCGCTCCAGCTTCGGCGCCTCCGCCAACAGGGCGGATTCCATGGCCGCCTCCTTCTCCTCGTCCGGCTTGCCGAAGGCGTTGATGCCCGCCAGCGCCACGCGCTGGGTCGGCGTCCGGCGCGCGGCGACCATGTCCCGCGCGGATGCCAGGTCGCCCGAGTCCATGAAGCCCAGCGTGGCGCGGATCAGCGTCGGGCTCCGGCCCGTCCGCAGGAGGTAAAGGAGCCGCTCAGCGATCAAGGCCACGCCGAGCAGGGCCACGCCCAGAATCGGATAGACGAACATCCCGCCGGCCGCCAGCCATCCCCTGACGCTCCAGGGCTCGGTCGGCGAGCGCTGGCGCAACGTGCCGTCCACGTCAACGGGCAGAAGCCCCGCACTGCCTCCTGCAACGGCCCGCAGGGAACGCGCGTGCCGGGCGTCCAGGTACGGCCCGACCACCAGCAGCCTGTCGTCCAACGCGACCTCCAGCAGGCCGAGCGTGTCCGCGTCCTCCCCGCAGGCATAGGCCGCGAAGCCGCCCAGCCGCAGCACGGGCACGCTGTGCTCCGCGCCGTCCCGGCCGAAGACCGGCTCAGGCCCGACCGACACGGCCAGGGCTGCGCCGACGGCCGACAGCTTCCCGTCGACGGCCGCCCACGTCTGCTGCTCCAGCTCCGCTGCGGACGCATCCCGGCCGAGGGTCGCCCCGGCGGCGTCCGTCGCGTCCGCGATCAAGGCACCGGTGGCGCGCCGGACGGCGGCGGCTTCGCGTTCCGGGTCGCCGGCGACCTCACGGAGTCGGGCGAGCGACTCCCGCGCGGCCCGGTCCCCGGCCTGCGCGCCGTCCAGGGCGTCGTACGCCTCCCGCAGTTGGGCGGTGAGGGCCTTGCCCTCGGCGACGTGGCGTGCACGGGCGCGGGCGAGCTCAGCCTCGGCCGCCCGGCGGGCCTCCCTGGCCTTCTCGACCAACTGCCCCGGCGACTCGGCCGCCCAGCAGGCCGGGGCCAGCACGATGAGCGCGCAGAGGCACAGGACGGCTCGAATGTCGGGGCCTGCAACGGCTAACAGAACCAACCGCAGAGGTCGCAGAGGACGCGGAGAAAGGCAGGAGCCCGCCGCACAACAGCTTTTTCGGCTCTGCGCTCTCTGCGTTCTCGGCGCTGAACCCGTTTTGCCAGGGCTTCTTGATCTCATTGTTGGGTTTCTTCGGGCTCGAACGGCAGCAACACCCAGGCCGGGGGCGCTTGCCCTTCGGCGATGGCAAACGCGCGCACGATGGCGGCGAGTTCCGCGGCGTCTGCGGCGGGGCTGAACAGGAGGTCGCTCCCCTCGATGTGGGCGACGCCCGCCCGGGAGCCGTCCAGCGCCATCCACCAGGCGGCCACGCCGCCGGCCCGCAGGAGCTTCGCGGTGATCGCCTCGCCGTTGAGGGTCCCGGTCACCAGCTCGACCGCCGCCCGCTGCGTGCGCCGCTCGACCTCGTCCAGGCGCGCCAGCGCCCGGGACAATCGAGAGGCGGGATCCGCCGTCGGCGCCGTAGCCTGGGGCGGCACGAGGCCCGGGAGAGAGCGCTCCGCCAGCTCGCTCAGTCGCGCCTCCAGCCGCTCGGCCAGCGCGTCAAGTGCGTCCTCGATCTCATCCGCCCGCGCCTGCTCGGCCTCGACGAGCGCGAGCCGCTCCTTCAGCGCCTCCTCCTGCTGCGCGGCCTGCCGGGCGGCAACCTTCATCCGCTCGGCCTCCCTCAGGACGGTTTCCTTGAGGAGCACGAGCCGCTCCTTCTCGAGCGCCCACGCCTGCTCCTCATCTGCAAGCTGCCGGCGGGCTTCGTCGGCGGCACGCAGTTCGGACAGAACCTGCTCCGGCGCGCCGGCGTCTCCCGCGCCTCCCCCGGCCATGCCCAGGGCGCAGAAGGCCAGCGCGAGCACCGACACCGGCGCGCGGATCGGACGGGCGCGCGCTGGCCTGCGCTGCGGGCGTGGCCCCTTGCCGTCGAGTTTCACGGGTGGTTCCCCTCGGGCTTGTGGAACTCGACCCACACGCCGTAGTTCACGTCACCGGCGCCCGGCGGCTGCGGCAGGTGGACGCGGCGGTCGTGGATGCCGAGTTCGTCCATGATACCGGCCAGTTCACGTGCCTGCTCGCGCCGATCATAGCCCATGCGCGCGCCCTGCATGGAGCGTATCCGCCGGGCCACGTCCACGGGCAGGTTCTCGGAGAACCCGCGCCCGACGTAGGCGACGCCGCCGGGCTTCAGGACCCTGTACACCTCCGCGAACCCCTTCTTGCGATCGGGCCAGAAGTGGTACGAGCCCCTGGAGACTATGACGTCCGCGTAGTCGTCTCGGAAGGGCATGTCCTGCGCGTCGGCGAGGACGGCGCTCACGCGGCCGGCGACGCCGTTCGCCTCCGCCAGATGCAGAAAGTATGGGAAAAAGTGCGGGTTGATGTCGGCGTTGATCCAGTGCAGGCGAGTCCTCTTACACAGCTCGACGATGAGCGTGCCCGGCCCGCTGCCCAGGTCGATGCCTACGCCCTCCCTGTCGGCCAGGTCGAAGTCGCGCACGATCTGTTCGGCCAGCGGGGGGTAGACCGGGGCGAGGGTTCCCTCGCTGGCCCGGATCATCCGCTCCGCGCTCAGCCGGAGGTCGGGCTTTTGCCCGTCGGATGACGGGCTCCGCTGCGGCCCGGCGCAGGCGATGAGGGCAAGCGCCAGAATGGCCGCCATCGGCATCGGGAATGTCCTCATTTGCACTGTCAATTGTCCCTGCTACCCGGTCAAATGACACCCCCGTGGACGACGCATTTCACGGGTCAGTACGTCAGACCGACGCCGGCCCTGAAAGTCCTGCCTTCATTAGGATAACCGACCACGGTCGAGTACTCACGGTCCGTGAGGTTGTCGATGCCGAAATACAGCGTGTGCTCCTTCTGCGCGCCGAAGAAGTAGCGGACCATGGCGCTCAGCTCGGTGAAGCTGCCGAGCGGCGCGGGCGGGGTGCCCGCCGGCAGGAAGCGCTCGTTCTCGTACGAGCCGACGTGCTTGGTCAGCAGGGAGAGCTCGACGTCCCGGACGAGGTAGGAAACGCCGCCGCCCAGGACGAACTCCGGCACTTCGGCGTCGCGCTCCCAGTCGCCGTCGCTCTCTCGCCTGCTTCTCATCGCCACGGCGTTCAGGAAGACCTGGACGCCGTTGTCGAACCGCCTGGAGCGCACGTCCAACTCCACGCCGTAGCTGTCCCGGTCCGCGTTCTCATACAGGGCGTAGTCCACGTCGTCCACCTTAACCTTCGTGGACGTGGCCAGGGGCGCATCCTTCTGGTCGACGTAGAAGCCGGTCAGGCCGACCTCTCCGAAGCCGTCCCATTCCTTCCTGACGCCGAGGTCGTACTTGCGCCGCGTCTCGTCGCCGGGCTTCTCGAGATTCTCGTCGAGCATGCCCGGCCGGGCTGATATCTGGCCCCACGCGAAGTTGCCGTGCAGGGAGGCCGTGTCGGTCAACTGGTAGGACGCGCCAGCCGTGACGGTGCTCAGGGGGTCTTCCCATTCGTTGTGCACCAGGACCGATTTGAGCGGGCCCGAGGTGCCCTCGACGTTGAACCCGCCGAAGTCGTTCACCCGCGTGCGGCTCCAGCGGTACCCCGCGTTCACGGTGAGCCCGTCGAACTCCTGCTCGTCCGCGATCACGCCCGAATACGTCACCAGGTCGCACCGGTTGCCGACATAGAAACGCTTTCCGGTCGGCGAAATCCAGTGGTTGAACATGCCGCCGAACCGCAGCACGTTATCCTCTGCGATCGTCAGGCTCTGGATGGCCCGTGCGCCGTACTCGTAATCCTCTTCGAGCCAGTCCGGGCTGCCCACCCTGTGGCCGTGGAAGCGGCGCTTGCCATACATGGTCGTCAGTTCCGTCGAGGCCGTGTCGTCCGGCTCGTAGCGGGCCCTGGCCACGGCAACGTAGGTCCGCATCGGGTCGAAGCTGTCGCGCCGCGTCTGGAGCGTCCCGCTGGCGGGCGGCTCGGCCAGTTGGAGCTGGCGGTCGCCGTCGATGTAGAGCGCCGTCAGGGCAAGGGTCAGGTCGGGATTGGCCGTATAGACCAGTCGGCCGAAGAGGTTGGTCATGTTCTCCCGCGCGTTCTCGCCGCTCGGGCCGTCCGTGTGGTAGCAGCCCAGGCCCAGGCCGTACGCGAGATTCTCCAGGGCGTCGCCGTGGCTGATCTGCGTCCTCCAGGTGTCCTCGCTGCCGTACGTCACGTCCACCCGCGTCTGACGCTCCGCGTAGGTCCTGGGCACGATGTTGACCAGTCCCGTCATCCCGTCCGGCGCCAGGAGCAGCGCGCTGCTCGAGCGCAGTATCTCGATGCGCTCCACGTTGGCGGCGCTCATGAAGTAGTCGGTCTCGTGGAACTCCCGGAACCAGGCGCCGTCCACCAGGTAGGTCGGATATGGGTAGCGCTGCCCGCGCACGGAGAAGAACTGCTTGACCTTCCGCCCGCGGCGCTCGGTCCACGCGCCGGGCACGTACTTCATCGCGTCCACGATGGAGTGGGCGTCCAGCCAGCGTATCTCCTCCTCCCCCACCACGGTGGTGGCCGTCAGGAGGCCGGGCGACTCGGTCAGCGGGCGAAGGATCAGGTCCCTGGGCGGCAGGGCGGAGAAGATGGACCGCTCCCCCTGCTCGACGGACGCCTTGCGGCCCGTGATAGTCAGCGTTGGCGCGCCCTCTCCGGCGGCCTCGTCCCCCGGGGCCGGCGCCTCCGTCACGGTCGCTTCCCCCTCCGTCGCGGCCGCGCCGACCTCCTCCGCGGCCCGGCCTCCCGCAGCCAGGACGCACGTCGCCAACAGCCAGCAACCGCACCGCCGCCAATTTGCAACGCGAGACCGGCCCATCAAGGAATCCTCCAGGTCAGAGCCCTCCGGAAGACCTGACAACACCACGGGCAAAGAACGCACACGCTCTCCGCACAAGTCTATACGCCGCGGGCCGCCGCATCGGGACACCGGAAACACGCCGCGCGCGTGCCAGCCGGGCGGCGCTCAGTCCTCGGCATAGGCAATCCTGCCGATGAGCAGTGTCGAGCCACTCCGCAACAGGAACGAGCCAAGGAAAAGTATGTGAAAGCCCACGAAGGTGAAGCCCCCGACGGTCCAGGAGGCATCCCCGAGCACCTGGAGCAGCGGCCCGCCCAGGAACGGTCCCATGCCCCCGGCGAGGGCGGCGACACAGGTCGAGGCAGCGACGTACATGGGCACGTGCTCCGGCGACCTGAGTCGCGTGACGAGTTTGCCCGAGGCGGTGAGGGCCGCGCCGCTTGCCACGCCCCCGACGAGCGCCCCTGCCCCCAGCCACATCAGCGCCGTCGATGGTGTCGCCAGGACCCAGAACAGGGGCAGCAGCGCCCAGAAGGAGTACCCCCAGCGCAGCACCTTCTTCACTCCGTGACGATCCACCATTGTGCCGACCCATCTGCCGGTCAACATGATCCCTATCAGCGGGAAGAGGATAAGCACGAGAGAACCTCCGAAGAAGTTGCTCTTGATGCCCAGGTTCTCGACGAAGTAGATGGTCGCCAGCGAGCCGCCCAGGGTCATGCCGAATGTCCACAGCGCGTTGAATGCCAGCCACGGCCGAAACTGTTCGTCTTGCAGGGGGACAGCAAGCGACCGCCAGAAGGACCTCTCACGCGGTCTCGTCGTGGGGGGTATCGGGATTGTCCTGTGAATGAACAAATCTAGCAACCCGACCAGGAAACCCAGGGCGAACACGAACATCAGCACGGACGGCGTCGAGCCAGCCCCGAAGTGGTCCATCACATAGCCGATCGGGACTATAATGGCAAGATTGGCCAGAGCGATCCACGCGCTGCGTCGGCCAATGAACTGACCGTGCTCTTCGCGAGGAACGATATCGGCGAGCCAGGAAAACCACGGCGGCATCGCGATCGCATTGAAGCAACTGGAGAGCACCAACAGCAGAACGAACAGCACGCGGGCGAGGCCGCCCGAATGGCCGAAAACGGCGAAGGCAACGACAATGGCCAGGCCCCTCAGGATACGAGCAGCCAGGGCCGCCAGAAACCACGTCGTTCTGCGAGAGCCCGTGCGGCCGACCATGTAGGCCGACGCCAACTGCAGCGCGAGGGCAAAGGAACACGCCCCCGACAACAGGCCCCACTGCCAGTACTGCATCCCGATGTTGTTGCCGAAGGCAACCAGGTAGATGCCCGAGAGCAGCACGAAGTACACCGTGCCCATCGCGCCCGTGAAGATGTGCTTGCGCATTATGCTCGGCAGTTCCCACGGGTAGATTACCCGTGTCTCGGTCCGCGCATCGCGGATTAGAGAAAGGAGCGCTCTGCGCATGAATGGTAATTTCGGCATGACTGCGTCTCGCGGGGGTTTTCTGTCGGCAGATCGCGCCTCGAACCGGCGGCGACGTTGACTCATAACGGCACGGGGACAGGTGGTCCGGACGATGGCCACGGGCCCGCGGCCAATCCTAAGACATCCCTTCACGCGCGGCAAGGGCAACGACCATTTTCGGGTCGCGGGCGACGTTCTCTCTCGACGGGAACCCCGCGGCCATCATGAACTTCGCCCGGTTGGCGAAGTTCCTCATGTACGGGCTGTTCACCCAGCGCTTTGCGCCTTCGAAGGGGCGGAACTCCAGGCTCCCGCGCAGCTCGTCACCTGGTTCCAGGTCGTCGGGAACGTATATCTCCACCCCGTCTACACGGAAGTCTTCGGCATGGGCCGGGGGCACGATGGTGAACAGCACTCCGATCTCACGGGGCAGGCAACATCCCCGCCCCGACGTACTCAACCGCCCCGATGTCGGGCTTGTCGTCGCGCAGCTTTCCGTGGAAATCAACGACAACTCCTGCGCCGCGCGCGCCCGCGTCGATGGCCGGGCTTTTTTCACCGAGGGCGGCAAAGCCCGCGAAGAGCCGGGCCAAGTCGGCCTGATCCAGCCCCACGCCCGGAACGCCGACGCCCACGAAACCCGGCAACTCGACGTTCATGATCCCTGGGTCCCTTGCCAGGCTGTGCACGTCGAGCCCGGTGGCGGACTGCCACTCGGTCAGCGTCGTGCGCGAGCCGCCGTATGACCCGGCCGGCCAAGCCTTGCCAAAGAAGAGGTTCTGGTCCGACTCGAGTCCGGCACCCGGCCCCCCGCCCCTGATCTGAAGGAAAACGTCCTGCTCGTTCGGCGGCTCCGTCGCGCGGCTCAGCATGAGGTTGCTCTTCAGGCTGATATTCGCACATCCCTCGCCGCAGTAGGCGAACACGAACCCCGGCTCGATGCCGATTGCCGTGTTGTTGTGGAGCCGGATATCCCTGGACGGACCCACTGCTCTCTCGGAGCCGGCCACTCCTATGCAGCACTCGTAGTTGTAGAAGACGTTGTTCCTCACGACGATGTCGGTGGCGGCTATCCCCAGCGCCACCTGCCGAACGGGGCTCGGACGGGTGTAGTAGCTTGGGTCCATTCGCCCTACGAAGGAGTTTGCTTCGGCCACACAGTGATGAATGTACTCCCACATCGGCGTGCCCTGCGGCGTGAAGTTGGTCGCTCTGTCCAGTACGTTCCTGTAAACGACCACCCTGTCCGTTGTCCCCCGGATGGTAAGGGCATCATAGTTGACGACATTGGCTTCGAACTTGTTGAAAGCGATGAAATAGCGGCTTCCTCCCTGGAGGCGGAAGACATGCTCCACGTCGTCGTCGCCGAAGTCATGCACCCAGTTCCCGATGATCGCGCACCCTCCGACGGACCCGTAGTCCTCGGGACGAGTGCTTGTGTATCCGGCGGCATTGCCTGAAAGGTGGTGTATGTTGCATTCGACCATGGTATTGAACGTGCCGCCGGCGCCCAGGCCGCCCAGGAGGTGATCCTCCTCCAAACGGTAGAGCAGGCTGTCCGTCGCGGGACCGAACCCCGCGCCGCCTGGGT
This sequence comes from uncultured candidatus Brocadiaceae bacterium, assembly GCA_964592385.1. Lineage (GTDB taxonomy): Bacteria > Planctomycetota > Brocadiia > SM23-32 > SM23-32 > CAZQEQ01. Next base: position 35,685 of record CAZQEQ010000015.1, on the reverse strand, counting down.
AGCGCGGCCCTTTCTTCCCAGCCGTCAGACCGCCGGACCGCACCCTCAGGTCCATCATCCGCCAGTCGCTGCCCACGTAGAGCGTCGCCCAGTCGCCGTCCACGGCCGTCGAATAGATGACCGGCGCCTCGTCGGAAGGGCTCTCCGGGTCCGAGTAACCCGTGACGATGACCGGCCCCCCCCGCTTGGATGCGTTCACGAACCGCGTCTTGAAGGTGTCGCCCTTTCTGAACAGTATCCGCGTGTTCGGCTCGGCCAGGTCCAGCAGCGCGTGCTTTACCGTCAAGACGGGCTTTCCCATTGTCCCCGGGTTCTCGTCGGAGCCGTTGGCGGCCACATAGTACGTCTTGCCCGAGAAGGCCTGCACCTCGACAATCACTTCCTCAGAGTCGTGCCGCCCCTGCACGTCGTACACGTCGCAGCGGACCCGGTACGTGCCGGGCTTGTCGAAAACATGCGCTGCCACGAAGCCGCTGGCCCTCCGGTACTTGCCCTCGGGGTCCGTCCCGTCCGCGTCGAAGTCCCAGACGCAGGTGGCGTCAATGAAAGAGCCGTCCGTGAAGCTGCCCGTCTCCGTAACGTCGAAGAACACGGACAGGGGCGCGACGCCCGACGTCCTCGATGGCTTAATGAGGACGTCCAGATTCGGAGCCGGCGCCGGCGCAGTGGTCGCGCCCACGGGCGCGGTGTGCGCGCTCTCGTTGCCGTCCCCGTCAACGGAGGTCACGGTATAGGTGTACTTCGTCTCGGGGGAAAGGCCCGTGTCGGGATAGACGTTATTCGCCGGGTGGCCGGGGTCATCGTTGGCCTTGGTGGCGATCATCTTGCCGTCGCGATAGACGTGGTAACCGACAACACCTGTGAGGTCTTTCGGGTGATCCCAGAACACGTCAATGCGGCTTGCCACGGGAGGCGATACGTAGAGGTAGACATTCGCGGGCACGGCCGGGGCCGATCCGCTGTCCTCTGCCGCCGCGGCCACGCGGCCCGTTTGCAGGACGATCAACCAGATCAACACGAAACCGATAACATGACGTGCTTTTCCAGGAGACAATCTTTCCTCCTTCCTTCTCACACCGGACACGTGACCAATTCGGGGCGCACGAGAAGCCGGCCCGTAACCTCTTCCCCGTTCAGCTGCCGTAAAAGTCGATCAACCACCTCGCGGGCGATCCGGTCGAAATCGACCACAACGGTCCAGACGCCCTCGAGCACGAGCGTCCCGTCGCAGCCGATCACCAACACGTCTTCCGGCGACCTGACGCCCCGCGCGTGCAGCGCACAGAGGACTCCGGCGGCAACGACGTCGTTCTCGCAGAAGACCGTGTCCACGGAGCCCGGCCGGGAACAGGCCAGCCGTGCCAGTTCCTCTGAAGACTCCAGGGCCTTCCGTGACAGGATGACGGGTTCAAGGCCCTGCTGTTCCAGCACAGTCTCCACGTGCCGAAACTTCTGCTGCCGGCTCGGCCCGTATTCGGAAGGCGCACAGCAGTAGGTCACCTTCCTGCGGCCCCCGGCCAGGATCTCTCTGGCCAGTTCCGCATAGGCCCATGCACGGTCCACGGACACATCCGGTGCGTGCTGGGCCTCGAACGACTGCGCCTGAAACGTCACGGCCGGCCGCTCCCTGGCAATGCGATTCACGTGGTCGGCGGTTGGAAGCACTAGAACGCTGGCACAGGGCGAGAAGCTGCTGTTGAACCCCAGCATGTCATCGACGTTGTCGCACAGGACGGCCCTCAGTCCCGAGTCCCGGAGCTTTGCGGAAAGGCGGTCGGCCAGTGTTCCGAAGTACGGGTTCGGCAGGTCGGTGAGCAAGAGCGATACCACGTCCAGCGCTTTCCTGCGAAGCCCTCTGGCCAGCAAGTTGGGCACATAGTGGATTTCCTCGGCGGCCGTCAGGACCCGTTCCCGGATACGGGGTCGGACGCGCGGATGCCCGTTCATAACCCGGCTGGCGGTCATGACGGCCACGTTCGCCCGCTTTGCCACATCAACGATGGTGGGTTTCATGCTGATCTTTCTCGGCAACAAGGGCTGCGTGTCTAATAACGTTATCGCTAAAGATAACGTTATCACACCTTCTCTGCAACGCCCTTCCACACCGAATCACATGGCGAATCCAGGCATCCGGGCAGCGCTACGGCCCGGGACGCAGTGCGGGCGCGGCGACCGGCCGCGCCGGGCAAGGCTTGACCGTTCGGCGACGCGGGCGTATATTCACACGGGGAGAATCCGGTCGCTTCCGACGGGGGCAGCCTGTCGCTGGAAAGGAGGAAGGGCTATGGGGGAGTTCGTCGTGAGGAAAGCGCCGTTGCCGTGGCTGGTCGGGGGGATCGTTCTGGGCTTGATACAGGTGATCGCCTTCGCTGTGAAGGGCCCGCTCGGGGTCTCGACGCAGTTCGTGGTCGCCGACACGCAGGTCCTGGAGGCAGTCGCGCCGGGGTATGTTGAGGGCCATCCGCTGTTCGGGACGGACAAGTACCGGCAGCCCGGCTACGGGTGGTGGCTGGACGTCGGCCTTATCATCGGGGCGGCTGCGGCGGCCGTCGCCTGCGGGCGCTGGCGGCTGCGCACCAGCGCCGTCTGGTGGGACGCCAACGGACGCAGCGCGCCGCTGGGGCGGTTCATCGCCTGCTTCGCCGGGGGCTTGCTCATCCTGCTCGGCTCGCGCCTCGCGCACGGCTGCACCAGCGGCCAGTTCGCCAGCGGCTGGGCCCAGTTGTCGGTGTCAGTGCTCCCGTTCACCGTTGCCCTGTTCGGCTTCGGGATGCTGACGGCGCTGCTGGTCTATCGGCACACGCCCGAGATCGAGCGATAGGAGGGACTGCCATGTCTGGCGCAATCGGAGGATTCATAATCGGGGCGCTGTTCGGCGCGGGGCTTCTCCTGGCGGGGCTGGCGGACCCGGACAAGATCGTGGGCACGTTGCGGCTGAAGGACTTCCACGCGATGCGCGTCATCGCCGTCTTCGTGCTGGTGGGGATGCTCGGCGTCTGGCTGATGGACCTGTTCGGGGTGGAGCATTTCAGCGTCAAGCCGGCCGCGACGCTTTCGGTCCTGCTCGGGGGCGCCCTGCTCGGCGTCGGGTTCGGCCTGACGGGGTTCTGCCCCGGGACGGGACTGGCCTGCGCCGCCGCCGGACGGATGGACGCGCTCGTGTCGGTCGCCGGCATGTTCCTCGGCGCGCTGGCCTACATCCTCATCTACCCGGCCATCGCGGCGCCGTTGGACGCCGTCGCCAACGCCGGGAAGGTAATGCTGCCGGAGGTCACGGGCGTCCCGAGGACCGTCTGGACCATCGGGCTCATCGCCGTGGGCGCCGTCATCCTGGCCCTTACGCGGCCACGCCCTGCCGCAGCAGAAACAGGCGGCGACTGACGGGGCGCCCGGCCGGTCACTGGCCGGCTTCCCGCGCGCCGAAGCCGGCGCGGATCCAGTCGTTGACGGCGGCGGCGGTGAACTCCGGCCGCCAGTTCGCCCTGGACTGCTTCCGCACCTCGGCCAGGAAGGCGTCGAAGGTCGGCTCCATGCCAAGAGACGCCATGTAGGTCTCGATGCACCTGCCCGGGGCCGGGTAGTCCACCTTGCCGGCCCGCGCGCCCTGCTCGCGGACCTTCGCCGACCAGTCCTTGAAGGCGACATTCTGGCCGCCTACACGGAACCACTCAGCGGGCTCCGCGTCGCTGTAATAGGCGTTCCCCCGGAAGGCCACTCCGCTCAGGTTGGAATCGGCAGTGACCAGCTTCGAGTCCAGGCCGGGCGCCTGGAACGCATTACCCTCGAAGACGATGTTCTGGAGCAGGGCGCCCTGGCCCAGGATGACGCTGTAGCCGTTCGTCTTGAGCCCGTGGAACACGTTGCCCAGGATGGCGACGTTCCGGCAGTGCACGCCCTCGCCCTCGTATCGGCCCTTGCTCGTGCTGCTGCCCAGGTTGATGCCGTGAGTGTTCGTCAACGCGTCAACGTCCTGGTGGAGGAAGAGGTTGCGCGCGACGACGCCGCCGTCCCAGTCCGTCACGTCGAGGTACCAGGCCAGGTTGCGGTAGGTAGGCTGGGCGCGGCCGACGTCGAGGAAGACGTTGTTGGTGACCGCCACGTTGCGGAAGCGCAGCGGCCCGGTCTTGTTGCCGCCCATGCCGATGCCGATCTCCCCCTCGACGTAGAGGTTGTCGTCAATGACGATGTTGCGCGTGCTGCCCGGCCCGCTGTTGGCCGTCCACTTGTTGCCCATGCTGGAGGGGCGCAGGAACATGTTGCCGCGGAAGACCACGTCGTGGCAGTCGCAAAAGTAGGTATTGTGGTTGAAGATGGTGGCGCCGCCGCGGTCTTTCCTGTTGTTCCTCTCCCGGATGAGCCAGCCGTTGTGGTCGTAGACGTTCTCCTCGAGCAGGATCGACATGTGGGTGGCCCAGGAGCCCTGAGCGTGGCTCGTGCGGCTGTAGTTGTCCAGGATCAGGCTCCGCCTAAGGACGATCCCCTCGACCCGGCTGTCGAGGTTCGAGAAAGAGGCCCCGCAGAAGCGCATGCAGCAGTCCTCGATCAGCAGGTGCCGGGCCAGTGCGCCCTCCCAGATGGTGAAGCCGGCGCCGCCGTTGACCTTCCTTTCCGGGGCGAACTCGGGGGACTCGGGGTCCTGTATGGACGCGTAGAGTTCGAGACCGACGATGGCGATGTCGTGGAAGCCCCTGCTGAAGCCCATTCGCAGGCCGAACGCCTTCTCGCCGTGCCTGAGCTGCGGCCTCGGGCCGACGCCGCAGGCCGAGACCAGGAATGGCTCCGCGCCGGAGCGGCCGTTGGGCATTCCTTCCAGGGGTTCGTACCAAACGTCCCCCCTCTTCAGCAGCAGCCAGTCCGCATAGCCGTCCCGCGCCTGCGCCATGCCGGCGGCAAGGGTCTTGAACGCCCTGACCTGCCCGCGGGGCAGGAACGGGTTCGGGCCGGCGGCGCCATCGCCCGCCGCATAGGCGCGGCCCGTTGCGTCGTCACCGACGCTGCTGCTGACGTAGATAACGCGCGTGTCGGCCGACGGTCTGAGGACCGTCCAGCCGTTCCGGTCAACCGGCAGCCAGCGCCGGGGCGCCGTGTCTGCGCCCCCCGCCGCCCGCGCGGCGCCGCACAGGAAACCACTCGCCACGGCCAGCATCAGCACCACCGTGAGGACCCGCATTCTCATTGTCCCATCCCTCCCCTGCCCCTGCCTTCTCAGTGCTTTCCAGCCGCTTCCACGTTGACCCTCTCGGCGCCGAAGCCGGCGCGGATCCAGTCGTTGACGGCGGCGGCCGTGAACTCGGGTCGCCAGTTCGCCTTGGACTGCTTGCGGACCTCGGTGTAGAAGGCGTCCAGGGACGGCTCCCCGCCGAGCGAGGCCATGTAGCTCTCGATGCACCTGGTCGGGTCCGGGTAGTCCACGCGCTCTCGCACGGCGCCCTGCTCGCCCGATCGCCCCGGCCACGTCTCGAAGTCGCACGCGCTCTCGGCCACGGGGCTCCATATCGTCCGGCCGCTCCGGTCGATCCAGCCGTCGTAGTCGCAGCCGGCCTGGCCGACGGCGAACCATTCCCCCGCCGGCCCGTCCGTCCAGTAAACGTTCCCCTGGAACGAGAGCGCGCTCGGGTCGGGCGGGAGCTTGACCAGTTGGGTCGCGAGCCCCGGGAACTGCATCGCGTTGTTGCGGAACGTGATCCGCTCCAGGGCCAACCCGTCGGCGACCGCGATGCCGGCTATGCGCGAACTGAGCCCGTGGATGATGTTGTCATGGATCAGGACGTCCCGCGTGGCACCTACGCGGGGCGTTCCCCTGATCGCAATCCCATAGACCGAATCCACGGCCTCGTTCGGCTGGTGGAGGAAGAGGTTGCCGGCCACAAGGCCGCCGTCCCAGTCCCGGATGCTCAGGCACCAGCCCAGGTTGCGGCCCGTCGGCTGCGGCGTGCCCACGTTCAGCATGACGTTGTTCGCCACGGTCACGTTCGCGAACCGGAACGGCGCCGATGTGTTGCCCCCGATGCCGATGCCCAGCTCGCCGGCGACGTAGAGGTTGTCCTCGATCCGGACGTTGAAGCAGGAGCGCGTGCGGTCGGAGCGCCACTTGTTGCCCATGCTGGCACCGCGCAGGAACATGTTGCCACGGAAGACGACGTCATGACAGGAGCCGAAGTAGGTGTTGTGGTTGAACATCGTGGCCCGGCCGTCCCGGCGCGTGCTCCTGAAGCGGTGGAACTCGCCCGGAATGAGCCACCCGTTGTGGTCGAACACGTTCTCCTCCAGCAGCAGGCCGGACATGTGGCTGGCGTAGGCGCCCTGGGAGTGCCCGCGCTCGTTGTAGGCGTCCAGGAGCAGGTTCCGCCGCAGGACGATGTCCCCCGTGGTCCCGCCCCGAGGGTTCTCGAGGACGACGTTGGTGGCATAGAAGCGAATGACGCAGTCCTCGATCAGCAGGCCCTCGGCCACGCCGCCCCTGCGGAGCAGGGCGCGCAGGCTGCCGCCTCCGGCGGAAGAGACGTAATCCGGCGACCCCGGGTCCCGCGTGCTGGCATAGAAGTGCAGGCTCACGATGGCGACGTCGTGGAAGCCGGCCTCGTCGAACACCAGCGGGCGGTCCGCGCCCGTCTTGAGCACGGGGCGATCCGGCCCGGCGCCGTAGGCCGAGAGAACGAAGGGCTCCGGGCGCGAGCGGCCGCTGGGCACGCCGGGCACGGCCTCCTGCCAGACGTCGCCGCGCCTCAGCAGGACCCAGTCCGGGAAGCCTTCGCGGGCCTGCGCCATCGCCGCCGCGACACTCCGGAACGGCCGCACTTCACCGGCGGGCAGGAAGGGGTCCGCACCGACGGCGGCATCGGCCGGCGAGCAGGGCCCGCCCGTCGCGTCGTCGCCAAGGCTGCTGCTCACGTAAATGATGCGCGTGTCGGCGCTCGGGGTGAGGACGGTCCAGCCGTCCGCGTCCCTCGGCAGCCCCTCCTGCGCCCAGGCGCCGGCCGCAGCCAGCAACACACAACCCAGAGCCACCCCGCCCCATCTCATCTGCCGCATCCTCCCTACGAGTTCTCCGCGGGCCAGTTAGGCCCCCAGCCCGGTTCCTGCGGCCTGCTGGGGACCTCGCCGCGCAGCACGAAGTCATCCGTCTCCTTCATCCAGCCCTCCAGGCGCGCGGCCAGGCGGGCCTTCACCTGCCGGTACTCGGGCCGGCCGGCCAGGTCCACGAACTCCAGCGGGTCGTGCGCCACGTCATAGAGTTCCTCGGAGTTCCTCGGAAGGTCCGACGGCGGCCACGCGCTGTCGAGGCGTTCGCCTACCTCGGCCCATTCGGCCGGCATCTCGAAAGGCAGGAACGGCCGCGGCTTGATCTCCGGCAGGAACCACCGGATGTAATGGAAGTCCGGCGTTCGGACGGCCCGGACCGGATCGTAACGATCCACGTAACCGTCGGCGCCCCGGTAGGGGTGCTCGCCGTGGAAGTTACGCTCGATGAAGATCGCATCGTGCGGCGTGTACGGCCGGCCGGCCAGCAGGGGCTGCAACGAACGCCCCTGCACTTCGGCGGGCACGGGCACCCCGACGGCCTCCAGCAGCGTAGGGGTCAAGTCAATGTTCTGGACCAGGTGCTGCACGCGCGTCCCCGCGCCGGCGCCGTCCGGCAGGCGAACCATCAGCGCCGTCTCCACGCCGCGATCGTAAAGCGTCCCCTTGCTGCGAGACGCCGAGATGCCGTGGTCGGTGGTGAAGACCACTATCGTGTCATCGGCGTGTCCCAGGCGCGCCAGCCCCTCGAGCAGCCTGCCGAAATGCGCGTCCATGTAACGGATGGCCGCCTGGAACCGGCCGAACAGCCGGCGCAGCAGCGGCGTGTCCGGGCAGTACGGCGGTATCCAGACGTCGTCGGGCGGGACGACGCCCCCGTACATCTCCTCCGCGCGATCCCAGGTGGACGCGTGCGGCTGTTGCGAGCCAACGTTCAGGTAGAACGGGCGCGAGCCGTCCCGCCGCTCCAGATACGAGAGTGCGTTCCCGACGGCGCGCTCCGTGTGCCAATCCTCCCAGGTCTCGGGCAGGTCCACCTCGTACCTGTCGCTGCGCGGGTGGCGCTCATGGTTCACACCGCTGAGGATCGTCTCATAGCCGGCGTCGTTGACGTGGTCAACGATAGTCCGCTCGCGCAGGTCGAGGGGCCATCCCACGTGCGAAAGGCCGATCGCCCCCGTCGTGTGCGCGTAACGGCCCGTCATGGCGCACGCCCGCGACGGCGAGCAGCACGGCGACGTGCAGAAGGCGTTCTCGAACAGGACGGACTGACCGGCGAAGGCATCGAGGTTGGGGCTCTCGACGGGCGCGCCGTAGCAGCCCAGGTGCCTGCCCACGTCGTGACAGACGAAGTAAACGATGTTCGGACGGTCGGGCATCGTCTTTGTACTCCCTCTCTGGGCCGGGTCCCAGGTGCTATGCCCCGGCTATCAGGCGGGACAGGCGGTCGAAGCTGGCGCCGTGCTTATTGCACAGTATGCGCCAGAGCGCCGGGTTCGCGCGCACGTAGTCCAGGTTCTCCAGCACTCCGTGCAGGAAGCAGAAGTGCCCGAGCGCCCAGCCGCCTTCGAGCCCGGCCGCCTGGAGCGGGTCCGGAATGCCATCGAGCGTCTCGGTCAGCCAGTCCTGCATCTTCATCTTCAGCTCCCGGACCTTGTCCGGGTGCTCCTCCGAGAGGTCCCGCTCGGGGTCGCCGGTCACGTCGAAGAGCTCGAACGGCTTGACGTGCTCCAGCGGGCCGGGGTTGAACGTCTGCGCCAGCGCCCAGTCGCCCTCGACGATCATCCTCTGCGCCGCCAGCGCGTTGCAGTCGGTCACGATGAAGGAACGCGGCGCCGGCCCGTCCCCGGTCAGGCACCCCGACAGGGTCATTCCGTCCAGCCCGTCCGGCGTCTCCAATCCCGCCAGGTCGAGGATCGTCGGCATCAGGTCGGCCCCCTGGACAAAGCCCTCCACGCGCTTCGCCGGAGCGCTCGGCAGGCGGACCATCAGCGGCACGTGCGAGATGTTCTCGTAGCACGTGAAATGGTCGAACGAGCCGTACTCGCCGAACGCCTCGCCGTGGTCGCTGGTGATGATGACGGCGCTCTCCTCGGCGAGGCCCGCCTCCTCCAGCCAGGCCAGGAGCCGACCGACCTCCTCGTCCACGAAGTGAACCTGCGAGTCGTAGCGCGCCATGACCTCGGCCGCGCTCAGGTCGGGGGCCCCCTCGCCCCGCCGGTGGTAGTCCTCGTAGAACGCCCTCATCAGGCGGTTCGCGTTGAGGATGCGCAGGTCGGGCGCCGTGCCCGCGTACTGCCCGGTGGGGAAGAGCTGCCGGTGCTCCTCCGGCGCCTTGTTGTAGGGCTGGTGCGGCTCCCAGTAGTGCACGAAGAGGAACAGGTCGTCCGCCTGCCCGTTGGCCTTCAGCCAGCGCACGGCGGCGTCCGTGACGTCCGGCGCGCGGCCGCCCTGGAAGCGCAGGCCCGGCGGCATGATCGTCCCCCATCCCGGCACCAGCCAGGGGCACGGGTAGAACAGGTTGCTTATGGCGCACGTCTCATACCCCGCGCGGGCCAGCAGATCCTGCGCCATGGGCGGGCCCGGGCGATACGTGGACGGGTCCTGGAAACCGAAGATGCCGTTGTGCACCCCGAAGCGCCCGGAGAACATGGCCGTGTACGAGGGCGGCGTCGGCACGTCGCTCGCGTAGCACCGATCGAACAGAACCGCGCCCTCCGCCCAGCGGTCAATGCACGGCGTCGTCTCGAACCCGTAGCCGTAGCACGACACGTGAGAGGCGCACAGCGTATCCAGCGAGATCATCACCACCTTCATGCTTTTCAGCTCCCTTCGCTCTCGATGGGCGCGCAACATCTGGATGCGCCCGACGTGCAGTCCCGACCACGTCTCAGGGCATGCCGCGCAACTGCTTGAGTATCTCGATCACCCGCCTCTTGTCAACGACCCTTGCGGCAACGTCCTCGAACTGCGGCGCGAGGTCGGACTCCTCCACCGTGGCCAGCACCCCGCGGACCCGGCTCCCCCCTTGCAGGAACGGGCGCAAGAGCTTTGACTGATGCGCGTTGCGCAGGTAACGCCGAAGTTGCCGGGCGTGCTCCGCGACGAGCCTGCCGCGCTTCAGCTCGACCAGGATCACCTCGTCGGCCTCCGGGTCGAGGAACACCATGTCCACGACGTGTCGCTGTCTCTCGTCGGTGAAGATGTGATGCTGGCGCGCGAGCAGCGCCACGGGCCGGTCGAACAGCAGGGCCGGCGCCGCCTCGATCGCGTCCTCCAGATTGCGTTCCGTATCGACCGCCTCATACTCGGCGTCGAGCACCTTACGGATCTGCGCCGCCTTCCTGGCGCCGACGCCCCGGACACCGCGCAACTCGTCCTCGCTCGCGTTCACTATCCGGCGCACGCTCCCGAATCGCTGCAAGAGGTCCCTGGCCAGCACCATGCCGCAGCCCGGCAGCATCTCCACGACGCGCCTCTGCACGTCGCCCAGGTCGGCGGCCTTTCGCTTGGGAATCAGCGAGATGTCGGGGATGCCGAGCTGCTCCTGCCGGGCCATCATGGCGATAAGCGCCGCCGTCTCTTCCACGTCTGCCGTGGACAGCACGTTCATCCCGTACTGGAGCATCATTGCGCACAGCGCGCCCCGGACCGCCTGCGGGTCGAACGCCGTGTACTCGTAGCTGACCGTGCCCTCCACGATCAGCACGGGAACCGGGAAGTGCTCCCTGAGGTAGATGGCGCTGGTGAAGAGGGTCTTGTCCATGATGCCGCGCAGGAAGTTGCCGCCCGTCCGCCGCTCGACGGCGAGCCGCTTGCTGAGGACGTAGCGGTCAACGTTGCCCTCGTCCTCAACCACGGGAAGGATCGTGATGCCCATTTCGGCCAGGATCGTCGCCGGCTTGCGTCCGGGTTTCGTGGTCGAGATGGTGATCCCCGAGAGGTCCAAGGTCGCCTCCTCACGACTCCGCGCCGAGAAGCAGGTCCAGCAGGAACAGGGCAGCGGCCTTGTCGGGGATACGCCCGCGCACCGAGCTGTCCATGTCCGTCATGGCGAATGCGGGCACGGCGGAACCGACGCACGACGGGCAGCCGTCCTCACAGCCGCACTCCCGGATGACGGCGTGGATCGTGCGCATGATCTCCTCGACGGCGTCCAGGCACCGGCGCGCATAGCCCATGCCGCCGGGATACCGGTCGTGGAGGAAGAGCGCGTCGCGGTGCAGGCAGCTCGAGTTGACCACCGTGCCGACGTCCTGCGTGTCACACATGACGAAGAACGGGGCGACCTCGACGAACACGTTGGCGATGCCGATCAGCCCCTCGCTGACGACCATTTTGCGCTCGAGCATCCGCGCGACGATTCCCTCGGGCGGGGCGAACCACATGGCCACCGTCTCGAGCTCCTGCGGCGGAAGCTCCAGTTGCTCCCAGCCCAGGCTGTCGCGCGAGTGGAACCGGATCTTCTTGAACATCGGTATGCTCGTCGTGACCGTCACGTCCCCGAGCCCGACCGTCGCCCCCCGCCACTGGTCCTCCTTCTCGACCTCGTCTATGCGGATCTGCGACTGCTGGACGGATTGGGTGTAGTAGTCCAGCTCGCGCCGCTCGACGCGCGCGATCTTCTGCTCCAGGTCGAGCTGGTCGACGAAGTACGTGTCCGCGCCGTGCAGGTAGACGGCGTGGTCGTGCAACTGGGAGAGCGCGCTGATCTCGTCCATCGTGCCGATGACGCGCTCGCCGTCCAACTCGTCCTGGATCGTGTAAACCGGGCCGGCGATGTTCCGCAGGTTGACGTCGGCGGCGGGATACTCCGAGCTGGCCCAGTACCAGTGGTCCTCGATGTGGCGGACGCTCCCGGCCTCCTCCAGAAGCTCCAGGATCACGTCCGTGCAGGGCCCGAACGTTGCCATCTCGTCGTCGCCCAGCGGCAGCTCATGCACGGCGCACTTCACGTGCCCGACGGCGACGTGCGGGTTGTCCGGGTCCACGACGGCCTGCTCGGGGCTCTGGGCGAAGATGTAGTCGCTGTGCACCATGAGGAACTGGTCCATGGGCGAGTTCTGCGCGATCAGGAAGACGACGGACTGCTCCCTGCCGCGCCCCGCGCGCCCCGCCTGCTGCCAGAGGCTGGCCACCGTCCCGGGGTAGCCGACCAGGATGCACGCGTCCAAGCTGCCGATGTCTATGCCAAGCTCCAGCGCGTTGGTGCTCGAGACGCCCATGATCTCCTTCTTCACCAGGCGCTGCTCGATGCGGCGCCTCTCCTCGGGCAGGTAGCCGCCCCGGTATGCGTGGACGGACTCCGCCAGGCGCCCGGACACGGGGCGCAGCAGGTCGCGGCAGTTCTTGAAGATCAGCTCGGCAGCGAGCCGCGTGCGCACGAACGCGATCGTCTGCACGCCGCCTTTGACCAGCGCCGTCATCAGGTGGACGGCCTCCCAGAGGGAGCTGCGCCGGTCGCCGCCGACGCGCCACTGCTCGGAGCTGCCGCGCGCGGCCTGTTCGAGCGAAGGCGGATTCCAGAGCACGAAGCGCTTCGGCCCACGCGGCGAGCCGTCGTTGGTGACCAGCTCCATGGGCTGGCCGGTGACGCGCTCGGCGTGCTCCCGCGGGTTGGCAATGGTCGCCGAGCTGCAAATGAACTGCGGCGACGAGCCGTAGTGCCGGCATATCCGCCCGAGCCGCCGCAGCACGTTGGCCAGGTGCGAGCCGAACACGCCGCGGTAGGCGTGCACCTCGTCAATGACCACATACTTCAGGTGCGTGAAAAAGCGGTTCCACCGGGCGTGCTGCGGCAGGATGCCCTGGTGCAGCATGTCGGGGTTGGTCAGGATGACGTTCGCGGCGTTGCGCAGTTTGCGGCGCAGGGACTGCGGCGTGTCGCCGTCGTACGTCCCGGCCAGGAACTCGACGCCCTCCCCCTCCAACTGGAACTTGCCCAGCGCGCGCAACTGGTCCTGGGCCAGGGCCTTCGTCGGGTAGACGAACAGCATCGTCGCCAGCGCGTCCCGGGCCAATGTCTCCGCGACCGGGATGTCGTAGCAGAGCGTCTTGCCGCTGGCCGTGCCGGTGACGATGACGACGCTGCGGCCCTGCCGGATGTGCCCGATGGCGTCGGCCTGGTGGCTGTAGAGCCGCCGTATCCCCTGGCTCTCCAGGGCGGCCTGCACGGGGGGCAAAATGCCGCCCGGCACGTCCTTGTGCACGGGCTGCCGCTCGGGCAGGGTCTCGAGGTGAACGACCTGCCCGAAGAAGAAGGGCTGGCCCTTCAGCCGTTCCAGGAAGGCCTGCGCGTCCATGTGTGCCTATCACCTCTCTCAGTGCCGCCGGCCGCGCAGGCGCGCTCACGACCCGCCGCCGCCGCGTTCCTTCTTCAGCCTGCGCGCCCTCGCCGCCAGGGAATCGCCCATGCGGATCGGCGCGTCGGCGCCGGTGTCCTCGGGCTCGGCCGCGTCCGCCTGCTCCGTGCGCACCGGCGGCCGGCCAGGGAAATGCGTCGGCGGCTTGTTGCTCCGGTCGGTCTTCATGCCCGGCGGAGGCCCGACACGGCCCGCGTCGGGCGGGAGCGCGTCGGTCGGAATGCGCTTGGCGACACGCCGGCGCAGCTCCCTGTGGAACTCGCGCCCGCGCTGCGCTCGGCGCGCCACGTCCGCCGTTCCCAGCTCCGCCTCCTTCTCGCGCTCAGGATATCCCGTCTCGACGCGCGGCTCAATGGGATGGAAGACCTGCGGCTCGCGCATTCGCTCCAGCCGGCGCCTGAGCGCGGCTTCGAGCCTGAGCGCGTCGTGCGCCTCCGAGTCGCCCACGGCGGCAGTGTCCGGGTTCTCCAGGCCCGTGCCGTCGCCCAGCAGCCCCTCAAGGATCATGACGGCGGCGGCCTTGCTCGGGACCGACGCCTCGCCCCTCTCGACGTTCCACACGGCATACTGCCTCAGCGGCTTGCCCACGCAGCAGGGGCAGCCGTCCTCGCACGGGCACTGCCTGACGTTGTCCAGCACGGCTGGCATTATCTCGTGCAGCCGCTCGTAGGCCTTCTCCGTGAAGCCCAATCCGTAGGGGTAGCGCTCGTACACGAAGATGGCGTTCCACTCCGAGTTGGCGCTCCCGATCGAGTGCGAGAAGTCCAGCGTGTCGCACGTCATGAAGGCCGGCAGGAGCATGCGCGTCGCGTAACCGATCCCGCGCAGGCCGCTGTGAACGTCCAGGTCGGCCTGGCGCACCTTCGCCATCAGGTCCTCGGGCGGCACCAGCCAGAGGGCCATCGTCTCCAGGACGAACGTCGGCAGGTTGACGCCGTGCCGCGAGACCGCGTCCAGCGAGTAGAAGTGGATCTTCTCGAACATGTAAGTGTCGAAATACGCCGTCACCTCGCCCCAGCAGGCCCGGCCCGTCCCGAACGGCTTCTCGCGCAGCCGCCGGTCCACGTGGTGCACGTCCGTGCCGCCCATCGGTTGCGTGTAATAGTCCACCTCGACCTTTTTCACAGTGGCGACGTTCTTGTCAAGGTCGAGCGTGAGCACGCGGTAGGTGTCGCCCCTGTGCATGTAGATTGCCTCGGGGTGCAGGATGGGGGGCGCGTCGAACCGGTTGACCTCGCCCAGGACGGCGCCCGTGTCGGCGTCCTGGATGAGCACGTTCGCGTCGGCGTAGCTGCGCAGCGACACCTCGTGCTGCGGGCTCTCCGCGGCTGCGTGGTACCACCGGTCCTCGATGTGCTTGACCTTCAGGTTGTCTTCGAGGACCCGCAGGACCGTCGGCGCGTGGGGACCGAAGGCGGCCGTCTCCTCATCGGGCAGGGGAAGCTCGTTGGTCGCGCAGCGCAGGTGCCCCGTGATGACGAACGGGTTGTCGGGGTCCAGCACGGCCTGCTCGACCGGGCGGCCGAAGACGTACTCGGGGCGGCCCATCACGTACTGGTTCACGCTCGTGTCCAGCCCGATGAGGAAGACCAGCGCGTCCCGGTCCTGCCGGCCGGCGCGGCCCGACTGCTGGAAGAAGGAGGCCAGCGTGCCCGGGTATCCCACCAGGATGCAGGCGTCCAGGCCGCCGACGTCAATGCCGAGTTCGAGCGCCCGCGTGCAGCTCACCCCGAGCAGCTCGCCGTCGAAGAGCCGCCGCTCGATCTCGCGCCGCTCCTGCGGCAGGTAGCCGCCCCGGTACGGCGTCACCTTCGAGACCAGGTGCGGCGCGGTCTGCCGGAGGGTCTCGCAGACGTAGCGGTGGATCATCTCGGCCGTCATCTTGGCCTTGGAGAAGGTGATCGTCGGCACGCCGCGCCGGACGAGCATGGCCATCAGTTCGTGCGCCTCGACGTTGGCGCTGCGGCGGGAGCGCCACGCGCCGTCGCGCACGCGCGGGGGGTTCCAGAAGACGTAGGTCCGCCTGCCGCGCGGGCTGCCGTCCGAGTCGATCACCGTCATGGGCTGTCCCGTCAGGCCCTCGCCCAAATCCTTCGGGTTGCCGACGGTCGCCGAGCACGCCACGATCTGCGGCGCCGAGCCGTAGTGCCGGCAGACGCGCCCGAAGCGCCGCAGCAGGTTCGCCGCGTTGCAGCCGAATATGCCGCTGTAAACGTGCAGTTCGTCGAGCACGAGCAGTTTGAGTTGTGCCAGGAAGTCGGCCCAGCGCCCGTGCTGCGGCATGAGCGCCGCGTGCAGCATGTCCGGGTTGGAGAATATGACAGAGCCCGCGTCGCGCAAACGCCGGCGCAGCGCGGACGGCGTGTCCCCGTCATAGACACCGGCCAGGATTTCGGGCAGCCCCGCCGCCTCCAGGCAGCCGCCGAATCCCCGAAACTGGTCCTGGCAGAGCGCCTTGGTGGGGAAAAGGAGCAGCGCCCGCGCCCCGCGGTCGGCCAGGAGCATCTCGATGATCGGGACCACGTAGCAGAGGGACTTGCCCGAGGCAGTGCCGCTGACGATGAGCACGTTCTCGCCGGCCCGGACGCGGTCTATCGCTTCGGCCTGGTGCGTGTAGAGGCGCTCGATCCCGCGGCCCCGCAGCGCGGCTCGCACCGGGCCGGACAGCGGCTCTCCCGGCGATGCGTATCGGGCCTGGCGCGCCGCCGCCTCGCGCACGTGGATCATCTGGCCCGCGTAGTCCGGCGACTCGTTCAGTTCGTTCAGAAAACCTTCGACGTCCACGATCGGGCTGCGCCCCCTCACTCTTGAATGCGGCGAACCCCCGTCGCGGCGCGACCCTCATCCCGGCCCGGGGAGCCTGACCATCAACTCCGCCAGCGTGACCAGGTCAAGCACGTTGTGGCGGAGGATCTCCAGCATCTCCGCCGCGTTCCCGGTGCGCACGAAGCAATGATAGGCGGCGGGGATCTCTTCCCCCGGGATGTCGGCGTGACGCGGCCGGCCGCAGATGCGCCTCTCCAGCGTCTGCAGCTTGCAGTCCGGCAGCACGCCCCCC
The DNA here is from genome assembly GCA_964592385.1 of uncultured candidatus Brocadiaceae bacterium. GTDB lineage: Bacteria > Planctomycetota > Brocadiia > SM23-32 > SM23-32 > CAZQEQ01. The sequence continues at coordinate 19,245 of CAZQEQ010000015.1, read as the reverse complement.
CACGCGCGGCGGCACTCGTGGAGAAGGTCAAAGTGCGCGAGCCGCATCTCGAAAGGCGTGCCGGTGGCCGCCGCTCGCACGCGAACGTAGGGGACGTCGAAGCTCTTGCCGTTGAACGTCACCAGCAGCTTCCGACGCGCGGCATCCGCCAGGAAAAGGGAGATGACCGCCTTCTCCTCCGAGTAATCCCTGGCCAGGTACTGCCGCACGACGAAGCCGTCCTCCCACGTCATCGTGCCGATCAGGAACAGCGGCGTGCCCGCCAGGCCCGTGCTCTCCAGGTCCATGAAGATCACGTCTTCGGCCCGCAGGTCGCCGGGCCCGCAGACCGGCCCGAGCCGCTGGCGCAGGGCCGAGTCCGCTTGCACAAGGGCATCGCGGAAAGCCGCGCAGAGCGACGCCCGGTCGTCGCCCTCACTCTCCCTGCGCTGCGCGATCACGTACGCCCTGCCGCCGTGCGGCGCGAGCGCCTCCGTGCCCGCCACGGCCTCATCGAGCGCGACGTGCTCGGAGGGCGGGATCCGCAACCGTTTAGCCGCCGGCTCGGCGCGCGGCAGGTCGCGGTGATAGACAATGGGCAGTGGAGGAGGCAACGCCTGCAACTCGGCGTTTCGCCGTAACTTGCGACGGATGCCGTCGACGTCGTCGCCCGGGCGCGCAGTCAGGGGAAGCGGCTGCCGGTTCAGCGCGGCCAGTCGCTCTCGCAGCTCTTTGGCGTTGTCCACGGCGCACCCGCCCCGCGTGCTCGCGCGCAGTAAAGCATACAGTTGTCGGGAACTTCCGCCTTCATTCTATCGAGCCCCGGACCGTGTCGCAAGCGCTGGGGCCGGCAGGCGGAGGTAGATACAACGCGAAGCTCGCCCGGCAATGCACCGTCACTCCCACCGGGGCAGGGGGATCTTGCCGCAGTACTCGACCAACGCGCGATACTTCGAGAACTCCATGGCCTTCTCCAGGCCGACGCCGTTGGGCTGGATGCACGCCCACTCCCTGCCGCCGGAGTGCATGTAGTGGCAGCCGGCCGAGTAGCCGACCTCCTCCAGCACCCGGAAGTAGCCCTGGTAGGCATCGTACATCGCCGGGGTTTTCACGGCCCCGACGCCCACGCCGCCCTGGGGCATGGCGCCGCCGTTGCCGCCCTCGTAGAAGTAGTAGTCCACCCCGAATGCGTCAACGATGTGCTCCCTGTCGTTGCGCCACCTGCGCGCGCTGTCCTCCGCGGACGGGCCCCAGTAGGTGGCGTTCGCGTAGGCGTCCACCTTGTCGATCAGCCCGGGGTTGACGACGGGATGTCGCGCATAGATGGCCTTGAACCGCCCGACCCCTACGCCCCAGTTGCCGGCCTGGCCGCTGACGACCTTGCGGATGCGCTCGGAGTTCCTGCCGAACACCTGCTCGAAGGCGTGGAACAGGCGGACGGACTTGTAGGCGTGGTACTCGCTCCCGGTCAGGCCCAGCTCTGCGCCCAGTTCCTTCATGTCCTTCGATTGGAAGAGCCAGGTCTCGTTGGAATACTCCAGATAGGCGCGCAGTTGCGGGGCGAGCGGCTCGCCGGTCCTCTTCCCGCCCGCGGCGACGAAGTCGTCCGCCGTCATGACCTGGAGCCTATCCGCGAGCGGCGCCAGGTCCACCGCCAGCATGTCCACACCCGTCTTGACCAATACGGCCAGCCCCAGGAAGTAGTCCTCGTCCGCCATCTCCGGCGCGCAGAACCAGCCGTGGCTGTTGGTCCGGTTGCAGGCATCCACCTGCCACTCGTAGGCGACCAGCCGCTGGTCGGGATTCTCCTTCTGCTTGCGATCCATCCAGCCGGTGCCCTGGACCTGGAAGCCTTCCTTATCTCCATAGTGCGCGTTGGTGTGGTTCCAGTCCATGAAGCGGATGATGTGATAGGGGGTGACCTCCTCGATGAAGCCGGGCTTCCAAGGATCCGGGCCCCGCACGTGCTGCGCGTCCGGCTGGAACGGATCGGAGCCGCCCCAGGGCACGGCCCAGAAGTTCTGTCCCATCAGCGCCGTGTCGCCGACCTCTGCGCGAGCCGCGCCCGCTGGCGAGAGGGCCGCCAACGCGATCAGCGCTGCCGTCACGAGTACCCGCCACCCAACCAGGCCGCCGCGCCGGGGCGCCCTCCGTTCGCCGTCCATGCTGTCACTCCTCCATGCCCGTTGCCCGTTCTTGTGCCCTGCCACGCCGTGCAGGTTACAAACCGCCGGCTCACAGGACAAGTTCCCGGGGCCTTCCTGGCCGGATGGCGGCCGGGGCCATGCCTTTCAGAACGCGGGCACTGCCCCCCCGGTGGCGGCGCGCACAATGGCCACCAGCCCCTCTGCGAACGCCTCGACAATGATAAGTGCGATGAAGAAGTACCGCGCCTGTCGGAGCCGCCGGCCCCCGCCCAGTCGCATCACCCCCACCTTCGCCAGCCAGCCGCAGAGGAACGGCAGCCAGAGCCGTTGCGCGTGCCAGCCGCACGCGGCCAACAGGCCGAGCGAATGGACCGGCCACCAGTAGAAACGCATCCTCATGAACGTGAGAAACGCCATCGCGGCAGCGCCGAACGCGAACGGCGCCATGTACGTGTGGGCCGACTCGGCCGGGTGGCGGATCATCCTGTCCGCCGCGGCGAAACTCCACCGCGGCACCTGTTGCTGCCCCCAGAGATCGGAGAAGTTCAGGACGCCCCGTTCGTACGCGGCGTCCAGCACGCTGTAAGACGAGAAGACGAAGGCGACGGCGATGGCCGCCATGCAGGCCGGCACGAGCCAGCGCCGGCGCCTGCCGAACACCTCGGCGATGCGGAACGAGTTCATCGCCATAGGCGCCAGGGCCACCGAGCCGCCGGTCACCAGGAGCGTCCACTGCTCCGAGGCGAGAACCGCGCCAGGTCCGCCGAAGATGCGCCCACCGCTCATCCCGTGCATCAGGTCTCCCGCGTCCCACGCGGTGCGGACCACGTGTACGCCGCCCTGGGCGACGGCCCTCGTGTAGATCAGATACGAGCAGAACACCAGCGCCAGGTACACCAGGGCCGTTAGCGGCCTCATGCCGAAGTGCGCGTACCACGCGACGCAGCCCGCCATGGAGAGCAGGAATCCCCACGCCGCAAGGCGATAGCCCACCGGCTCGCCCGAATCGTCCTCCGAACCGCCGAGCCATAGCGCCCGGCGCAGGACCGCCAGCAGGTGACGCCGGGCCATGTAGAGAAGGCACGCGGCGAAGGAGACAAACGCCCCCGCCTGCTGCCAGGACATCAGGGGCCCGATGTCCCCCCTGGCGTAGGGTATCGCCAGCCAGTGCGCCGTCACCAGCTCGGCCCGCGCGAACAGGAAGAAGGACCACACGCTGAGCGAAACGTCGGCGGGAACCAGGAAGGCAAACCCCATCGCATTGGGCCAGAAGGCGATGTTCTCGAAGGAGGCGAACTCCAGCGGCGTCTCCCGGAATATGTCCCTCAGGGGGATCGACAGCGACAGCGGACCGGCAGCGCCAAGGAGAACCGGCAGGGCCCTGAGCAGGCGGAACCCGCCGGCCACGGCGAGCCCTATCAGGAACGCCCTGTTGCGGAAAAGCGTGGGCAGCCAGCCGCCGCCGGCGCTCCCCTCGCTGAACTCGAGGGGAACGCGGGCCAGTGGGAACATGAGCCGTTCCACCTCCACCCACTGGCGCCGCAGGACGGCGCACATGCAGAAAACGCCCAGGTACAGGAAGAACAGGAGCACGCTCCAGCGCGCCAGCGGGCCGATCCAAAGCCTCCAGGGCACCCTCCCCCCCTCGGGGCTCCCTTCGTGGTACTGCCGGACGGCCTCCGAGCGCGCGTCCTTGCTCAGCAGCAGGCCGTCCGGGGCATGGGTCATGGCGCCCCCGTTGTCCCAGTGTACATCCGCCCGACGAGACTGGTACGCCGGCCCGGCAATCAGCGAGCACAGGAACCGACCGATGCCGTAAGAAGGGATCGTGGCAGCGCAGATCATCATGCACCAGACCAGCATCATCTCGGCCCGCTTCAGGGCCCACCGCCGCCGGACGAGCTTGATGACCAGGTTGACGCCCACGCTCAGCCCGACCAGGACCAGCACGGGGCCGGCGGGGAAGGAGGTGGAGTTCAGGGCGCCGTATTCATCCACGAAAGCGGCGCGGGGGTCCAGGAAGCTGACGGCGGCGACCGCCGCCAGGCCGATGAAGAAAGCACGCCACGTCATCTCGATGGCCCCGAATCCGCAGGTCGCCCGGGCCTTACCGCGCCGAGGCGGCACAGGCGCCGGCCCCGCCGACATCCTGCCGGGGCCGGAAGCCCTCTCGGATGTATGCAATCACGGCGGCCGCCGTGTACTCGGGCCGCCAGTTGAATTTGCTCTGCTTGTGAGCTTCGGCGAGGAACGCCTCGCGCGTGCCCTCCCCCCCCAACGACTTGTTGTAGGTGGCCGCCGTGCGGTTCGGGTCCACGAAGGCGACGGGCTGCTTGCGGCCGGGCTGGCCCATGCCGACGCCGCCGGACGGCGAGTAGCAGACGTTGCCCTGATACGCGATGCCCGCCTCCCCGCGCATCTCCTGGAGCAGGTCCTCCGCGTAGTCGGCGGTGCCCTGGAACACGTTGTCCCGGACCTCGACGCCCGAGCTCTTTCCCTTGGCGAGCTCCTCGCCGGCGGTGACGAAGCACCTGAACGCCGGCGCCCAGTTGCAAACCGTGTTGTTCCTGACTATGACGTTGTGCGCACCGACGCCAAGGCCCCCGAGGTTGAAGGCGGAATCGCCGGAATGGGGGTCGCCGATCACGATGTTGCGCTCTACGACGGCGCCGCCGTAGTTGACGTTTGCCAGCTCGATGGCCGGGCCGGCGCTCAATCCTTCAATCTGCTTCAGGTCGCGCACGCCCGCGCCGATGACGACGTTCCCCGCGATGCGCCCGGTCACGCCGCCGGGGCGGAACTTGTCGATCCGCCCCAGGTTCAGTGAGGGCGAGTTGTCCATGCACAGGTTGTCCTCCAGGACGCCGTTGGTTCGGCAATAGACGCCCGTGGTCGAGCCCCGCGCGACGATGTTGCCACGGGCGACCACATTGTCGCACTCGATCGTGATGTAAACGTTGTGGTTAAACCAGGTCGGTCCGTCGCCCGTCTCGTAGCAGTAGCCGTTGTGGTCCAGGACGTTCTCCTCCAGCAGCAGGCCGTCTATCTTCGAGAAGAAGAAGCCCTGGCAGTGGCCGCTGGTGGTCCAGGCGTGCGTGGCGACGCAGCGCCGGACCTGGACATTCCTGAAGACGTCTTCCGGGGTGCCCTGCCACGGCGACCGTCCCATGATGGGCCCGCCGCTGAGGTACCGGAAGCGGCAGTCTTCGATGAGCAGGTTCTCGCCGGGGGCGGCCCAGGAGATTCCGGCGCCGCCCTTGTCGCGGTCCCTGACGAACTCGGGCGAGCCCGGGTCGCCCTTCTCGTCGTAGAAGTGGATGCCCACGACGGCCATGTTCTTCGCCTTGCCGGGCCGGTTTACGGGCACGCGCAGGCCGTTGCCCGCGTCGCCGAGCTTCAGCAACGGCCGCTCGCCGCTGGCGCCGTACGAGGCGATCAGCGTCGGTTGCTGCGGGCTGCGACCATTCTTGAGGGTGCTCGAGGTGATGCTGCCGATGGACTCGTACCAGACATCCCCGCGCTTCAGCAGCAGCCAATCGGAATGGTCGTTCCGCAGCAGGGCGAGGCCGTTGGAGATCGTCTTGAGCGGCCGCTCGGGCGAGAGACCATCGTTGGCGTCGTCGCCTTGCGAGCTTGACACAAAGACCATGCGCGTGTCCGGCGCCGGCCGGAAGGCGGTCCACCCCTCGCCGGGATTGGTCAGATGGGCCAGCACGCCGGCTTCCGTCCCGGCCAATGCGTGCTGCGTTGGGCCGCCGGCGGTCACCGCCAGCACGAGCAGCACCGAGAGGGGCAGCATCCAGTGACGACGGAACTCCAGTACAGAAGCCTTCATCTCCAACCTCCCGTTCAGTTCGCGGCATCCTTCGGCCGGAACCCCTCGCGGATGTACTTGATGACGGCGGCCGCCGTGTACTCCGGCCGCCAGTTGAACTTGCCCTGCCTGCACGCCTCCGCCAGAAACGCCTCCCGCGTCGCCTCCCGGCCGAGGGTGGCGTGCCAGCTGGCGTCGTTGCGCGTCGGCTCGACGAACTCCACCTCCTGGACCCGGCCTCCCTTGTCCCTCGATAGGATCAGCCATTGCTCAAGCGTCACGCGCTGCTCGTCCATCAGTTGCACGCAGTCTTTGGCTTCGGGCGCATAGTAGTAGGTATTGTCCGAGAATGTGAACCCACTGGCATCCGCCGTGTCGCGCGTGCGCACCGCCCACCTTGCCTCAGCCTGCGGGTCATGGAGCTGGAACACGTTGTCCCTGACCACGTTGCCTGAGAGGTTCAGTTTCTCCAGCTCTGTGCCCGGCTCGCCGATCCAACCGATGAAGCCCGGCCAGCCGTAGGAGATGTTGTCCCGCACGGTCACGTTGTGCAGGCCCACGCCGCCGGACGAGAGCCCGAACGCCGCGGGATGCTCCGCGCCGGAGCCGATGACGATGTTGTTCTCCACGACGACGCCCTGAAAGTTCGCGTTGCCGACCTCGATGCCGGGCCCGCCACCGACGTCGCCCTGGCGCACCGACTGGCGCGAAAGAGCGTCAATCACCACGTTACCGGCAATCCGTCCCGTCACGCCGCCGGGGCGGAACTTGCTGATGCGGCCCAGGTTGAGCGAGGGCGAGTTGTCCAGGCAGAGGTTGTCCTCCAGGATGCCGTTGGTGCGGCAGTAGATGCCCGTCGTCGAGCCGCGCGCGACAATGTTGCCCCGGGCGACGACGTTGTCGCAGGTGATCGTGATGTACACGTTGTGATTGAACCACGTGGGCAGGTCGTCCGTTTCGATGCAGTAGCCGTTGTGGTCCAGGACGTTCTCCTCCAGCAGCAGGCCGTCTATGTTCGCGAAAAAGAAGCCCTGGCAATGGCCGGACGTGTTCCACGCATGATCGGCAACGCAGCGGCGGACCCGGACGTTCGCCAAAACGTCCTCAGGCGCGCCCCGCGATGGCGACCTGCCCTGTATCCCCCCGGCACTGACATACTCGAAGTGACAGTCCTCGATCAGGAGGTTCTCGCCGGGCGCGAGCCAGGAGACGCCAGCACCGTGCTTGTCCCGGTCCCTGACGAACTCCGGCGACCCGGGGTCCCCCTTCTCGTCGTAGAAGTGGATGCCGACAAGGGCCAGGTTGCTGACGCTGAGCGGCTGGTTCACGCCCACGCCCAATCCCGTCCCCGCGTCGCCGAGCTTCAGCAGCGGCCGGTCGCCCTCGGCGCCGTAGGAGGCAATCAGCGTCGGCTGCTCCGGGCTGCGGCCGTTCTTGAGCCTGCCCGCCGTGATGCCGCCGATGGACTCGTACCAGACGTCTCCGCGCTTGAGCAGCAGCCAGTCGGAGTGCTCGTTCCGCACCAGGTCGAAGCCGTCAGAGATTGACTTCCGCGGCCGCTCCGCCGAGAGGCCATCGTTGGCGTCGTTGCCCTCGGAGCTCGACACGTAAACGATGAGCGTGTCCGGCGCCGGCCGGAAGGCGGTCCAGCCCTCGCCGGGATTCGTCAGATGGGACAGCAGTTCAGGAGCGGCCCCGGCCAGCACGTGGCGCGCGGGGCCGCCGGAGGCCAGCCCCAGCGCAAGGATCAGCGAGAGACAAGTCATCACGCGACGTCGAGATTGCGACACAAGGCCCTTCATCTCCAACCTCCATTTCAGTTCGCGGCGTCCTTCGGCCGGAACCCCTCGCGGATGTACTCGATCACGGCGACAGCCGTGTACTCCGGCCGCCAGTTGCGCCTGGACTGGAGGGCAGCCTCCGCCAGGAACGCCTCCATCGTGGCCTCACTGCCTAGCGAGCCGTGGTACGTCCCAACGTCGCGGGCCGGATCGGCAAATGTAACTCGCTCGACGGCGCCCGGCCCCTCGCCCGTCTTGCGCAGCCACTCAGCCAACGAGAACTCCTGCTCCATCATGACGACACAGCCCCGGTCGCCCGTGTCCCACCAGTAGGAGTTGCCGCTGAACCGGAAGCCGTCCAGCTCCGTCGAGTCGCGGCACGTGAGCATCAGGTCGTTCTCGCGGGCCGGTCGCTGGAGCTGGAAGAGGTTGTCCTCGAAGACTATCCCGGACAGGTTCTGCTTCTCCAGCTTCTCACCCTCGGTGCCCACCCAATGGACGGCCCGGGACCAGTTGTAGACGGTGTTCTTCCGTAACGTCACGTTATGTGCGCCAACGCCCGCAGCGCCGATCTTCAGCGCGGCGGTCGAACCGGTCGCACCGATCAGGATGTTGTTCTCCACGACGGCGCCGCCCATGTTGACATTGGCCAGCTCAATGCCCGGCCCCACGCGCTCCCCGCCACGCGGGACGGAGACGGCGCCGATCACCACGTTCCCCGCCACGCGCCCGGTCACCCCGCCGGGCCTGAACTTCGTGATCCGCCCCAGGTTCAAGGACGGCGTATTGTCCAGGCACAAGTTGTCCTCCAGGATGCCGTTGGTGCGGCAATAGAAGCCGGTCGAGGAACCGCGCGCGACGATGCTGCCCCGCAGCACCACGTTGTCGCACTCGATGGTCACGTAAACGTCGTGGTTGAAAACCGTCGGCAGGTCGCCCGTCTCGAAGCAGTAGCCGTTGTGGTCAAGCACGCACTCCTCGATCAACGCCCCGTCCACCCGGTTCATGAACAGGCCCTGGCAGTGCCCGCTGGTCGTCCAGTTGCGGATGATTGAGCAGCGTCGCAACTGGAAGTTGCGGAAGAAGTCACCGTCCGGGGCGCCCGTCGGCCCCTTGCCGATGACACCGAGCCCGTTGAACTCGAAGAAGCAGTTCTCGACGAGCAGGTTCTTGCCCGGGCCGTGCCAGAAGAGCCCGCCGCCGTCCTTCCGATAGGACTCGTCGAACTCCGGCGAGTTCGGGTCGCCCTTCTCATCGTAGACGTGCATGTCAACGATGGCTACGTTGGAAGGCCCCTTCCATCCCGCCGGCATAGTCCGGCCGGTGTAGGACCTGAAGAAGCCGTTCTTCTCAATCGTTCCCACCTTGATGAGCGGCCGCTCGGGCGCATCGCCGTAACTGCCGATCACGATCGGCTCGGCGGCGCTGCGACCCGACCTGTAGTTTCCGTTCGTCCAACCCCCGAGCCCCTCGCGCCAGACGTCGCCCCGCTTCAGCAGCAGCCAATCAGGATGCCCGTCGCGCAGCAGCGACATGCCCTTTTCGAGCGTTTTCAGCGGTCTCTGCGGCGAGAGCCCGTCGTTGGCGTCGTCGCCCTGGGAACTGCTCGCGTAGACCACTTGCGTGTCGGGGCTCTTCTTGAGGACAGTCCAGCCGTCCGGGCCGACGCCCCCCGCGATCGGCGCCAGCTGCGCCGAGGCCGGGGCGACGCTCAGCAGGCCCAAGACCACCGTCACTGCCATCCATGCCAGGCCAAGCCGTGCCATCGTGCTTCTCCCGCTCCTGCAACGCCGTGGACGCACCCCTCACGAGCACGGTACGGTAAGACTCTCGATACTACGGACCGGCCGGCGGCTTGTCAACGCACTCAAGGACGCAAATCGCGCCAGGCACACTCGCCGTGCGCCTCGATACAGAAGACGAGCTTCTGCACGTGGAACAGGTCGGCCCTGCACCATGGGAGGTCGAGCAAGGACTCCAGCTTCTCCGCCGGCTCGCGGAGGATAAGCGCCCGCGCCGCGAAGACCTCGGCCGGCACCGTCGGGAAGGCGAAGGGACACTCGTTGCGCTTCATGATCTCGACGTTCCACGTCAGCCACCACATCGGCCGATGGTATTCCACGTAAACGTCCATGAGATGCCGGTGTGTCTGGCCCGCGTACCAGGCGCACAGGCGGCCCACTTCGGGCGTGAGGTGGCGCCAGCGCGCGAAGATGGTCCGCAGGATCTCGACCTGCCTGATAAGCCCGCCCCGCGTGTGAGCGAACTCGTAGACGAGCCGTTCCCGCGTGGCCCCCCGCGCCGCAGCCAGGCCGTCGGCCAGCGCCTCCTCATCGCCCATCCGCGCAGCGAGGCGGCAGTGCGCGATGAGGCCGGCCACGTGCCCGTTGCGGCAGTCTTCTTCCACGGGGTTCGGTTCCTGCCGGACGTGCTTACGCAGGCGGCCCCACTCGCCCTCGACCTTGCTCCAGTCGCCAGTCACGTGCCCCCAGAGCCAGATGGGATAGAGCCGGGCCACCTGGCTCCGCGTGATATCCTCGACCACGCGCCGCATCTCCGCCGGCGGGGGGTCGTAGGCGGAGCGGACGGCGCCGCCCTCGTCCCTGTAAGTCCGGAAGCCCGTGCCGATCTCCAACGGCCCGCCACGCGCCTGCATCGCCGCCACGTGCTCCCGCATCCGGCCCCGCAGGCCCTCGTCCACATAGGGATAGGCGCGCGCGAGGGTGTAGAGCGTCTCGGTCGGCTCGACGAAGAACGCATAGCCCTCGCGCGGGTGCTTGCCGACGGGGAACTCCAGCGGCCGCCAGTCCGTCGAGAGCAGTTCGTCAACGATGCGCGCCAGCTCCCTGCGCAGGGCCGGCGGCGGACCGGGCTCCGCGAAAGTGATGCCCGGCACCTCCCAGATGAAGCGGTCGAGTTCGGCGTCGCTCACGCCCGCGACGCGCGCCTCCGCCTCCGCCGTGAGCGGGGCGCGGAGCGTGCCGGGAACGCCTCCCGGAAGGGCTTCCAGGACGTGCTTCAGACGGCCCATCTCCAGGGTGTCCCAGTCCCACGGGAGGCCCTGGACCTTCTCCCACTCCTCGGCCGTCAGGTCGGCTCGGGGCGGCTGGCGCCCTCGGCTGGCCGTGCCACCCTCCTGCATCCGGTAAGCGATGAGCGCGCAGCTGGCGTTGATCTCATGGTTGGGGATGTAATAGAAGCTGTCCCCCGCGACCGACACCGGCGTGTCGATGACCGATCCGCCGCCGTAAACGGCCGTCCCGCGCGCGAGCCATTCCTTGCCGACCGGGACGGGCTCGCCCCGGAGGACGTGCGCCCAGATGCCGACGCCCTCCCCTTCCTTGGGTTCGTGAATGTTCTGGCAGAGAGGCTCCCCGTAGCCCACCAGCGTGTCCAGGTCCATCGCGTTGACGTTGTCCTGGTGCGTGTTGACGAGGACGCGCCCGGCGACCGTGAGCTGGCACTGCTCGTCGTGCACGAGCAGCAGGCTGTCGTGCCAGCCGTAAACGCGGCTCTGATCCATGATCGGCGTGACGTGGCCGGTCGCCGTGTCCAGGTAACCCACGTTGAGGAACGGGGAGTAATGCTGGTAGCGGCTGGTCAGCAGCACCTGGTACTTCACGATCACCTTGCCATCGGGCGTGACCAGGGGCGGCGCGCCCGTGCCGTTCATGCTCTCCCCGTAAACGATCGGGGCGACGAATTTGTGACCGCCAGTCTTCGGGTCGAGGACGAAGAAGGTCTGATAGGCGGGCTGCTCGGCCAGGCGTCTGCGGAGATAGTCGAGTTCGGCCTGGTAGGTCTCGGGCTTCTTCAGCAGTTCCAGGTTCTCCCGCCGCAGCCTCTCGTTCTCCTCCTTGGTGTGGCGCCAACTGGCGATGTCGCCGAACACCTCCTTCGCCATGTCGCCCAGGAGAGCGCTCCAGGGATACTGCGACAGGCCCGGCGTGACCGTGATAATCACAGAGCCGTCCGGGGCGACGACGGGATGGTATCCACGGAGGCTGACGCCCGGCAGCTTGTCGCTGCGCCAGACCCGTGCACCGTCCTGCAGGTCAAATGCATAGACGTTCATGTCCTCGCTGCCGACGTAGACGCGGCCGGCCCGTGCGTCCACGGCAGGGCTGCACAGTAGCGGCCCGTCCGTGGGCGCCGCCCACCGGACCTCGCCCCCCTCGGCCCCAATGGCATAGAGCTTCCCGTCTCGGCTGCCGATCAGGACGACGCCCCCGTGCACGGCGGGCGAGTTCCAAACGGCCGCTCCCGTCTGAACGGCCCAGACCGACGCGCCGTCGGCGGCGTTCACGGCGCAAACCTTCCCGTCCGCGCAGCCGAAGAACACCTTGCCCTCGGCCGCAGCGCAACTGTGCAGGATCGGTCCGCCCGCCTCGTAAACCCAGGCGTCACTGCCCGTCTCGGCGTCGATCGCGTGGAGCCTGCCCCCCATGGTGCCAATGAACACCCTGCTTTCGTAGATGATCGTCTGCACGCCGGCCATCAGCCCCTCATCGGGGAAGAGGCGGTACCACTTCCGCTCAAACGGCGGCCGGACCTCGGTCGTCGTAGAGCCGGACCGGGCGGGATCGTGGGCCAGCATCGGCCAGTCGGCCTCCGCCGCGCGGACCGGCGAGGGCCACGTCAACGAACAGGCAAGGCAGGCAAGCAGCGTGACTGCGGCGATTGCCTTCATCCTGCCCCCCTCATGGCAAGTCCCGCTGCCGTCCCGCCAGCGGTCGGCGCCTCAATAGACGGATTCGGGGAAGTAGTAGTGCTCCGCGTTCTCGGGGGTGATCAGCTCGACGTCAAGCATGATGTGCCGGGGCATGAACTGCGCGATCCGGCCGGCCTTGCCGTCCCGCAGGTTGCTGACGCAGATGTGGATGCCCACGGCGATCATCGACGGCGGATAGGTGATGTCGGCTGGATAGAGCGGGTCGCTGTCCATGACTCGCTTGACGATGTCCTTCATGCCTGCGCCGCCGAGCATCCAGACCTTGCCTTCCGTTCCGGCTTCCTGGAGGGCCTGTTCGACTCCGAGCGCCATGTCGTCGTCGGCCGCCCATATCGCGTCGATGTTCGGGAACTGCGTCAAGAGGTCCTTGCTGACCTCGTAAGCCTTCTCACGGTTCCACATGCCGGTCTGCTGGGCGAGTATCTTGATGTCCGGGTAGCGCTTGAACACTTGGGCGGCAGCTGCCACCCGGTCGGTGTTGACCGTGGAGGGGATGCCTTCGAGGACGAGGATGTTCCCCTTTCCGCCGAGGCGCTCGACCATGAACTCGGCGCTCTTGCGACCGAACGCCGCGTTGTCCCCTTCGACGAAAACGTCGGCCACGGGCTCGTTGAAGCCGCGGTCCACGTTGACCAGGTAGATGCCGTTGGCGTGCGCCTCCTCGGCGATGGGCGTCAGCGGGGCGGACTGCGTCGCCAGGACGACGAGCCCGTCCAGCTTCTGCTGGGCCATCATGTCTTTGATGTCCTGGATCTGCTTGTCCGGGCCGACGGCCGTGGCGTAAACCCAGTTGACCTCGGGATAGAGCTCCATGGCGCGCCTGGCCCACCAGCCAATGCCGGCCGTCCAGCCATGGTCGGCCGCCGGGACGGAGACGCCTATGGTCAGCACACGGCCCGGCTGCGCCGCCGCCTCCTGCTCGGCGCCCGGCTTGCCGCAGCCCGCCAAGCACACAAGAGTCATCCCCAAGAGCACCGTCATTGCCGCGCGTCTCATCTTTCACCTCCGTTGCCGTGCGCGCCCTCGCGCTTCACTGTGCCGTGTGCCTGCCGCGCTGCACGAGGACGGCCGACACGATGATCACGCCTTTGACCAGCCCCTGCAGGTAAGGCGAAACCTGGAGCAGGTTCAGCATGTTACCAATCACGCCGAGTATCAACAAGCCCACCACGGTGCCCCAGACCTGGCCGGAGCCTCCGGTCATGCGCGTGCCGCCTATGACCACGGCGGCGATGGCGTCCAGCTCCCACATGGTCCCCGTCTGCCCGCTGCTGACGGAGTTCATGCGCGAGGCGTTCATCACGGCCGCGACTCCCGTGAGCAGCCCTATCAGCGTGTAGGTGGCGATCTTGACGCGTTCGACGCCGATGGCCGAGTACCTGGCCGCGCGCTCGTTGCAGCCGATGGCGTAGACGTAGCGCCCGTAGCGCGTCCGGTTGAGCGTGACGTGCGCCGCGACCACGATGGCCAGGAATATCAGCACCGGCCAGCGGAGCACGAGCGGGTTGCCATACTGGTTGGCCAGGTATGGCAGCCTGATCCCGCCCGTGCCGAGCGCCTTGAACATCCCGGCGCTGGCCGAGCGGAACTCGCCCCCGTCCGCGATAGCCAGTGCCAGCGACCGGTACGCGGCCAGGCCGCCGAGCGTGGCGATGAACGGGGCGACGCGCCCCTTCGCCACGAGGACGCCGTTGAGCAGGCCGGCCAGGAGTCCTGCCAGCGGCACGACGGAGAAAGCAATTAGCACGCCCCAGGCCTCCGAGCCGTCCATCCCCAACCAGGCAAAGGCGCCGGCCAGGCCGACCCGCACGGCGCCATGGGGCGCCGCCAGGCCCGCCTCCCTGGCCTCGGCTACGGCCTCGATGATGACGGACGCGTTGATGACGGTGTTCATCAGCCAGATGCCCAGCCCCCCGGCGAAGGCCACCAGGGAACCGACCGACAGGTCAATCCCGCCCAAGATGATGACGAACGTCATGCCGATGGCGATCACCCCGCGGAACGAGAGGCCCTCCAGGACGTTCAGGATGTTCTCGGGCAGCAGGAACTTGCGGTTGAACACCGTGGTCACGGCGACCAGCAGCGCCAGCGCAATCAGCGGGCCGAAGACCTCCAGGACCCGTCCCGTGGTCCATCCCGACGCGCGGGTCGGGCGCAGAGCGCCGTCTTCGAGCAACTCCGGTTCGGTCGGAGTCATGCGGCTGCCTCCTCCTTGACGCCTGCCGCGTGCAACATGACGTTCTCCTCGGTCATCTCCTTGCCCGCCAGCACTGTCACTATCCGCCCGCCGCGCATGACGGCGATGCGATGGCACATGCCGAGCAATTCATTCAGTTCTGAACTGATGAAGACGCAGGCCATGCCCCCGCCGGCCAGTTCGCGGACCAGTCGGTATATCTCCTCCTTCGCCGCGATGTCGAGCCCGCGCGTCGGCTCGTCCAGGATGAGCACCCTCGGCCGCGCCTCGAGCCATTTGGCCACGACGACCTTCTGCTGGTTGCCGCCGCTGAGCGTGTCCACCGCGTCGTCGTATCGGCCGACCTTGATGCAGAGCCGCTCGACGTGATGCCGCACGGCCGCCAGCTCCGCCTTCCGCGAGATGAGCGGCCGGGCGTAGCGGCGAAGCGAGACAATGGTGATGTTCTCGGCAACGCTCCGGCCCATGATGAGACCCCGTCCCTGCCGGTCCTCCGAAAGGTAGGCCAGCCCCTTCTCGACGGCGTCCCCCGGCCGGTCGGGCTCCAGTCGCGCGCCGTGGACGGCGACTGTGCCGGCCGACCGACGGCGGAGCCCCGCCACGGCCTCGGCCATCTCGGTGCGGCCGGCGCCGACCAGGCCGGCAAACCCGAGCACCTCCCCCGCCCTGACGTCTAAGGAAACGCCGCGCACGCAGCCGGGCACCGACAGGTCCCGCACGCTAAGCGCCGTCGCCGCCGCGGGTTCGCCCCTGGCCGGGAAATGGTCGGCCATCGGGCGCCCGACCATCAGCGACGCGAGCCGGCCCTCGGCCTGCTTGCCCTCCCCGACGTCCCCCCGGTCGAGCGTCCTGACCACCTTCCCGTCCCGCATCACGGTTATCCTGTCGCAGAGCCTGAGGACCTCCGGCAGGATGTGGGAGATGTAAAGCACGGTGACGCCCTGGGAGCGCACGCGCGCGATCAACTCGAAGAGGCGTTCGGCCTCCGGATGGGCCAGCATGGCCGTGGGCTCGTCCATGATGAGGACGGAGGCGTCGCAACTGAGCGACCTGGCGATCTCGA
Source organism: uncultured candidatus Brocadiaceae bacterium (assembly GCA_964592385.1). Classification (GTDB taxonomy): domain Bacteria; phylum Planctomycetota; class Brocadiia; order SM23-32; family SM23-32; genus CAZQEQ01. The sequence goes on along the minus strand of CAZQEQ010000015.1, from coordinate 3,532 downwards.
CCATCTGCTGCTGGGCGACCGAGAGCGCCCTGACCCTGACGGTCGGGTCCACGGCCGAGCCCACCCGCTCCAGCAACTCGCCTGCCTTTTGGATGGTCGCCCGCCCGTCCACGAACCCGAACCGGCCCAACTCGCGGCCCAGGAAGATGTTGTCCGCCGCCGACAGCTCATCCACCAGGTTCAGCTCCTGGTGGACCATCGCGATCCCCAGGCGCATGGCATGCGCGGGGTCGGGGATCGTCACGGCCTCGCCGCCGCGAAGCAGCCGGCCCGCCGTGGGCTGATAGATGCCGCCGATGACGCTCATCAGCGTCGTCTTGCCCGCACCGTTCTCGCCAACGATGCCGTGGACCTCGCCCGCCTCGAAGGCGAGGCTCACGTCGTCGAGCGCCCGCGCCGCCGGGAAATCCTTGACCAGGTTCTCGACGGCAAGGGCGGGCGGTGTGTCTCTGCCGTCCGCCGGCACAGGTCTGCCTCCTCGCAGATTGGCCGCAACCGGCCGGGATTGTACCGGACCGCCCCCGATTCCGTCCAACGGAGGCGCGGCCCGGGGGGGGGCGCAGGCGTTTGCCGTCCCTGCCCGGCAGGTGTAACATGCCGGTCGGGGTTGCACACGGCCCAGAGTTGGGAGCAGAAGCATGAAGCTCGAGAGGACGGTCCTGGCGCTGGGAGCCGTTGCGCTTCTGGCCTCGGTGTGGCAGACGGCCTCTGCACAGGACGTTCCCGCGGATGCCGTCGAGAAGATACGGGCCGCAGCGCCCGAGAAGGCCACGGCCAAGCCGGCCAGGCCGCGAAAACTGCTCGTCTACACTGCCTGCGGCGGCTTCCGGCACGGTTCCATCCCTTACGCGGCAAGGGCCCTGGAGATCATGGGAGCCGGGACAGGCGCCTATCAAACCGTCGTCTCCGACGACATGGCGATGTTCGAGCCGGAGACGCTCGCGCAGTTCGACGCCGTCTGCATGGACAGCACGACCGGTGAGCTGTTCCTGGCCGGGGACGCGACGGCAGAAGCGGCGGCTCGGGCGGAGCGCCTGCGCAGGAGCCTGCTGGACTTCGTCGCCGGCGGGAAGGGCCTCGTGGGCATTCACGCCGCGACCGATTGCTCCTACAAGTGGCCCGAGTACGGCGAAATGATAGGAGGGTACTTCTCCGGCCATCCCTGGAACGAGAAGGTCGCCGTGAAGGTGGAAGAGCCGGACCACCCGCTCTGCGCGGCTTTTAAGGGCCAGGACTTCGAGATAACCGACGAGATCTACCAGTTCCGCGACCCCTACTCCCGCGGTAAGCTCCGCGTGCTGCTCAGCCTGGACACGGGCAAGACCGACATGACCAAGGAAGGCATAGGGCGCACGGACGGCGACTTCGCTGTGAGTTGGGTAAGGGCCTACGGCAAGGGCCGGGTCTTCTACTGCTCACTGGGGCATCGCAACGAGATATTCTGGAACGCGGCGATCCTGCGCCACTACCTGGACGGCATCCAGTTCGCCCTGGGCGACCTGGCGGCGGACGCGACCCCCAGCGCCCTCACCGGCGGCGAGTGGCAGTCGCTGTTCAACGGCGTGGACCTGGCCGGCTGGCAGTGCAAGCCGGGCGGCTGGCACGTCGAGGCCGGCGCCATCGCGTGGAAACAGGGCGCGGGCTTCCTCTGGAGCGAGAAGCGCTACGGCGACTTCGTGCTCGACCTGGAGTTCAAGGTGGACAGCGGCACCAACAGCGGCGTCTTCATCCGCACCGACAGCAAGTCCAACTGGCTGCACACCGGCATCGAGGTGCAGATAATGGACTCGCACGGGAAGGCGCAGCCGAGCCGGCACGACTGCGGGGCAATCTACGACTGCCTGGCGCCGAGCTCGAACCCGATGAGGCCGGCCGGCGAGTGGAACCGCATGACCGTCACGTGCAGGGACAACATCATCGAGGTCTCCCTGAACGACGTGGAGATAATAGACATGGACCTGGACCTCTGGACCGAACCGCACAAGAACCCGGACGGCAGCGGGAACAAGTTCAACAACGCCTACAAAGACATGGCGCGCGAAGGCTACGTGGGCTTCCAGGACCACGGCAAGCCGGTCTGGTTTCGGAACATCCGCATACGCGCGCTGGACGGCAAAGATCTCGAGTGACAGGAGCAAGGCAACCGTGGGCAAGCGGCGCAAGACAGAGAGGACAACGGGCAGGACGGGCGGCATTCGGCGCCGGGCATTCCTGGGCGGGGCGCTGGCGGCGGCGACCTTCACCATCGTCCCGCGGCGCGTGCTCGGCGGCTCGGGTCAGGTGCCGCCGAGCGAGAGGCTGAACGTGGCCAAGGTTGGCTGCGGAGGCATGGGACACTCCGACCTGAGGACGGTCTCCCGCCTGGGCTGCAACATCGTCGCCATGTGCGACGTCGACGAGCGGCACGCCGCGAAGGCCTACGGTGAGTTCCCCGATCCGCCGAAGTACAGGGACTTCCGCGTGATGCTGGAGGAGCTCGACGACTCCATAGATGCCGTCGTGGTGTCCACCCCCGACCACACCCACGCCGTCGCCTCGATGATGGCCATCAGGATGGGCAAGCACGTTTACTGCCAGAAGCCCCTGACTCGCACCGTCCACGAGGCCCGGGCGCTCACGGAGGCGGCCCGGGAGCATGGCGTCGTCACGCAGATGGGCAACCAGGGCCACGGCGGGGAGGCCCTGCGCCGGACGGCCGAGTACATCCGCGCCGGCGCCATCGGCACGGTCTCCGAGGTCCACGTCTGGACTGACCGGCCCGTTTGGAAGCAGAACGCGGGGCGCCCGCAGGACACGCCCCAGGTCCCCGCGACGCTGGACTGGGACCTCTGGCTAGGCCCGGCGCCGGACCGTCCGTATCACTCCGCCTACCTGCCGTTCAGTTGGAGGGGCTGGTGGGACTTCGGCACGGGCGCCCTGGGCGACATGGCCTGCCACAACATGGACCCCGCCTTCTACGTCTTCAACCTGAAGTACCCGGCGAGCGTCACGGCGGAGTGTCCGGCCTTCAGCAAGGAGAGCTTCCCGCAGTGGTCGGTCATAGAGTGGGAGTTCCCGGCGGAGGGCGACAGGCCGGCGCTCAAGCTCGTCTGGCACGACGGCAAGAGACTGCCCCCCCGCCCCGAGGAGCTGGAGCCAGGACGCGGACTGGGCGACAACGGCATCCTGTTCGTCGGCGACAGGGGCAAGATGCTCGGCGGCGGCTGGGCCGGCGGCTGCAGGATCATCCCCGAGGCGAAGATGCGCGAGTTCCCGCCGCCGGAGAAGACGCTGCCCCGCTCCATCGGCCATTACGACGAGTGGGTCGAGGCGTGCAAGGGTTCTCTTCACGACGGCAGGCGGATCGTGACTGCCTCGGACTTCGACTACGCCGGCCCGATGACCGAGACCATTCTCTTGGGCAACGTCGCCCTGCGGTTCCGCGGGCAGAAGTTGGCGTGGGACGGTGAGGGGAAGGAGTTCGCCGAGCCGGCCGAGGCAAACCGACTCCTGCACTACGAGTACCGCAAGGGCTGGACGCTCTGAGGGACGC
>CAZQEQ010000014.1:0-48782 GCA_964592385.1 uncultured candidatus Brocadiaceae bacterium | reverse complement strand
ACCCGAAGCCGCAGGGCAAAAGCACCGGACTCTCAGAAAACCCGTGAACGGTTACTATGCCCCCAATGCTCCATCACGATGCCTTTATTGAGTATCTGAGTGAACGTGCGTTTCCAGATGTCTGCAAGATTCAGCCCGAACCCGTAAGCACGCCCCCTGATGTCTTGCCCGTCCAGGAAATCCTTGAGGGCCTGAACAAGCTGGGCTGTGCTCGTCGTCTGAGCCGTCTGAAACTCGATCACCACGAAGTCCTGTATCTCGCTGCTGAAAGGCTTATGTTGCACGAGGACGAAATCAAAGTTTCCTACCCCTTTCAGCCCGACCTCGGCGAAGACAAGCAGATTCGCCGTTCCCCCAAAGTGGTGTTGAGCTATATCCGCAAAGACCATCCCATCTTGCAGGAATCGAGTGGGGCACAGCGCAACTACATGCTCACCATAAGCCACGGAGCACACGCCCATGGGGTAGTCCATGAGCCGACTTTTCTTATCACACGTTTCGCCTCTGAAAACACACAGGTGATTCTTCCGCACTCGCTTAGCGCTGGCGTCGTTGACCTCAATAGGAATGCCGAACACCTCGGCAGGATGTCTCCGCATTGTCAGTCCTCCGCGAGCAGGCGGCGCCATTCCCCCCGCACTCGCTGCTCATCCCAAGCCGACCTCAGCAGCCAACCGAGGACTGAGCCGCAGTCCCGGCAGAAAGCGTAGCTGTCTTCCTTGTTCACGCTTCCTGGCGGACTCCATTCCGTCGCAGGTATTTGGGGACGCGCTGTACGAAGCACCAGGACGGTGTCGTGTTTCAGGGCCTTGAGCTGACGGATGTGAACAGAGATAGGATTCTCGGATGCTACTACATAACGGTTGACAAGCTCCAGCCCGACCCTCAACAGAGACATGGTGAGGTCCGCCCAAGCCTCCGCTCGCCAGTGGTGGTAGGTAAACACTATCCTGCCACCCGGCTTCAGTGCGTGACGGCAAGTCCTCCAGATCCCGGTGAGCGTTTCCAGGTATGTCTGGCGGCCAGAACAGTGTGCATTTGAGACCGCAGAACCTGAGTCATCGTAATCCCAATCTGCCTCGCCCGGCAGCAGGAATCTGAGCCAGACACGAAAGAAGTTCGACAGGTCGCTGTACTGAACGCTATCATAGTAGGGCGGGTCCGTTACCACATGGTCCGCTATGCCCTCCGGGATGGCCGCGACGGCGGAATTCGCTTGCCTCAGAAGGAACCTTCGGCTGCCCTCGTTCAGTTGCTCCCAGCTTGACACCTCAACGCCGCCGTCAATTTCCCCGACTATGCTCACCTTCGTGGGGTTGTTGGACGTCATCCTCCTCTCCACGGGGCGCATGGCCCACTTGGCGGCCTTGAAAATGCGGTCCTCAAACAGCCGGTTCAGCGTTCCAGAGGTTCTCCCGGAGAACACAGGGTTATTCTCCAGAGCCGTGTAAGGGAACGAATAGGCGTGGTGAGAGAAGACGTGTCTTATCGCGCCCGGGCGTCCCCTCGCACCACCCTTATACCCACACAGCAGGCTATTGAACTCAAGCGATGTCGACACTAGCATCGCCAGCCACAGCCGATCCCCCCTCGGGGCTTCGGAAAGGAGGTCCCTGCAATGCCAAATGTATAGCAACTGGCGAGGTGAGAACAGATCCAGGAAGCTCTCAATACGCCGGGCAAGCAGATCACTGGACTTAGGGCCTTCTGGGACGACAAACGTCCCCCCACTCGTGAAGTCAAGATCCCGCGCCTGCATTCGAGCGTTGGCCATGCACGCGCAATCGTGCTCGGTCGGTGGGGTGTAGAACTGCCCGTGTACTGGACAGTGCCCGACAACCACAACGGGTTCATAACGGCCCACAAACGGTACGCTCAGGGCCTCCCTGAATTCCTCACCACAGATGCCGCAGGTCTTGACGCTCTTGGGAACCAGGAATGGTGTGCCAGCTGTACGACATTCGTGCCTACCACCGGTCCTCACGGTGCCGCATGCAGGGCAAAGAGTCACGTCGTTGGGAGAGTCTTGCCTTACCGTAAGGTCGTCCAACATGAGCACGTCGCGGCAAGAACACTGCTTCCGCAATCCGTACAGCAGGAACTGCAATTCCGCTTGCCCGCCGCACGCGGGGCAGGTTGTTGCATAGAGGCCGTCCATACGAGACCGCAGTTCATTGAAGAAGCGATGGTATACCTTCTCTTTGTGCGTCGCTGTTGAAAGGCGCAAGGTGGCTTTCGTCTGCAAGACAGGGATTGGATCAATATCGATGCCGACAACGTTGGCCCCCAGCCGTATGGCCTCGTGCAGTACTGTCCCTCCCCCCATCATAGGGTCCAGTATGACTTGTCCTTCGAGCCCGCCCGGAGCATAGTAGTGCGACCTACTCTGATCGCGCACAAGCTGCTTGAGAATGTGCCGAAACGTGCTCCCAGAGCGGCGTGCCCACCATTTATGCAGGTATGTGTTTGGGCGGTACAGGTGCTTATTGAAGGACTCCATGCGGCCTATGCGGTTTGCTTCCTCCTCTGGGAAGTACCTATCGATGGGAACGCCTGACGTGAGAAGCCGGGGTTCTTCGGTGGTTCCGAATGTCAGAGGCAGTTGCACGGTCGCAGCCCGCTCCCCGGGTTTCCTGTAGGCTCTGGGCACGTACTCTCGGTACGCCGCAGTATATCCATTGAGACAGTCCTACACAACGGCACACTGATGGGAGCCCCAGCGATGGACGAGATCATCCGTACGAGCAGCGAGTTTATGCAACCGCGCGTGTCGGGGCGCGGGGGCGCTTAGCGTAGTCCGCGTCCGTCCCCCTCACGGGCAGCACGTCCTTTCTCTCGGTTTGATGGCCGGCCAGTAGATCCACAGATGGCCGCCGCGGTCGCACTCGCCCAGGAACACCTGCCCGTCCCTGCCGACGGCGCTGCACGAGAACTCGTAGCCGTAAACGCGCTCGGCCAGCACCGAGGCGACCATCCCGAGGTCCCGCAGCTCGTGCCCGTCCGGGTCGTAACAGAACAGGCGGCCGATGTCGCCCTCGCGCCCGGATATTCCGAACAGCCGCCCGTCGTTCGTGACGGCCAGCCCCTTGACGCCGCGGTAGCAGGTGGGCTTGCCCAGGGACCTCACCGTGCCCTCCCCGGGCCGGAAGTCGAACAGGACGCCGTCGGCCGTGCCGGCCCCGTAGATGACGCCCCGGGCGGCGTCAACGGCGAAGCTGTCGGCCTGGTTGCGCACCTCCCGGCCCGCCACGGAGGGGATGGCCAGGCCGGTGGAGTCCAGGCGCCGGGTAAGGGGATCAAAGCGCCACAGCTCGCCGAGTGCCCCGGTGCCGTAAACCGCGCCGTCCGGGCCGACCACGATTGTCCTGGCGAAAAGGCCGCGCTCTTCTACCGGTTCGTGCACCGCAGTCTCGGCGTTCGCCAGATTGTACGTGAACAGACGTCCCGTCTGCTCGCCGAGCCCGACGATCAGCTCGCCGCCCGTTGCAGACTGCAGCATGACCGCACAGGCTATCCCCTCGCCGGGCAGGGGCACGTCCACCTTCTGCGCAGGGATCTTGGAGAACTGCCACTCGTGCACCAGGTCGTAGGGCAGCGGCAGGCCCTCGTGCACGAACAGCGCTCCCTCGCCGGCGGGTCGTGCATGGGGCGGCCGAGGAACCGGCCCCGGCGCGCCCGGCGCCGTGGCCGCGAACACACGGCCGTCGGAGGCCGCCATGACGGCCGTTGTGCGCGCATCCTCTTCAGTGGCGCCCATGTCGATCACGGCCCCGGTCAGGCCGTGCGTCATGGCGGCGAACAGGTGTGCGCGGCGGCCGCCCGTGCCGCCGTACACGACCCGGCGGTCGTCCACGCCGAGTGCCGTCACGTACGCCTCGTCAGCCGGGATGGGCAGGCACATGCCGGGGAATCCCAGGGCAACGGCGACCATCTGCCCTTCGGTCACGTATCCCTCGTGCAGCAGGGACATGCCGATCCCCGGCACTCTGTCCGGCCACTTCCTGCCCGTTAAGTCCAGCGCCATGTAGCACCCGGAATCCGAGTTGTCAGTGCGCGGCCCAAACCCGCCTATCCCCAGAGCCGGAGCGGGTGCGCCCGCGGGTCCGGCGGCTCCAGGCAGTCCATCTCGAGCTTGAAGATGCCCGACGGCGTCGCGCCCACGTTGCCGAAGAACAGGTCCCCGTTGCGGTCCATGCCGCCGCGCGACACGTAGTGTGAGGCCTTGCCGTCTCCCCGGTCCAGCACAGCGTAGTCTGTCCGCTCCAGGGTCTCGGGATTCATCTGCACCACTATGCCGGTCAGGACTTTGGTCTGTTCGTCTCGGGCGATGCGCGCGCCCTCCATCGTCCCCCGTTTCCAGCGGGCGATGCAGTAGTAGAGCATCCCGTCCGGTCCGAACACCAGCCCGCCGCCGTGGTCGCGGAAGAACGAGATGGGGTGGTGCAGGTCGCGTTCCCGTTGGCTGACCGGCCCGAGGTCCTCGATGCGCCCTTGCGGGCCGTCAAGCGGAAGATGTCGGAACAGGTGGGGCTCGTTGCACCAGGGAATGCCGTAGAGTACTTCCCCGTCAGGGGACGCGACGATGTCGTAGATGATCGTGTGCCAGCCGGACATGTACCACGCGCGCGGCACCCTCAGCTCCAGTTCTTCCAGGCGGTCACGGTCCGGGTCGAAGCGCAGTATGCGTCCGTAGTCGTCCGTGGTGTATGCGCGGCGCCGGGCGTCCATCCATATGGCCTGAGGATTGATGCTGCCCAGGCGTCCGTGGTCGGTCATGTCTCCGGTAGCCAGGTCATAGACCAGGAAGTGATTGCGCGGCCACCCCACCGTGTACATGCGCTCCCGTTCGTCGTCGTAGCACAAGCACCGGCAGCCCTCGCGCGGGATGAACGGCCTGCCCCACAGGACACGGTCCTCGCGCGTGTCGTACGCGATCAGGACGCTGCCGCGGAAGGCCTTGCGCTCGTCTCCCCACTCGGCGGAGATATTGAAGAAAAAGTCCCCCAGCGCCGGTCCGCTGGCGTGGGTGGCGGCGTACAGGATACCGTCGCGCTCCGACGGCGCGAAGCTGTAATGGATCTTGCACTGCGTGGCCCGGCCGGAGTCGGGCGGATCGCCCCCTGCCTGCCCCACGTCGACCACGTATTCCAGCGCGTCCCGCTCGTCGTTGTAACGCGCAATGACGGCGGCGCAGCCCCCCCGACCCTCTATGCAGGCCGCCGCGTAGATCCGGCGGTCCGGCCCCGCGTGCAGGGACCACGTCGTGTCCGAGACGGGCACCTGGTCGTAGCGATAGAACTTCGCCGCCTTCAGAGCCACCGCGGCCTCTCCCTTCGAGGCGATGGTTTGCGTGACGGGCGACATGTTATTGCCGCCCGCGCGGGATGTCAAAGCGCCGCGCTGCTCTGCATTTGCGCGGCCGGGGGACGCGGCGGTATCCTCTTGCCTCGGCTCAGCAGGGGAAGGGAGATCTCATGGCCAGGGTGGGCATCGTCGGCTGCGGCAACATCAGCGGCGTTTACCTGAAGAACGCCTCGGAGCTTTTCGAGGACCTGGAACCCGTGGCGTGCGCCGACCTGGACGTGGACCGGGCGCGGGCCCGCGCGGAGGAGTACGGCATCCCACGGGCCTGCACGACCGAGGAACTGCTGGCCGACCCGGAGGTCGAGATCGTCGTCAACCTCACGCCGCCCGCGGGGCACGCGCCCGTGGCGCTGGCCGCCATCGAGGCGGGCAAGTCGGTCTATAACGAGAAGCCGCTGGCCGTCACGCGGGAGGACGGCCGGCGCATCCTGAACGCAGCGAAGCGGGAGGGCGTCCGCGTCGGCGGCGCGCCGGACACCTTCCTGGGCGCCGGCGGGCAGACGTGCCGCAAGCTCATTGACGAGGGCGCCATCGGCCGGCCGGTCGCCGCCGTGGCCTTCATGATGGGCCACGGCCACGAGACCTGGCACCCGGACCCCGAGTTCTTCTACAAGCCCGGCGGCGGCCCGATGTTCGACATGGGGCCCTATTACCTGACCGCCCTGGTCAACCTGCTCGGGCCGGTCTGGCGCGTCACCGGCGCCACGCAGACCAGCTTCGCCGAACGCACCATCACCAGCCAGCCGAAACACGGGCAGGTGATCCAGGTCGAGGTCCCCACGCACGTGGCGGGGCTGCTGGACTTCGAGTGCGGCGCTGTCTGCACCATCGTCACCAGCTTCGACATCTGGGCGGCCGAACTGCCCCTGATTCAGGTTTACGGCAGCGACGGGTCGCTGAGCGTGCCGAACCCGAACGCGTTCGGCGAGACGGTCCGCCTGTGGCGACCCGACGAGCGGGAGTGGAAAGAGGTGCCCCTGACCCACGGCTACACGGAGAACAGCCGCGGCCTCGGCGTCGCCGACATGGCCCGGGCCATCCGGGCCGGCAGGCCGCACCGCGCCAGCGGGCGGCTCGCCTTCCACGTGCTGGACGTCATGTGCGCCCTGCACGAGGCGTCGGACGGGGGGGTGCACGTCCGGCTGGAAGGCGGCTGCGACCGGCCCGCCGCCCTGCCGACGGGGCTGCCCGACGGCGTGCTCGACGACTGACCCGCGTCATCCGCCCGGTGCCGTGCCGCAGGTGATGAAACCGACCTGGTAGTCTGTGTGATGCACCAGGGAGGACCCCGTCGCATCGATCAGGCTTGACCGACCGTCCCGGCGCGTGTAGGATGAGCGGCGCTGGAGGGGTGCACAATCCGACACCGAGGAGGGGGCGAATGAACGGGTACTGCGGAAAGGTCCTGCGCGTTGACCTCTCGAGCGGGGAGATATCGACAGAGAAACTGGACGGTGCGGCGGCGCGCCGGTTCATCGGCGGCCGCGGACTGGGCAGCTGGTACCTGTCCCACGAGGTGGACCCGGGACTGGACGCGCTCTCACCGGAGAACCGGCTGATCCTCGCCACGGGCCCCCTCACGGGGTCGTCCGCGCCGGCGGGAGCGCGCTATATGGCTGTCACCAAGAGCCCGCTGACGGGCACGATCGCCTGCAGCAACTCCGGCGGGTACTGGGGGCCGGAACTGAAGTTCGCCGGCTGGGACATGGTCATCCTTCAGGGCAAGGCCCCCCGCCCCTGCTGGATATCCATACGCGACGACCAGGTGGACGTCCACGACGCAGACGGCCTGTGGGGCAAGCTCGTCGGGGAGGCGACGGAGGCGCTGATTGAGGAGTTCGGCGACCACAAGGCGCACGTGCTGACAATCGGCCCCGCCGGCGAGCGCACGAGCCCACTGGCCGCCATCATGAACGACACCGACCGGGCCGCGGGCAGGAGCGGCGTGGGCGCCGTGATGGGCAGCAAGAACCTGAAGGCGATTCTCGTGCGCGGGTCGGGCGAAGTGGAACCGGCCCGGCCCGATGAAACGACGGATCTCTGCGCTGCGCTACGTAAGACGATCCGCGAGGACCCGGTCGCGGGAGAGGCCCTGCCCACCTACGGAACCTCCGTCCTGGTCAACATCATTAACAGTGCAGGGGCCTACCCCGCCAGGAACTTCCAGGAGTCCGGGTTCGACGGCGCGAAGGGGGCTTCCGGGGAGGTGCTGGCCGAGCATTACGTCACGCGTCGGCAAGCGTGCTACGGCTGCCCGATCGCCTGCGGTCGCCACTCCCGCGTGGGCGACGTCGAGGGCGGCGGGCCGGAGTACGAGACCATCTGGGCGTTCTCGGCCGACTGCGGCGTGAGCGACCTGGAAGCGGTCATCCGGGCCAACAAGTGGTGCAACGAGTACGGCCTGGACACCATCAGCGCCGGCGCCACCATAGCATGCGCCATGGAGCTGCGCGAAAAGGGCTTCATCCAGGACGACGAGCTGGATGGCCCGGACCTGGCGTTCGGTTCCGCGGAGGCCGTCGTCGAGTGGACCCGCAAGATGGGCGCCGCCGAGGGGTTCGGCGCCAGGCTGGCCGAGGGTTCCTATCGCCTGGCCGAGAGCTACGGCGTGCCGGAGCTGTCCATGAGCGTGAAGAAGCAGGAACTGCCCGCCTATGACCCTCGCTGCGTCCAGGGGCAAGGCGTGGAATACGCCACCAGCAACCGCGGGGGCTGCCACGTACGGGGTTACCTGATCAGCCCGGAAATCCTCGGCGTTCCGGAGAAACTCGACCCCTTGAGCCTGGAGGGCAAGGCCCTGTGGGCCAAGCAGTTCCAGGACTTGACGGCCGCGATCGATTCGCTCGGCATATGCCTGTTCACCTCGTTCGCATTGGGAGCCGAGCAGTACACGGCCCTCTACAACGCGATCGTCGGCGCCGACCTGACCGCCGAACAGCTCGTGCAAGCCGGGGAGCGGGTGTGGAACCTGGAGCGCCTTTTCAACCTGGAGGCCGGCATCGCTCCAGAGCAGGATACGCTACCGCGTCGCCTGCTGCGCGAGCCGATCACGGAGGGCCCGGCTAAAGGCAAGGTACACGCCCTGGACGAACTGCTGCCGGACTACTACAGGGAGCGCGGCTGGGAGCCGGACGGCGTGCCCGCCGACGGGAAGCTTGCAGAACTCGGCCTGAAGTAGGCCCCGCGCGCCGCGCGGCAAGGCGGCAGACTGCAAGGCTTGATCCCCCTGACGCGCCGCGCGCCCCCCGCCGGGACGGCTGACCCCGCCCACCAACCGGCGGCGAATGGCCCGCGACTGCTTGAGGTGAGTGACGGACGATGCGTGAACACACATCCGATTCCCCAGCGAAGCTCGGCGCGGAGCGTGACCCCGACTGCCCCTTCTGCGCGGACGAGGTCCGCGCTCACGGCGTGGCGGCATATGGCACGGTGCTCGCCATCCCCGACGCACGGCCCGTCACGGAAGGCCACCTGCTGGTCATCACGCGCAGGCATACGCCGGACTTTTTCACCATGACGGACCAGGAGAAGGGCGACCTCATGCATCTGCTCAGCGTGCTGCGCGAGCAGGCACTTCGCAGTGACCCGACAATCACCGGGTTTAACATTGGCACGAACTGCGGCGAATCAGCCGGACAGCGCATTCTCCACGCCCACGTCCATTTCATCCCACGGCGGGAGGGCGAGAAGGCGCGGTGCGTGAAGGGGGTCATCCGCAATAAAATGCGCTACTGACCGGAGGGTCGCCGCCTGTTCCGTCGAGGAGCCCGACGTGAGAAGCGCAGCGTTTCTCTTCTGTCTCTGCGTCTTGAGCGCCCTTGCGTCCGCAGGCGAGCCCGGGGTGCCCTACTGCAACGCCCGGCGGACCGGCTACGCCGACGTGGACCTGGAGCCCCCGTTCCGCGCGGCCTGGGTGCATCGCGCGCGCCACAGGCCAAGACCCGCTTGGCGCGAGCCCGGCTGGGAGCCGCAGCGTATTGACTTCGACTACGCCTACGGCGTCTCGGCCGCCGGCGACACCGTTTACTACGCCTCCTCCTCGGACCACGCGCTGCACGCGCTGGAACTGCGGACGGGCCGCGAGAGATGGAAGTTCCGCACCGACGGCCCGGTCCGGCTCGCCCCTGAGTTCCACGGCGCCAACGTCCTGTTCGGCTCCGACGACGGTTTCGTGTACTGCCTCGGCGGCGAGGACGGCGCGCTCGTCTGGAAGTTCCGGCCCGCCACGCCGGACGAACGCCTGGTCGGCAACGAGCAGATGATCTCCCGCTGGCCGGCCCGGTCGGGCGTCCTCGTCGAGGGCGACCGCGTTTACACAACCTTCGGCATGCTCTCCCCGGAGGGCGTCTCGGTCTGCTGTCTCGACGCGCAGACCGGCTCGCCCGTGTGGGTGAACGACACGTGCGGGATCCATTTCATGACCCGCCCGCACATCACCGGTATGGGCGGCGTCTCGCCCCAGGGCTATATGGCGCTGGCCGGTGACGTCCTGGTCGTCACGTGCGCCCGCTGCACCCCGGCCCTCTTCGACAGGGACAGCGGAGAGCTGCTCTACCACGAGGCCGAGGGCGACTTCGCGGGCGGCGCCTGGACGATGACGACGGGCGACCTGGTCTTCATCCCCCAGGAATCCCTGCGGAAGGAATACGGCGCCGAACTGCGGCGCGGACACGCGGGGCCCGAGGCCGACGTCTTCGAGCTGGCCAGCCTCACCGTCGCGGACGCGCGGACCGGCCGGGAGGTCTTCACGCTTAAGGGCGGCCGCCGGGGCATCCTCTCCGACGACGGCCTTATCACGCTCCAGGCGCCGGGCCGCATCGTCGCGACCCGCCTCGAGGACGTGCGGAACGCGATCCCGCAAGAGCGCACCAACATCAGCCACTACCGGGGGCACTACGTTTACGCGGACAAGGAGCACGACTGGGCCGCGGGAACCGGCACGGCCTATATCCTGCTCCAGGCGCGGCAGACCGTCTTCGCGGGAGGGCGGGGCGCCGTCTCCGCCGTCAGCGCCTCGACCGGGGAGATCCTCTGGCAGGGCGATGTGGACGGACAGGCGCGCTGGATGTGCATCGCTCCCGGCCGACTGATCGTCAGCACGACCGATGGATGCATCCACTGCTTCGAGCCTTCCGACCGCCCGGACGGCGAGCCGGCGGCCGTCACCCCCCGGACGCAGACGCTCACGGTCCCACCCGCCGCGGCCGAGGCCGTCCGGACCGTCCTCTCCGAGAGCGGCGTTCGCGAGGGCTACTGCCTCGTGACGGGCGATGCGAGCGCCGGGTTCCTGGCCGAGCTTGCCCACCGGTCCGAGCTGTCGATATACCACGTGTCGAGTGCGCCGGATTCGGAGTCCGTGCGAGACGCACTCGACGCCGCCGGCCTCTACGGCGCGCGCGTCACGGTCCACCACGTTCCCGGTCACGCCATTCCCTACACGGACTATTTCGCCGACTTGGTGGTTCTCGACGCAAGCGATTCGGGAATCCTCGCCCGGACCTCGGTCGCCGAGCTTTACCGGCTGCTCCGCCCGTACGGCGGCGTGGCCACGGTGCTGTGCGCCGATGACCTGACCGGGGAAGTGGAGCGGCGGCTCGCTGGCGGCGGCGTGCCTGAGGGCGAGATTCAAAGCATGTCGGGTGGAGTGAAGATCGTCCGCGGCGCACTGCCCGGGGCCGGCGAGTGGACCCACCAGTACGCCGATCCGGGCAAGACGGCGGCGACGCAGGAAAGCCGCGTCCGATTGCCGCTCAAGGCGCTCTGGTTCGGCGGGCTCGGCCCGTCCACCATCGTGAGCCGCCACTTCCGCGAGCCCGCGCCGCTGGTCGTCGGCGGCCGCTGCTTCGTGCCCGGCACCGACCACCTGACGGCCATGGACATCTACAACGGCCGCATGCTCTGGCAGCGCGAGTTCCCCGATCTCGCGCACTGGCCCGCCGCGTACCGCGGGCCCGGCCTCGCCGCGGACCACGACGCGCTCTACGCCCTCCAGGGCGCCCGGTGCCTGCGCTTCGACCCAGCGACGGGTGACACGACGGGCAAGTACGAAGCGCCCGTTGACGCGATCGGGGCCGGGGAGGATGCAGAGGGCCTGATCTGGGAGTTCCTCGCGCTCGTCGGCGATACGGTTATCGGCACGCTCGGCGCGCCGAACATCAAGCACGAATGGTGGTCCAAGGCATATCCCGTCAACCGCCTTCTCTTCGCGCTGGACAGGGCCACGGGGCAACCGAGGTGGACCTGGCGCCCCGACGAGGCCGTCGACTCCAACGCCATCGCGATCGAGGGGGGCCGCATCTTCGTCATCGACGGCCGACCCCGCTACGGTTTCCTCGTCGAGCAGATGAGCCGGGGCGGGGATGCGCCTCCGGCCCCCCGCAAACTGAAGGCGTTCGACGTCGCCTCCGGTCGGTTCTTGTGGGAGACCGCCGACGTCGTCCCCACCCAGAACTCGCTCTACGCCGCTTCGGGCGTCGTTCTGGCCGCCATCAACCCCATCTCCCGCGGCATGGAAGACAGGGTCGTTGCCCGGCAAGGCCAGGGCCTGGCCGCCTACGACGCCCGCGACGGGTCCCGGCTCTGGCGGATGGAGAAGATCGATAGCTTCACCCCCGTCATCATGGACGGCGTCCTCTACACGCCCAGGGCCTACGACCTCAAGTCCGGCCGGCCGGTCAGCGCGCGAGGGAGCAAGACGCAGCTCTCCGTCGGCATGGCCAAGTGCTGCGCCGCGCTCTCCGGCTGCCCCGCGTTCGTGATGACGCGGGCCGGCTCCATGGGCTTCACTGACCTGCGTCAGCAGAGCGGCCTCTACCACTACCCGATCCTCCGGGCGAGTTGCTGGATCAACATGATCCCGGCGGGCGGGCTGGTCGTCGTGCCCGAAGGGTCCAGCTCGTGCATGTGCGGCTACAACTACAAGACGTCCATCGCGCTCACGTCCGACGACCGCCATTTCTTCTACGGTCTGGGCCGGGACTACGGCCGCGACGGGGGTACGCTGCGGATCAACTTCGGCGCCCCCGGCGACCGGCCCGACGCCGAGGGGCACGTCTGGCTCTGCTACCCCCGTCCCGTTGCGTGGGGGCGCCCCATGGGGAGTTCCGACTACGGTCCCAGGATCGCCGGCCAGGCGCCGGTCGAGGCCGAGGGCGACGAGACGCCCGGCACGTGGGGCCGCAACCCCGACTGGGTCGGCATCGCGGGCACTGACCGGCCCTGGCTCTACTCCTGCGGCATCACCGGCCCCGCCAGGCTCACGCTGCGCCTGCCGGGCGAACTCAACGAGCGCGACACCTGCCGTGTGACCCTCCATTTCTGCGAACTCGCTGAGCCCCCAGCGCCGCGTGTATTCGCCGTCAGGCTCCAGGGCGAGCCTGTCCTGTCCGACTTCGACGTCGCGCGCGCGGCCCGCGGAGTGCGGAAGGCCCTGGACCGCTCGTTTGCGGTTGAACTGGACCGCACGCTTACCCTCGAGCTTGTCCCCCGGGGCACGGACGCACTGCCCCCGATCCTCTGCGGACTGAGCCTTCTGCCCGAGTGACTCGTCCGCGACGGCTCCGGCGCAGAATCGGGGCGCCGCCGTCCCGGCGGCTTCGTAGATCGGTCGAGGGTCTCGTTGCCGGCGGGACGCCAGCACTACCGCATCGGCCGCGCGGCCCGGCCGTGAACTGGAAATTCCGGGCGCAGCGGGTATAATCGCAGGTTGCGCGGGGCCAGCGTAGCTCAATGGTAGAGCACGGCTTTCGTAAAGCCGGGGTTGAGGGTTCGAGCCCCTCCGCTGGCTCCACCGCGTTCCCGACTCAGGAGGCAGCCGTCGCCGGAGGGCCGGCTTCAATTTGCCGGGGCGGGCAGCTATAATCGGTGCGTCGGCCCGTTCGTCGTCCGCCCTGTCCCGAACCTTCAACTGAGCACGGGTGCCGACCGTGAGCACAGGCCCGTCCAAAGAGGCGACGGAGCGCGAACCGCGGCTGCTCGACGCCGTCCGGGAGAGCCTGGAGGACGGCTCCGCCGAGGCCGTCGCGCCCCTGCTCCAGGACGTCCCCTCGGCCGACATCGCTGCCGTGCTGGAGGAACTGAGCGAGGAGGAGCAGGGCGCCCTGTTCCGCCACCTGGACCCGGAGACCCGGGCGGAGGTCCTGGGCGAGCTCGGCGACGACGCCGTGCAGACGCTCGCCGAGGCGGCACCCCACCGCCTCCAGGACGCCGTGGGGAGGATGGAGCCCGACGAGGCCGTTGACGTCCTGGCGCTCCTGCCTCCCGCGCAGGCCGACGCGCTGCTGGGGCAGATACCCCAGGAGCAGGCCGCCGCCGCAGAGCGACTGCTCAAGTACCGGTCCGATTCGGCCGGCGGCCTGATGACCCCCGAGTTCGTCGTGCTCTTTGTGGGCATCACGGCCCGCGAGGCCATCGAGATCACCCAGCGCAGCCGCGAGGCCGAAACGGTCGGCCACCTTTTCGTCGCCGATGAGGCGGACAGGCTCGTCGGCTACCTGCCCCTGCAACGCCTCGTGTTCGCCTCGCCGGACCGGACGCTGCGCGACCTGATGGAGGAGTGCCCCTTCGCCGCCTCGCCGGAGGCCGACCAGGAGGAACTCGTCCGGGCGGCCACGCACTACCGGCTGGAGGCGATTCCCGTGGTCGACGCCGCCGAGAAGATGATCGGGGTCGTCACCGTGGACGACATCCTGGAGGCCGCCGAGCAGGAGACGGACGAGGACATGTACAAGCTGGCCGGCACGGGTGAGCGCGACCCCATGCACGCCAGCGTGTACGACAGCACGCGCCTGCGGCTGCCGTGGCTCATGCTGTCCGTGCTGGACGGCCTGTTTATCGCCTTCCTGATGAGCCGGTTCGAGGGGGCGCTGCGCGGGGTGGTCGAGCTTTCGTTCTTCATCCCGCTCATCCCCCTGATGGGGGGCCAGGTGGCCATCCAGGGCTCGACGATCATGGTGCGCGCCCTGGCGCTGGGCAACATCCGTCACACGCGGCTGGCGCGCTTTCTGGGCAGGCAGCTCGTGGTCGCCCTCCTGCTGGCCGTCTGCTGTTCCCTGCTCGCGGGCGTGCTCGGGGTCGTCCTGGTGGGCACGAGCGTCCGTCTCATGGTGGCCGTCGGCCTCGCGGTCGCCGTCGCCATCATCTTCGCGGGCATGTTGGGGATGATCTTCCCGCTCGCCTTCAACGCCGTGGGCATTGACCCGGCGGTCAGCTCGGGACCGTTCATCACGATGCTGAGCGACCTATTCTGCATCTGCACCTACCTCGCCCTCGGCATGTTGCTCGCGCCGCCGGGCTGACGCCGAGCTTGAACGCCACTTATGCCCCGTCTATAATACGCGCTCTTTCGCAGCGGTCAGACGCGAAACATTTCTGACAGGGAGTACCAGATGAAGAAGGGCTACATGTTCACGCCCGGCCCGACCATGGTGCCGCACGAGGTGCTGCTGGCCGAGGCCGCGCCGATGATTCACCACCGGACGCCGCAGTTCTCCGCCATCCTCCAGGAAGTCGCCGACGGGCTGAAGGCGCTCTTCGGCACGGAGCAGGACGTTTACGTCATCATTGGCAGCGGCACGGCGGCGATGGAAGCCGCCGTCGCCAACGTCTGCTCCCCCGGGGACAAGGTCATCTGCGCCCCGGCAGGCAAGTTCGGCGAACGATGGTGCGAGCTGTGCGAGACGTACGGGTGCAACGTCGTCTCCATCGACCTGGAATGGGGCCAGTCCCTCACCGCCGACCAGGTGGAGGCCGCCCTGGAAGAGCACCCCGACGCGCGGGCCATGTACATCACCCACTCGGAGACGTCCACGGGCGCGCTGAGCGACGTGGAGGCCATCGCCCGCCTCACCAGCCAGAGCGACACGCTGCTGGCCATCGACGCGATAACCAGCGTCGGCGTGCACCCGGTCAAGATGGACGAATGGGGCGTTGACATCGTGGCCAGCGGCTCCCAGAAGGGGTGCATGATCCCGCCGGGACTCGCCTACATCGCCGTCTCACCCCGGACGTGGGACGCCGTCGCCGCGTGCAAGTCGCCGCGCTACTACCTGGACCTGACGGCGATGAAGAAGAACTGGGCCAAGACGACCACGCCCTTCACGGCGGCCGTCTCCCTGGTCCGGGCGCAGCAGAAGGCGCTGGAGATGATGCTCGAGGAAGGTCTCGACAACGTCCACGCCCGGCACGCGCG
Organism: uncultured candidatus Brocadiaceae bacterium; assembly: GCA_964592385.1. GTDB lineage: Bacteria > Planctomycetota > Brocadiia > SM23-32 > SM23-32 > CAZQEQ01. The sequence continues at coordinate 33,229 of CAZQEQ010000014.1, read as the reverse complement.
CCTGGCGCAGGCGACCCGCGAGGCCGTCGGCGCGCTCGGCCTCAAACTGGTCCCCGACAACCCCGTCAACGGCGTCACTGCCGTGTACGGTCCCGAGGGGCTCGACACCGGCAAGCTCGTCTCCCTGATGCAGGACAAGTACGGAGTCCAGATCGCCGGCGGCCAGGGCGCCCTGAAGGGCAAGATCTTCCGCATCGGCCATATGGGATACGTCAGCGAGGAGGACCTCCTGGTCGCCGTCAGCACGCTGGAGAAAGCGCTCAGGGAACTGGGCTACGAGTTCCCCTTCGGCGCAGGCGTGCGGGCCGCCATGGAGGCACTCGGCTGAGGCCGCCTACGCAAGGGACAATGCCGGTGTAGCACAGGTGCCCTCGCCTGTGGGGTTCCTCGGCCGAGGGCGACCGAGCTACATTCTTCAACTGCCGCCTACGGAACGATGTCCAGCGACAGGTCGAACGCCGGCGCCGAGTGCGTCAACGCCCCGACCGATATCCGGTCCGCCCCCGCCGCTGCGTATTCGGCCGCGTTGGCCAGCGTGATCGAACCGCTCGCCTCGACGGCCGGCGCCGCGCCGGCGCCGCTCCGTCGGACCATCTCCGCGGCGCGGCGCACCTCGTCGGGCGTCATGTTGTCCAGCATAATGACGTCCGGCCCCGCCGCCAGCGCCCCTTCGAGCTGGGACAGGTCTTCGACCTCCACCTCCACCGTCAGGTCGGGGCATGCCTCGCGCGCCTTGCGCACGGCGTCGGCGATGCCCCCGGGGGCCGCCAGGGCCAGGTGATTGTCCTTGATCAGCACCGCCGCCCCCAGGTCCATCCGGTGATTGCAGCCACCGCCGCACCGCACGGCGTACTTCTCCAGCCGCCGCCAGCCCGGCGTGGTCTTGCGCGTGTCGTAGATGTGGGCCCCCGTCCCCTCGACGGCCTCGACGAACCGGGCCGCAAGCGTGGCCACGCCGCTGAGGCGCTGGAGGAAGTTGAGCATCACGCGCTCGACGGCAAGGATCGACGCCGCCGGCCCGCGCAACGCGGCCACCACCGCCCCCTGTGCCACGGCCTCGCCGTCGCGAGCGCACGGATCGAACTCGATCCTCGTGTCGAAACGTTCCGCCAGGCGCTGCGCCAGGGGCAGGCCGCAGACCACCCCGTCCCCGCCGGCGCGGACCCGTGCGGACACCACCCTCTCCGGCGCCACCAGCGCGCGGGTGGTCACGTCCCGCGACGCCGCGTCCTCGGCCAGCGCCGCGTCCAGCAACGCGTCGAACCGTTCCCACTCCATCAGCCATCCTCCTCCGGCCTGCGCTGCACCGGCCGGTAGGCCCTCGGCACCAGAAGCCGAACCGCCGCCGGCTGGACCTCCACCGCCGCCGGGAGCACACCCGCCGCGTCGCCGTCCACCTCGTACGGCACGCGGTCGCCGGGCGCGTGGACGACTACCCTCCGCCCGCGCCCGTACCGGGCCGCGCCGCTCAGGTGCAGGCTGCGCAGCAGGCCGCACACCATCATGCCCGCCATCTGGCCCGGGCCGTCCCATCTCATGCACATGACGTCCAGCAGCCCGTCATCCGGCGCCGCGGCGGGCGTCATCTCTATCGGCCCGCCGTAGCTGTGCGTATTGCCGATCGAGACCTGGCAGGCCCCGCACGCGAAAGGCCGCCCGTCCACCTCCACCTCGATCCGGTGACTCGGCGGGCGCAGCGCCGCCCGCGTGACGTGCGGCACGTAGTGGAGCTGCGTCAGGCCCCCCTTGCGGCACTCGTGCACCAGCTCCACCGCCCGCGCGTCTACGCCTGCGCCGAACATCGAGACGAAGCGCCGCCCGTTGCACGTGGCCACGTCCAGCAGCGTCACGCGTCCGTCCAGCAACTGGGCGACGGCCCTGCCGACCCGGCGCGACATGCCGAGTTCCTTGGCCAGCACGTTCCCCGTGCCCGCCGGAATCACGGCGAGCGTGCAGGCATCCAGCCGCGCCCCGTTAAGCACCTCGTTGAAGGTCCCGTCGCCCCCGACCGCCACGGCCAGGACGTTGTCCTCCCCCAGGTCCTGAAGCGCTCGCCGGCCGTCCCCGGCCTGCGCCGTGAGCACGACCTGGACCTGCCCGGCGACGCCGCCGAGCGAAGCGGCGACCTCATCCAGGCAGCGCGCCGCCCGGCCGCTGCCGCTGGTCGGATTCGCCACCACGATTGCCTTGCGGAAAGCCTGCACGGGAGGACCCCATTGGCGGACGGTGCGAAAGCGCACTATAGCACAACAACCCGCGCTACGGCAACTGGCGGGGCTGCGCGGCGCTTGACCCCCGCCCGCCCCTCAGGGTACCCTGATACACGGTGCGGGCGGATAGCTCAGCCGGATAGAGCGCTTGCCTTACAAGCAAGAGGCGCCGGGTTCGAATCCCGGTCCGCCCACCATTCCTACCCGCGCACGTGTTCCGGAGTGCGCGGCCAGAATCCGGCTGACCAGGGTTGCTCGGGCAGATGAGACTGCTATAATGTGGCCCCGTTCCACGGGAGGCTGTCCGCAACGGGGCCCTCTTGCTCTGTCCTCGGTCGCCCATGCCTCACGAACTCAATACCGGAGAATCGGCTCCAGCTCGGGCGCCCGAGGCGCCGGACGGGTCCGTTGAGAACCGGGCGGGGGCGGCCGACGGGGAGTTGTCCATCTCCGTCGTCATCCCGGTCCACAACGGCGAGCAGGACCTCCGGCAATGCCTGGCGAGCGTGGTGCGCGGCGTTCCGCCGCCCGCGGAAATCATCGTGGTGGACGACGGCAGCACGGACGGGTCGGCGCTGGTCGGGGAGGAGTTCGGGGCCCGCGTCCTTCGCACGGCCGCCCGGGGCGGACCGGCGGCGGCCCGCAACCTCGGCGCGCAGGCGGCCGGCGGCGCCGTCCTTTTGTTCGTGGACGCGGACGTGGTCCTGCCGGAGGATGCCCTGGCCCTCGTCGCCGAATCGTTCGCCGAGGACCCGGAGTTGGCCGCGCTCTTCGGCTCCTACGATGACGACCCGCCCGCCGTGAACTTCCTCTCGCAGTTCAAACACCTGTCCCATCACTACTTCCACCAGGCGTCCCCGGAGGATGCGTCCACCTTCTTCGCCGCGTGCGGCGCCGTGCGGCGCAGCGTCTTCCTGCGGGCGGGGGGGTTCGACGAGAGCTACCGCGTGCCCTGCGTCGAGGACATCGAGCTGGGCTACCGGCTCAAGGAAGCAGGACAGAGGGTGCGCCTGTGCAAGGCGCTCCAGGTGAAGCACTTGAAGGTCTGGACTCCGCTCTCGCTGCTGAAGGTCGAGTTGCTGCAACGCGCCCTGCCGTGGACCGACCTGATTCTGCGGCACCGCCGTGTGGCCGCCGGCCCGAACCTGAGGCTGCCGAGCCGACTCAGCGTACTGGCGGTGCTGCTGCTGCTCGTCTCGCTGGTCGCGGCGGTCTGGTGGCGGGAGGCGCTCGTCGTCTCGGCCCTGGCGGCGGCGGCGTTGCTCGCGCTGAACGCGCCACTCTACCTTTTCCTCTGGCGCAGGCGGGGAGCGTGGTTCGCGCTGAAGGCGATCCCCTGGAACCTGTTCTACTACTTCTACGGCGGCGTGGCGTTCGGCGTCGGCCTGGTCCGTCACCTCATCGGGCGGCGGGGACCGCCCGGAAGTGACGGGCCCCAGCACGAGCGAACGGGATGACGCAGGCGCGCATGACAGAGGAACCGGTCAAGCTGCAAGCGGTTGCCGTGATCGGGGCCGGCCCGGCGGGCCTCGGGGCCGCCCTCGAGCTCTGCCTGCGGGGCACGGCGGCGACCGTCCTGGAAAAGGCCGACAAGGTCGGGGGGATCGCCCGGACCGAGGTCCACAAGGGGTGCCGCTTCGACGTGGGCGGGCATCGGTTCCACACCCGCATGGAGCGCGTCGAGTCGCTGTGGCGGGGGATGCTGGGGGAAGACCTGCTCACCGTCCGGCGGCTGTCCCGCATCCTCCACGGGGGCGAACTCTTCAGGTACCCGCTGGACGTCTACGACACGCTGCGCAAGCTGGGGCTGACGGAGAGCGCGCTGGTGGTGCTGAGCTACCTGCGCGCCAAGCTGGCGCCCCGCCGCGAGCGAGAGACCCTTGAGCAGTGGCTCGCCAACCGCTTCGGCAACCGCCTCTACCGCACTTTCTTCAAGACCTACAGCGAGAAGGTCTGGGGGATGCCGTGCAGCGAGATACGGTCCGACTGGGCCGCGCAGCGCATAGGCAGCCTCTCCGTGGGCCGGGCGCTTCAACACGCCGTCTTCGGGCGCGGGGGCGCGCGGACGCTCATCAGCGAGTTCCTCTATCCCGTCAACGGCGCCGGCATGATGTGGGAGCGCATCGAGTCGGAGGTGCGGGCGCGCGGCGGGGAAGTCCTGCTCGGCAGCGAGGTGACGGCGCTGCACAGGCGCGACGGGCGGATCGTGAGCCTTGTCCTGGGCGAAGGGGCCGGCGCGCGGGAGGTCCGCGCCGATCACGTCGTCTCCACGATGCCCCTGCCCGAGCTTGTGGGCCGGATGCGGCCCGCCCCGCCCGAGGCGGTCCTGCACGCCGCGCGAGGACTGAGGCACCGCGACTTCATCCTGGTGGGCCTGATAATGGGGCGGCCGCGCCTGTTCCCGGACAACTGGATATACGTGCACGAGCCGAGCGTGCGGGTGGGGAGGGTCCAGAACTACAGCAACTTCTCGCCGGTGATGGCGCCGGACCTCGGGACCACCTCCCTGGGGATGGAGTACTTCTGCAACGAAGGCGACGGCGTGTGGACCATGCCGGACGCCGAGCTGGTCGCCCTGGCGGCCGCCGAACTGGAGCAACTTGGCCTGGGCGAGGCGGGCGAGGTCCGGGACGGGTTCGTCATCAGGCAGCCCATGGCCTATCCCGTTTACGACCGGGCCTACCAGCAGAACCTCCTCACGATCCGGGGCTTCCTGAGCACCGTCGAGAACCTGCAGACCGCGGGCCGGAACGGCCTGCACCGTTACAATAACATGGACCACTCGATGCTGACCGGGACCCTGGCGGCCGAGAACGTCCACGGCGCCCGGCACGACCTCTGGCGCGTGGACACCGACGGCGAAAGGTAGCCCGCTGTCAGCGTCACTACTTGCGGGAGCACTGACATGCCCTCGTGCGAATCGGTGACACCGGACCGGCCCGGCGCCGAGGCGACCCTCGTGCCGCCGGGGGGCGTCCCGTTCGCGCAACGCGGGGAGTCCACAACGCGGGGAGCGATCCTCCTGTCGGCGGCGCACGCCTCCGTGCTGGTCAGCAACGCGGCCGTGCGGATCGCCGCCGGCCGGGCGCTCTCGGTCGAGTGGTACGGGCGGCTCGTGATCGTCCTGCTCGTGCTCACGTGGGCGCGGTCCGTCGTGGGCTCCGTGGTGCTGCCCGGCCTTGAGAAGGCCGTCTCCGAGGACGAGAGGAGGCTCCGCCAGGGGCTGGGCTTGGCGCTGAGGTGGTACGCGCCGGCGGTCCTGCTCGCCACCGTGGCGCTGCTGCTGGCTTCCCGCCCACTCTCGGCGTGGCTCGGGGACCCACTGATGGTGCCTTTGTTCTGGATCGCCGCGTTCCAGGTGCCGTTCATCGGGCTTGTCTGCGCCGGGCAGCGGCTCTTGTCGGGCATGCGGCGATTCATGGCCTCCGCCTCCGTGAAGGCGTCTTACGCCTGCCTGGGGGCCGTTGCGACGCTGGCGTTCCTGTACCTGGGCTTCGGCGCACGGGGCGCCGTGTTCGGCGTCTTCGTCGGGGTGGCAGCCGCCGGCCTTCTGGCCGCGTTCCTCCTGGGCAGGGAGAACCGGCGGATACCGTCGGTACACTACGGCCCCCTGGCGCGGCGCGTGAGGTACTGGACCACCGTTTCGGTGCCCACGACGCTCGTGTTCGCCGCGCTGATGACGGCGGACATGTGGCTGGTGAAGGGCATGGTCGACGACCCCCGGGCGGCGGGCATCTACGGGGTGGCGTACTCGCTGTCCCGCTTGCCGCTGTTCATGCTCTACGGGCTGGCGGGAGCGGTCTTCCCGCGCGTGTCGATGGAAGTGGCGGGCGGCCGTGCCGAACGGGCCGGAGCCGCTGCAACGGAGGCCCTGCGCTTCCTTCTGATCCTGTTCCTGCCCGTCTGTGCGGTCATGGCGGGGTCGGCCCGGGAGATCGCGGTGTTCCTGTTCTCATCGCGGTACGCGGACAGCGCACTGCCCCTGTTGATCCTGGCGCCGGGCATCGCGCTGGCGGCGCTGATGCACATGGGGTTTCAGTTCGTGGCGGCGTCGGACCGGCCCGGCACCCGCCTGGCTGCCCTGGTGGGACTGCTGGCCTGTGGCCTGGGCCTGAACTGGCTCCTGATACCGAGATGGGGCACTGCCGGGGCGGCCGCCGCTTCCTCGGCCACCTTCGCTCTCGGCGCCGCGGTTGCTCTCTTACTGGGGCGCCGATGGGTGCCGTTCAGGATGCCGCCGATGACGCTGCTGCGCTGCGGGCTGGGCGGGGGTCTGGTCTTCGCCGTCGCGCGGCTCTGGCCGACGGACGGCCCGCTGCTCCTCGTCAAGCTGGCCCTGCTCGGGCTCCTTTACGGCGGCGTGGTGCTCGCATCCCGGGAGACGACCGTCCGGGAACTGCTCGGGGCGGCGAGGAGGGTGTGGCGGTGAGGCGACCGACGGACCGTTACGGGGTGAGCTGATGGGCGGAGAGCGCACGGACAACGCCGCGTGGTTCGACTTCTACGGGCTGACGGTGCGCGTGGAATCGGAACGGGAGGGCATCATCGAGGACGTCCGGCGCGACTTCTCGTATTTCGGGACCTCGCCCCGGGAGGCCGGCCTGAGCCTGCGGGTGCTCGGGGAATGCGCCAGGCCCGGAGAGCTCCCGCCGCTCGGGGCCGCCCTCCAGACGCCCCGCAACACGGTGTACCGCACAGGGGACGTCTCGTACCTGGACTACTTCGGCCGGGCGCTCACCGTTTGCACCCACAGCCGACGCCACTGCGACGTCTACTGCGACGACCGTGACCTGGCGCATGAGATCGCTTTCCTGACGGTCCTTTCCGAGGTGGGCCAGCGCCTGGACCGGCTGGGGCTGCACCGGCTTCACGCACTGGGCGTCGAGGTGGCCGGGCGGGCCGTGCTGGTCCTTCTGCCGACCGCCGGGGGGAAGACCACGCTTGCCCTCGAGTTGCTCCGCACCGAAGGCGTCCGGCTCATCTCGGAGGACTCGCCCCTGCTCTCGCGCTCGGGGTGGGTCTGCCCCTTCCCCCTCCGGATCGGCGTCCGGGCGGGCGCGGAGCCGGCGGACGTGCCGGAGAGGTACGTGCGTACGGTGCGGCGCATGGAACACGGCCCGAAGACGCTCATCGACATCGAGCACTTCGCGGACAGGGTCGCCGCGCCCTGCCCGCCCGGCGCCGTGCTGCTGGGGCGCAGGCGGCTGTCCGGCCCGTCGTCCATAGTCCCCGTGGGGCGGCGGCGCGCCATCGGCCCTTTCTTGCGCAACTGCGTCGTCGGGCTGGGCCTCTACCAGGGCGTCGAGTTCGTCTTCCAGCGCAGTCCCTGGGAGATCGCGGGCAAGGCCGGCGTCGCGCTGTCCCGGCTCTGGAACAGTCTGAGGGTGATCGGGTGCTCGCGGGTCTATGACTTCGCCCTGGGGCCGGACCCGCGGCAGAGCGCGGCAGTCCTGGCCGAGTTCCTGCGGGGGCCGGCCCTCGAAACTTGACGCCGGGATCAACCGGGCGGCCGGATCTCGCCCGGCGCCTCTGCCACCTTCACCGGTCGGCCGGTCGACGCCGACTCGACGGCGGCCAGCACGATCTCCTGCGCGCGCCTGCCGTCGGCGAGAGTGCACTCCGGCATCGTGCCGTGCCTGACCGCGTCCCGGAAGTGCCGCCATTCCCCCTGGAACGAGGCGTTGTAGTCGCTGACGCCGCCCCGGCGCAGCAGCGCGCGGGGCAGCTCCTTCAGGGTGTGCGCCGCGCCCCGCAGCCGCGTCAGCGGGTCGCCGGGGCTACTGGAGAGGGGGAAGACCCGCAGGCCGTCGAACCGGTAACACGCCAGGGCCAGCCGGCCGGCCGACCCGAAGACCTCCACTTCGTACTGCGCCGCCGTGCACTCGACGTACGAGGAGCTGGCCAACGCCCCTCCGGCCATCCGGGCGGCGACGGCGACTACCTCGTCATCCGTCTCGCCGGGACGGCTGGCCGCGAACACCTCCTCCACCTCGCCGTCGAGCAGGAACCGCCACAGGTCGAAATCGTGAATGGCGATGTCAACGATGGACCCGCCCCCCATCACGCGCCGCTTCCGCCACTCGGGCACGCTGCCGACGTTGTGCCCCCGACAGGCAAGGCCCGTGCGGATCATCCTGACCTCCCCGAGCCTGCCCGCGCGGACCAGCTGCCTCGCCTGGCGCACCAACCGGTGCCAGCGCATGTTGAAGCCGACCGTGGCGATGCCCGGTGACCCCTCGGCCGTCTCCATCAGCCGATCGCACTCCGGCAGCGAGAGCGCCAGGGGCTTCTCGAGGAACAGGTGCTTTCCCGCCTCCAGCACCGCCGCCGCCACCTCGACGTGGAACCGGGCCGGGACGCACACGGCGACGGCCTCCAACCCGGGATGTTCAAGCAGGTCCGCAACATTCGCGCAGCGGCGCTCAATGCCGAACCGGTCTGCCACCTGTCTGAGCCGATCCGGATTGAGGTCCGCCAGGGCGACGACCTCGGCGCCGCGGACGCGCTTCAAGGCGGGCAGGTGCCCCCTAACAGCCGCCTGCCCGCACCCGATCAAGCCCACCTTGACGGGTCTTTCCGTCGATGCCATTACCCGGTCCTCACGGATTGACTGTCGAGAAACCGAACGGTCCAGCAAACGAATCGGACGCACTCTCGCGCAGTTTAGCCACAGCCTTTCCTCGTGTCAATTGTGCCGTACGCGGGGACCTGCTAACATCTGTGGCCCGAACGCGGGGCCTTCGCGGACCCGGACAGAACGGTGACAGACATGCTGTGGCGCGTGAGGAACCTTGTCAGCGGGCTTCGTGCCCTGGGGGGGATACTCTCCACCAGGCGGACGCTGGGAGGCCCGCGCTCCGTGGCCCTGGCCATCTCCAACCGCTGCAACACGGACTGCGTGATGTGCTGGGAGCACTCGCCGCTGCTCCCCAAGCCCGCCGGCCAGGCCGCAAAGGGGAGGCGACCGGCCTTCATGGACGGGGCGGTCTTCGAGACGATCCTGCGCGAGGCCCGGCGCATGGGCACCTTCCGCGTCGTGCTGGGCGGAGACGGCGAGCCGACGCTGCATCCCGACTTCGACCGGATGCTGGAGCTCATGGGCGCCCTCCGGATGGAGCCCTACGTGCTGACGAACGGGATCGTCGCCGACGAGGGCAGGGCGGAGGCTTGGGCGCGGAGCCGGGCGCACTTCCGGTTCAGCGTCAACGCCGGAGACGAGGAGACGTGGCTGCGGGTGCACCCTTCGGGGACGCCGGCGCAGTTCCAGCGCCTCTGCCGGCTCATCGGCTCGCTGGCGGCGGCCGGGGAGCCGCGCGTCTCCACCATGCACGTGATCCACGTCGAGAACTTCCGCAACGTGCGGGCCATGCTCGAGCACGCCCGCAGCCTCGGCGTGCGGGAGGTGCTTTACCGGCCGATCCGGCTCGACCACAGGGCCGGCGAGTTGGCCTCCCTGGTGCTGGACCCCGATCAGGAAGCGGAACTGCGCCGCGAGCTGCGCCGGTGCCTGGCGCTGGCGCGCCAATGGGGCATTCGCACCAACGTGGCCGAATACCTGCACGATAACCTGAACGTTCACGCCGGCTGGCTCAGCACGGGGCACCTCTACAGGGAGATCCCCTGCTTCATCGGCTGGATCTACGCGGAGTTTGACCTGGAAGGGGCGATGACGCCGTGCCTGCACTCGAAGATCGTCATGGGCAGGGCCGGCAGGGACCCGATACGCGAGTTGTGGCACTCGGCCCGCTACGACGAGTTCCGGCACGCAGCGCTCACCATGCCACAGCGGGGGCGACTGATGGAGGGCTGTTCCTGCAATGCCTGCTGCATGGCGAAGTTCAACGTCAACATATACAACCTCCTGCGCCTGAAGTCCTTCGGATACCAGGCCGCCTGACCTCACCCGCCGAGCACGGCCCGCTCAGTCATCAACTCCTCGCAGTGCAGACAGCGCAGCGGCTGCGGCTGCGAGCGATCCAACATGCGCCGCCGTGCCTGTCGGAGCGTCGGGCCGGCCGCCGGTCAGCTCCGCGAAGCCCTCGCCGTCCGTCCCGTAAAGGCTGACGTTCAGGAAGTCCACCGGCGAGTCCAGCACCTCGTCCAGCCTCTCGCCCAGCAACGTCCCGTTGGTCGGCAGGTGAACCTTCTTGCGGCGTCGGTGCGCCAGGCGCGCCATGTCGAAGACCCGCGGGTGAAGGAACGGCTCCGCTGCCCCGAGCCCGACGGCGATGGCCCGGGGGAACCGGTCCAGCACCCGCGCGAACGTCCGCAGGGACATCTCGGGGCAGTCCAGGGCCTCCCGCGGGCTGTCCGGACTCCCGTACGAGCAGTGGCCGCAGCGCAGATTGCATCGCGGGGTGATGACCAGCCAGACCGGCCGGTAAGGCAGGTTTGCCAACGGGAAGCCGCAGACGGCGTGACAGGCGTAGTGCAGCGTGTTGGCGATCTGCGGCAGGGAGTGGTCCCGCAGGAGCACGGCGACCTTCTTCAGGGCTTCGCTGTTGATCGGTGAGTGCCGCATGGATGCTTCCGCCGGGCCGGTCACTTTCCCCTGAAGATGTTCCGTCCCAGCGCCAGCGAGACGAACTGCGCCACGTGGCGGGGCCGGATCCGCCGCTCCCTCAGGAACCGCCACACGTAACGCGGCCTGAGCATCGCGGCCCGCCCGATGCGGCGCTTCCACCGCTCCTGCTGCTCCGGCGAGAGGTGGAGCGTGGGGCAGAGCGGCGAGCCGGAGCGAACGAAGTCATCCGGGCTCAGCCCGCCCTCCAGGAGGCCCATCTCCAGGAACCTCTCGTGCAGCGGCGTGCCGGGCCACGGGCGCACCTGCTTCAGGTAGAAGCTCGCGACCGGCTCCTGCCGCAGGAACTGCCTGACCTTGTCCAGGCTCTCCTCGCTGTCCCAGGGCCACCCCACGTAGAAGAACAGGATGGGCCGGATGCCCGCGTCACGTATGTCCCGCAGGGCGCGCCGCAGCATCGCGGGGCTCTGCCCCGCCCTCAGCCCCCTGGCCACGCCGCTGTCGAGGGTCTGCACGGCGACCATCACCTCGTCGCAGCCGGCGTCCCGCAGCAGCTTCAGCAGGGGCGGGGACGCCTGCTCCGGGCGCAGGTCGGCCCGCCAGCGCACGGGGAGTCCCCGCGCGCTCAGCTCCCTGCAGAACTGCTCCGTCCACGCCCGCGTGCCGGCCATGTCGGGGTCCAGGATCAGGATCCGCCCGGTTCGTCCGGCCACGGCCTCGACCTCCGCCAGCACGTCGGCGACCGGGCGCTTGTGCTGCACGCTCTGCCCGAACAGGCAGAAGGAGTGCCGCCCCCCGCATCCCCTGCCCGGCGTGATGCCCACGGCGTCGTAGCCGTCGAGCGGCTGCCCTTCCAGAAGCCCTGCGCTGGTGACGAGATAGGACAGGTCGTCCTCCTGCGCATGGAGTCCTGTATCCACGAGTGCCTCGCCGTCGCGCAGGACGAGGCCGGGGCACTCCGCCCGGGTGCCCGCCTGCCAGCTCCGAAACAGGGCCTCCAGGCTCAGCGGCCGCTCCCAGAGCCGCACCGCGGCGTCGATGAATGGGTGCCGCGCGAGCGTCTGCGCCTCGAAGTCGCCGTAGGGATCGTTCAGCACCATCACCGTTCGGCAGCCGGCTTCCTTGGCGCGGCGCAGCCAGTCGAGGTCCGCGTGGTACGTGTGGAGGATGCAGACCCAGACGACGACCGCGTCGTAGCGGGACAGGTCCGGTCCCCGGCCGTCAACGTCCGCCACGTCCACCTCGTGTCCGGCGCGGCGCAGGTAAGCGGCGGTGATGAGCATCTCGCTGGGCAGGAATCGCTCCTCCACGGTCCCGATCCCGCCCTGCTCGCGGGAGACGAACTTGCCCTCGAACGCAGAGGGAGGGTTCAGGAGAAGCGTCCGCATCGTTTCCCTCCACCGTCTGGACAACCTGCACGGCTCAGTCTATCGTGGCGCTCAGATACAGCATCCGCTGGCGCAGGCCGCCGATGAGGGCGCCGACGAAGAGCGCCATGTCTGCGGCGTAGCGAATCAGTGTGAACGCGGCGCCCCGAAGCAGCCCGTGGCGGGACACGTCGGGCCACGCGTAAAGAGCGGCAAGCACGGCGGCGGCCCCGCCGGCCGCCCACGCCGCCGGAGCGCATCCGAGCACCCCGGCGACCAGCGTCAGCAACAGGCACAGGTGCAGCAGCAGGAACGTGGTGACGAAGACGACCACTCCGACCGGCAGCCGCCGATAGAACAGGCATCCGTGGCGCTGCCCGCCCGCGGTGCGGCCGAGGCGCACGTAGAACTCAAGGGCCGACTCGTTGTGCTTGGCGAAGACGTACGGGTGGTAGAGCCCGTATCGAAACCACTGGCGCACCAGTTGCGACAGCTTCGAGGGGTTGCCGTGGGAGACCGTCGCCCCGGGATGAAGGTACATGTCCCAGTCCGCCAGGGCGATCCGGGCGCAGATGTCACAGTCCTCGCCGGTCTCGCAGGCCGGGTCGAACCCTCCCACCTGGTCGAGCGCCTCCCGGCGGAAGGCGACGTTCGCGCCGGCAAAGAACGGCGCGACGGTCGGGTGCCGGCCCCGCTCCAGGTAACCCTCGTCGCGCAGATTGGCCAGGACCTGTATTATCATGCTTCCTGGCCTCCGACCGACGGCGCCGCGCCGCGCATCCGCTCGTCATAGAAATGGGCCACCGGCCCGTCGCCCCGCTCCAGGGGAAGCAACCTGCCGCCGACCGCCCCCAGGCGGGGGTCCCTCAGAAACGGCTTCTCGATCTCGAGCAGCCAGTCCGCGTGCGCCACGCAGTCGTCGTCGATGAACGCCACCACGTCCCCCCGGCAGTGCCTCAGGCCCGCGTTGCGGGCGTGCGGGATCCCCACCGTCTCCTCGCGCACGAGGGTCAGATTGAGCGAGCCGTCGAAGGAGCGTGCGACCCGGGCCGTATCGTCCGTGGAGCCATTATCCACCACGACCACCTGGTCAGGCAGGCGCTGTTGTGCGGCCAAGGACCGCAGTGCCCTGTCGAGCAGCCGCGCGCGGTTCCTGGTCGGGATGACGACCGAGATGCTCAGGCTGCGCCCCGCCTCGTCGGGCGGCACCGGCACGTCGGCCCGCTCGCCCCGGACCAGCCGCTCCAGCCCCCCCGCATACTCGACGGCCGCGGCCGTCAGCCGGGCCGCCTCGGACGGCTCGCCGCGCAGCCGGCGCAGCAGTGGGGCAGCCGCCGGCGTGAGGGCCGCGACCCGTTCCAGCACGTCCTCGCTGGACGTCGGCACGGGCACCGACCCGCCCCCCGGCTGGAGCGCCATCCACGCCGCCCGGCATGCCTCCCAGAACAGCGCCAGGAAGCTCCGCGGAGACATGCGATACACGTCCCGTTCGGCGAACAGCCCCAGCAGGCTCAGCGCCCTTTCCCGCAGCGCGTCGTCCGAGTCCACGGGCACCCTCACGTCCGCCCGCGAACTCGCCTCGAGCTTCCCCTCCAGGCTCCGCCCGGTCGCCAGGCACGCGAAGAAGGCCGGATCGCGGGCCGGGTCCCGCACGCCGCCGTCCTGGACGGGCCTGAGCGCAACGGCCACCCGTCCGTCGCAGAAGTACGGACACACCGCCGGCCAGAGCGGCGCGAGCGAACGGTTCAACGCTCTCAGCCCCGCCGCCGGCGGTAGCCGCCGACCCACGAGCACCAGATCGAAAGCATCGACCGTCGCCCCCGCAAACTCGCGGGGGTCCAGCCCCAGCGCGCCGACCGAATGCAGCCGGAGCCGGGGCACCAGCACGGCCCGGTCGATGCCGTCGAGGGCCTCGACCCCCTCGCTCATCGTCCGGAGCGCCGGCCCGCCCGGCAGGGCCTGCAACGCGGCAGGCTCCGGCGGCAGGATCGACAGATCGAGGCGGGCGTCCGAGTCGGCCGGCGGCCGGCCGAGCGCCGTCCCGGCCAGGAACACGTAGGAGGCCAGCAGCCCGTCCGTGGCGAGGGGCCGCGCCGCCAGCAGGTTCTCGCGGCAGGCGGCCACTTCCCGCAGCGGCCCGGCGACCTGCGGCCAAAGCTCCCCGGCCCGGCGGATGGCCTCGTCCCTCGAAAGGGAAGCCGGCAGCCCGTCGCTCACCAGGGCGGCCCGGGCCGCCTCGGCAAGCGCCTTGTACGCCACGTAGTGCCGCGCGTAGGCCGGCCTGCCGTCCCGGGGGAGAAGCTCCTGCGAGAGGCAGCGCCACGCCGGCCTGAGTTCTTCGACCGCAAGGCGCGCCTCCTCGCCCCTGCCGGCGGCCGGCAGATCCGCCAGGACGTCCGCCCCGTGCAGCAGCCGCCACTCCCTGCGACCGCGCAGGATCCGACTTCGATAGAAAGGGCTCCGCTCGTAGAGCCGGCGGAACTGCCCCAGGCTGTAAACGCCCAACTCGCCCTCCGCCAGCATCGGGACGATGCCCCACAGCGCCTCGCCGCCATAGCGGACCCGCGATGAGGCCCGTGCACCGCCCTCGTCCGCCACGATAACCGCCAGGTCGATGTCGCTCAGCCCGTAGACGGGCCGCCCCGACGCCAGGCCGCGCCGCAGGTAAATGGAAAGCACGCCCGGGATGCGCCGGAGCGCGCGGACGCAGAGGCGGACCGCCAGCGCGTAAAGCCCCCGGTAGAGCCACGTGAAAGGGGCGAACTGCGTGAGCAGCGCCAGTCGCTGCACGCGTTCTTTGAGCGCGGTCCCTTCCACGGCGGCGGCCCTCCGTTCTCCCGGCAGACCCGGCCAATGGTATCAGCCCGCTCCGGGCCCTGTCAAAGCGGCTGGGGCGGCGGGCGTTCCAGGATGGTCCTGATCTTCCCGCCCGCGATCTGCTCGTAGCCGCCGCCCTGGGCCTCTTCCATCGCCGCCCGCCGCAGCGCCTTGTCCGCGGCACCCTCGACGACGATGAACCGGTACGCGCCGGACCGCGCCCTCTCCCGCATGTCCTCCTCCCCGCCGACGCCGTCCACGCGGCGCGCGAACGCCCGCCCCCAGCAAGGGTACATCCACGTGTTCCCGCCGCCGACGTAGAGCACCGCGTCTCCCGGCCGCGCCCGTTCGTCGAGGACGGCGTACCCCTCCAGCTGCGAGTCTGCGGGCCGCACGTCGAGCAGGACAGGCAGTTGCCCGTGCCGCAGCAGGTGGTAGCCGCTCTTCCAGAAACTGCGCCCCAGGGGATAGGGCCCGAAAACGTTGAAGAGAGCGGCCAGCGCGAGCCCCGCCACCAGGGAGACCGCCGCAAGGTGCCCCTCGCGCCGGACGCCGGCGAACCAACGCACGGCAAGTATCCCGAAGCAGGGGACCATCCACGTCATGAAGCGCTGGTCCCACGGCGCCGGGCGGCGACAGGCGACCAGCAGGAACAACACCGGCGCGAATATGGCAAGCGAGGCAAGCGCCGCCCTCCGGCGCAGTCTGCCAGTCAGAAGAACGTGGACGGCCGACGCGACGCCCCCCAGGAAGACGGGCGGGAACAGGTAGCCGAAGTGGCTCCAGTCGTGTGCCATGAGCGGCGCGACCAGCCGCTTGAAGCATAGCTCGTAGAAGTAGAAGCGGGCGACGGCCGCCGGAGTGGAAACGCCGTGCCGGACGATGGACGCCTGTTCGGAAGGCGTGAGGCCGAACGGCAGGCCCGTCGCCGCAATGTTCCGCCAGTACAGGTGCCCGACGAACAGCAGCACTGCCGCGCCCCCCACGGCCGCGAACACGACCAGCGTCCTCAGCCGCACGCGCCGCGCCGCCCACAGCGCGGCCAGCGCCAGCCCGGCCGCCACGGCGACGTGTGCGCCGAGCACCTTCGTCGCGCAGGCCAGCCCCACCGAGAGTCCGGCCATCGCCGCGGCCCCGGTCCCGCGCTTCGGCGACCGCCGCGCGGAGCGCGCCGCCCAGTAGACCCCACAGAGCACCGCCGCCGTGAAGACCACGTCGTTGTCCGCCGAGCCCGCCCCGAGGAGCACCTGCGGCGCAGTCAGCACGAGCAGCGCCGAAAGGTGCGCCAGCCTGCGCTGCCTCAGCGCTTCCCGCGCGATCTCGAACGCCGCCGCCAGCCCGACCGCCAGCGCCAGCACGTTCGCCAGTTCGACCGGTGCGTCCGAGGCCGACAGCAAGGCCAATGTCAGCATCTGGAGCTCCGCGCCGTTCGGCCGCACGACCTGGCGCGGGCACTGCGTCGGCCAGGGAGCCAGGCTTCCCTGCTGGTAATACGTGGCGACCATCGGCAGGTGGTACGTCTGGGTGTCCCAGATGTCCTGGGGGCCGAGCATCGCCGCGCCGGCCAGGGCGAGCACGGCGATCCCGCCGCAGGCGAGGGCGATCCTGCCCGAGACGACCGTAGCGCGCTGCAGCCCGGGTCCGTGGCGTGCCTGGCCCACCGTCCGGCGCACGACGGCCAGCGCGGCGGCCAGCCCGCAGGCCAGGAGGAGGTATGCGGCCCTCACCGGCCCCGGCCGGAGCGCGCCCGCCAGGTCCAACGCCTTCATCAGCACGATCTGAAGCGCGTAGAAGGCGGGGTAGGCCAGGAGCACGCCCCGCGCCGTCAAAGCGCGTCTGCCGCACACGGCCGAGGCGAGCAGGGCCAGCAGCACGAAGACGCCGGCCCACAGGACAACGGCGCCGATGGTCAGGAGCAACTCGGACATCGCCCTAACCGGCGAAAGGAACTGATGGGAAGCCCCTCTTGGGCGCCCTGCCGACGGTCGGTTCGTCCCCGCAGCCGCGCCCGTTCCTGGCAAGGCATTATACGCCGCCCGTCAAGAAGTCGGCGGCCGTCCGGCGGCTCACTCTCGGCCTGCCGCGCGTTCAAGCAGTCGCAGCGCGAGCTTGTGCGCCACCACGGCCGCCGCGGCATTCACGAGGGCCACCATCAAGAGACCGAACTGAACACTCGAAATCAACCCGAAGAACATGATGATTAAGACGCTCACGAGCTGGATGCCGAAGTAAGAGACGACAAACGCCAGCAGCAGCCCGCCCCGCCGCAACAGCACCGAGAAGAGCGCCGTCAACTGGCAGAAGAGCACGAACCACGCGACGCCGCACCAGGCGGCTGGCTCCGTGACGGTTGTGCCAAGGGCCTCAGCAAAGCCGTCCGGGAAGACGACGACGCCGAGACAGAACAGCGATAGAGCGGGCGCCATGCCCAGGAGGCATCCGAGCATCTTGCGATAGACGATGCCGTGGGTCGATGCGGGGATCAGCATTATGCTCACGAGCGTTCGCGACTTTCGTTCCTCGCCGAATGCCCGCCCGTGGCAGACGGCCAGCTCGAGGCAGACCAGGGCCAGGCCCATGGACATGGCCACGGTGCCGAACTCCTTCCTGTCCAGCGGGTCCCCGGCGGCCGAACTGATCGCACATATCCCGGCCAGCAGCGCCGCGTAGAGCGCGAACTTGACGACCATCATGGCCTTGCCGCCGGCGGTGAAGTAGAACCCGTGCCAGGCCAGGGCGTTGCGCCACGCGCGCCCCATCCCGAGGCGCCGCAGCCTGCCGCCCAGCCCGAAACTTCCGCCGCGCCCGGGAGCCGGCGTCCCCTCTTCCCTGGTGCACCGGTTGAAGAGCGCCCACGACAGCAGGAAGAGCAGCGCCGCCGCTCCCACGTCGGCCAGCACCTGGAAGCC
Source organism: uncultured candidatus Brocadiaceae bacterium (assembly GCA_964592385.1). Lineage (GTDB taxonomy): Bacteria > Planctomycetota > Brocadiia > SM23-32 > SM23-32 > CAZQEQ01. The sequence goes on along the minus strand of CAZQEQ010000014.1, from coordinate 15,405 downwards.
TATCGGGGAGCCAGAGAAGCCGGTGGTCAGCACCTCGCCAATCCGGGTGAAGACCGAAGCGTCCCGGGCGAGCTCGCAGAGGCCGCCGAAGACGGAGTCTACGAAGCCGCCCTTTGCCACTACTCCGCCCGCCACCGTGGCCTTGATCCACTCGCCCACGGCCCACGGCACCAGGAAGAAGCCGAGAATCAGCGCGACGCAGAGACTCGCCGCCCGGCGCGTCCGCTTGCAGACCGTGGAGCACAACAGCCCCAGGCAACTGATGAAGATCAGGTGCGCTGCCAGGGCGCAGTAAGCGGCGATCACCTGCAAGTGGGAGACGCCGCCGAGCGCAACGGCGAGGACGACGAAGGGGACCTGCGCCAGCAGCAACATGCAGGCCGTCAGCAGCCGGCCCACCGAGAGCCCGAGCAGTATCCAGAGCGACCCCAGGCCGGTCATCTTGACCAGCCCGAGGGTCATGTCCTCCTTCTCTTCGGTTACGACGGACGCGAACAGGCTCGGCCCCGCCAGCAGGATGAGGAAGGCGTTGAGGCCGGTGATGCTGCTGAGCAGTTGGAGACCGGGCGCCCCGAGGAAGGCCGCCACGGCGTGCGCTGACATGAGGCAGATCAGCGTCGCCACGAGCAGCCCCCCACGCTCCAGGTACGTCCTGCCCTGCCGGCAGTCGCGCACCAGCGAGCGCTTGAAGAACGGTGCCACGGGCAGAGCCATCACGGTACTCCAGGCTCGGTCAGGTCCATGAACACGCGGCTGAGGTCTCGGGCCTCGACGCGGAAGGATTCGACGACGCCCCCGTTGTCCAGCACGGCGCGCAGGAGGGCGCCTGTGTCCGCCCGCTGCGTGTCGAGGGTGACGCGGTAGGATGAGTCGCCGTCGGCCCTTTCGACGGCCGTCACCCACTCGGCCTGCTGGAGGGCTTCCCGAACGGCGGGCGGGTCAACCGTCAGCGTGAGCAGGTAGGTCGCCTCCACCTCGCCGCGGGCCAGCAGGTCGCCCATCGAGCCGGAGTAGCGGGTCCAGCCGCGGTCAATGATGGTGACGGCGTCGCACAGGCCGGCCAGTTCGCTCAGGATGTGGGAACTGATGAATATGGTCTTGCCCATCTTGCTCAGTTCCTTCAGGATCTCCATCAGCTCGACACGCGCCCGCGGGTCGAGTCCCGAGGCCGGCTCGTCCAGCAGCAGCAGGTCGGGGTCGTGGACCAGCGCTCGGGCCAGGCTCAGCCGCTGCTGCATCCCTCGCGAGAGGCTGCTCACCAGGCTGTCGCGCCGCCCCGCCATGTCCGTGAGCGCCAGCACGTCCACGATGACGCTGGTACGCTTGCCCGGCGGCATCCCGTAGGCGGCGGCGAAGAAGTCCAGGCACTCGAAAACCGCCATCTGCCGGTAGAGCCCAAAGTGGTCCGGCATGTAGCCGATGCGGTCCCGCACCTGCTTGCTCTCCCGAACGATGTCGTGGCCGAGCACCTTGACGGTTCCGCCCTGCGCCCTCAGCAGCGTGGCCAGTATCTTCAGCGTCGTCGTCTTCCCGGCGCCGTTGGGTCCCACAAAGCCGTGAATCGAGCCCGTGGCCACCTCAAGACTGACGCCTTGCAGAGCGGGGGTTCTCTTGTAGGAGTAGCGCAGGTTCAAGGCGACCAGCGCATGCTCCGCGCGTTCCTCGGTCTCAGCCATCCGCTTCCTCCGGCTTGAAGACGTCAAGGTGGTAGAGAACGTAGCCCACTTCGCGGCCCAGGTCCCTGCCGGCCACCGCAAAGGTGCCCGGCATGTTGGCGTAGATGAACAACTGCACGTGGTCTTTGCCCTCCCGGCTCCCGCCCAGGTAGTAGCGGAAGTCCTTCGTGCCGCCTATCGCACGGGCGATCAAGGTGCGCATCTGGCCGCGCAGCGCCCTCTCGGGATCCTTGTCCCCTCCGCCGCCGCGCGAACCGTAGCCGTGCAGGTACGGCTCGCCCAACTGGAGGCGCTCTTTGGAAAGGAAAGACGAAATGTCGCTGCCGCCGTCAAGCGTCGTCCCGATCCGCCCCCCGGCGTGGAAAGTGTGGTAGAACCTGCCATCGCGGAACGCCCATATCTCGGCGACGTCCAGCGGGAATCCTTCGCCCGTCGAGAGCATCACCTTCTCCGCACCGTCCTCCTGACCCCACCGGACGACCTTCACGCCGAGGTCCGGCCCCTCCAGCTTGCCCCGGTAGAGGAACGACCTGGAGGAGAACAGCGGGATGTCCACCAGGAACTCCCCCTGCCTGCCGTTCCGAATGACGCCGTTCACTCTCTCGAAGCCCTGGCAGGTGGCGTACAGGTTGTGGTCGCCCTGGTGAGTCAGCTTGTAGTAGTCGCCGTCCCTGACGAAGACATTGACCCACTGCGTCACGTCGTAGGCGGACCCGCCGAGCGAGCGCGCATAGGATACGGAGTGAACGGCCGAGGTCTCACCGTATCCGCGCCGGCCGAGCGTGCTCAGCAAGACGGCGAATCCCGCCACGGCGGCGACAAAGAACAGCGTCGCGCGCAGGAATCCCGCCTTCTTCCTGCCGATGATGTAGTTGATGGGACTGACCAGCAGCATGTAGAGCGCGAGGGAGATGTAGATCACAGTCCAGTTGTGCTCGGGTCGGACGAGGCCCCCCAGTTCCTGGAACACGGCGTCCTCCAGCGTCCACATACTCGCGCGGTCTCCGGACTCGAGCACGGGCGGCCCGAGGCCCGCGTCGGCAAGGGTGACCCCGTCGGTCTTGTCCCGGGCGCCGTCGCCGCGCACGACAAGCCCCGCACCGACGCGGAATCTCCGGGCGGGATCGTTGAGGACCGACAGCTCGCCGGCGAACCCGGGGTACCCTCCGTCCTGGCCCCGCAGCAGGTACAGCCTGCCGCCGCGCCGCAGCCAGTCCAGCAGGGCCTGGCGCCTGGGCTGTTCCCACAGCGGCGCGTAGTCCATGACCAGGCTGGCCAGCCCGTCCGTGGCGCTGAGGGTGGTCGGGAACAGGTTGTCCGGCAGGGACCTGAGCCCGCCCGGGCGCTGGAACGGATCGTCCGGAGCTCGCAGACAGACGGCCGCCGGCGCTCCGAGCGCCGGGCCCCGGAGCCTGGTCTGCTGCTTGCCCAGCGTCACGATCCACTCCTCGTCACCCCGCGCGACGTACGGGTGGAACTGAACCCAGCGCGACGTGAACGGCGCGACGAAGCAAGGCTCAACGTGAGTGGCCCCGAGCCTGCTGCCCAGCCCGTCGGTCCGGTGTAGTGTGACCACGCCGTCGTAAGCCGTTGCCTCCGCGTTCGTCAGCAGCAGCGACAGCACGCCTATGCGCTCGGGAACGACCGACCCGTCGAAGCCCCACCGGACCTCAGCCACCTCGACGGCCGCCGCCGATGCGGCCAGAAGCAGGGGCAGCGCCAGGAACGCACCCCAGCGGCATCGCCCGGTCCGGCACGTTCGTGCAGCACGCATAGCGGCCTTTCAGTGCGCTCTCTCTTCCACCGGGCGCGACAGGCGGAGCTTGCCCTCCGGTATGCGCCCGAGGTAACGGTCCGCCCTCGCCAGGCAGAGCCAGCGGACGAAGATCAGTATAGCGCCGTGCCACAGGTAGTTGACCCCGATGGGCAGCAGCGGCGTGTAGTGGTAGAACTCGTCGAACCCGTCGATTTCCGTCAGTATCGGCGCCCACATGGGGCTGAGCAGAGGGAGGTAACGCTGCGGAAAGTCGTCCATGTCCCAGCTCATGGTCGCGTCGAGGACCGCCAGGATGATGATCGGCAGGACGCACCACAGGACGATGACGACCAGCGCGGCCATTGTTGCCCGCGCCGGGGTCCGCGCCTTCAATCCGACCCACGTGGACACCCAGACGCACATGGGCAGGTAGATGGCGACGGACAGCACCGAGGAGAGCACGTAGTGCGAGAGCAGCGGTGTTCCCTCGACCCAGGCCTCCACCGCCATGACCATGAGGATGACCATCCCCAACACGACGGCCAGGCGGCGCCGCGCGCGGGCCTTCTGCAGGACGATCTCCCTGCCCGTCAGCGGCGCGACCAGCAGCAGGTCAAGGCTCTGGTTGGTGCGCTCGGAGACGAACGCGTTGGCGCTCGGAACGATCAGCGCCAGCAGCGCAAGCGGCCCAAGGAACATGAGCAGCACCGAGAGCAGGTCGCCGGCATCCGAGGTGTATCCCCCGCCGGCAAGGAGCAGCACCACGATCACCATGACGGGAATGCTCAGCAGGCAGACGACCCGCGCGAGGTGCGACGCCTTCCCGAGGGACTTCTTGTTCACCTCCCTCCAGGCGATGGGCTCGCGCCCGGGCAGCGGGCTCTTGTCCTTGATCAGCACAATCCCGCCCACCAGCCTGTTCGCCCTGTGCATGAACCTGTCCAGACGCCGGAAGATCGCGAGCAACATGCTGCGCCGCGTGGCAAAGGCCCGCCGCACGACGAAGACGCGGGCCATGACCAGGAACACCAGCGTGGAGACGATGATGGGAATGCTCCGCAGCAGCACCTGCCCGAACTGGCGTCGCCCGGCCTCCGCGAAGACGTAGGGCGGCAAGAAGGCGCACAGCACATCTTCGTCAACATCCGGTGCACGTCGGGTGACTGAGAAGAAAACCAGGAAAAGCAGCAGGGGAGAGAAGTAGAAGAGCGCCCCCAGGACGTAGGAACCAATGAACGCCTGGCTGGTCGCGGCGCAGAAGGACGACATCATCAGGGCGAACGCGCCGACCTGAAGGCAGGCCAGCACGAGCAGGAGCGCGCCCGAGCACAGGTAGCTCGTGGACACGCCGCCGAAGCTGTACGCAAGCGCCAGGAAGGGCAGGGACAGCAGCAGGAAGGTGAACATGGGGACGAGCCGGCCCAGGTACTTTTCGATGACGATCTCCCAGGGCCGCAGGCCCGTCAGCAGCAGCAGCGGCAGGGAGCCCCGCTCCTTCTCATAGGCCAGAACGCCCGACATCATGGCCGGCAGGAAGATGAAGATGCCGGCGAACTGGAGCGCAACCAGGACCTCGAAGAACTGGCGCCCCCTGCCCAGCACCGAGTATGGGTCACGTCCCGCGTAGGCGGTCTGTTCGCGGAAGAAGAAAAGGAAACAGGCGCAGAAGAGCAGCGCATAGAGGACCCGCACGACGTAGGTGCGCCGCCGGGCGGCCTGCTCGACCAGCTCTTTGGCCGCCAGGGGGAGCACCGGACGTCGGCGCAGGAGTTTCATGCCGTCTTCCCCTCCGTCAGCTTCATGAAGACCGTCTCCATGTCCATCGCCTCCGGCTGGAACATGTAGATGCGCGCCCCGAGCGCGTGGAGCCGTTCCAGCAGGCCTTCCGGCGAGAGCCGCTCTTCGGAGACCTGGAAGCAGAGCCGGTCAACGTGCCGCTCCAGCGAGGTGACGCCGTCAATGGCCCGGGCCTTCGCCAGGAGTTCCTCGGTCAGGTTCGAGAGCTGCACGTGCACCGTCCGCTTCAGGCCGAGCTGGCGGTAGATGTCCGTCAGCGACCCTTCGGCCACCATGCGGCCCGCCTCGACGATGCCGATGCGGGTGCAGATCTGGGCGAGTTCGTGCAGGATGTGGCTCGAGACGAGGATGGTCTTGCCCATCCGCTTCAGCTCCTTGAGCAGCTCGCGGATTTCGATGCGCGCCCTGGGGTCGAGGCCGCTGGCCGGCTCGTCCAGCAGGAGCACCGACGGATCGTGCAGGAGCACGCGCGCCAGGGCCAGCCGCTGCTTCATCCCGCGCGAGAGCGCGTCAACGTAGACGTCCGTCTTCTCGCTCAGGTCCGTCAGCGCGAGCACGTCCCCAACGACGGACCTGCGCTTGCGCCCGTCCAGCCCGTAGGCAGCGGCGAAGAAGAGCAGGTACTCGTTGACCGTCAGGTCTTCGTAGACGCCGAAGAAGTCCGGCATGTAGCCGATCTGGCGCCGGACGCTCCGCGGGTGCTCCGTGACGTTCACGCCGTTGATGCACGCCACGCCGCGGGCCGGCCGCAGCAGCGTCGCCAGGACCTTGATGGTCGTGGTCTTGCCCGCGCCGTTGGGGCCGATGAAGCCGAAGACCTCTCCCTCGGGAACGACGAAGGACAGGCCGCGCACGGCGACGGTCTTGCCGTAGGTCACCCAAAGGTTTTCCAACTCGATAGGCGGCATCATGGCTCTCCGAAGTACAATCGCCGATAGACGAAGCAGTCCGCACCCGCGCGCCTGACCGCGACCAGCAGCCACTGGCGCGGGTCCGTCGAGTCGAGCAGGTTCACGTCCTCGAAGTCCCCCGCCCCGTTGGGGGATATCTGCGAAACCACCGAGAACAGGCCGACCCGGGGGCGCGAGCTGATCTCATGGATGAAATCTTCAGGAGTGTCACCGGAGCGATAGGGCTCCACCGGCGCGGGGGCGTTGGCAAAGCTCTGAACCGTGTGCACCTCGGACTCGTGCAGGCAGAACAGCGCTCCGTCGAACTGCCGGCCCGGCAGGAGTCTGCCCAGCAATCGCGAACGTTCCCGGTAGGAACCGAAATCGGCCGGCCCGACGGCGTCCCAGTCGAAGTCTATCGCCGGCTCCATCGGCTCGAACGAGAACGAGCGGTGCATCAGGGGCGTCCACTGGCGCACGCGCCGCTGCACGATGAAGTCCCCCGGAATGCTGCCGCCATACCGGGGAAGCACGTTCGTGGCGTAGCCGGAGTCCCGGTACATCCCGTAGTAGCCCGACCGAACGAGCTCAGAGGCATCGACCGGGCTGTAGAGCGCGTTGGTCAGCCGCACGTTGTCTTCCCGCTCCTTCGCCCCGAAGGCCATCTCGTAGCTGCTCCTGCGCAGCACCCGCCCGCCTTCGCCGACGTCAACGACGATGAGCGCGCTGCGGTGGTCGGCGCCGCCCATGTAATGGCCGGACAGGAACGCGATGAACGCCGCGAAGCCGACGGACATGGCGGGGAAGAGCAGCCAGGTGTAGCGCCGCCGTCTGAGCGCGCCGAGCAGGAAGTAGTCCACGGGGCCGACCGCAAGCAGGAACAGCAGGATAAGCAGCAGGATCAGCCCGAACGGTATGAGCCGTATGCTGGCGGGCATGAGGGTGTCGAAGAGCCCCCTCCCGGTGACCAGGGGCAGACGCTGGAAGTCCAGGTGCCCCTCGTCGGCGAGGTTGAAGCTGCGGAAGCGCCACTGAGTCAACCAGGCCTCGTCCTGCATGTCCAGGCGCCAGCGGCCATGCTCGGCAAGCTCTGCGGCCTGGCAGTCGCGGGTCTTCCAGAGGAATGCGACGGCGCGGCGCCACTCGGGCATATCGAGCGCGACCCGCGCGGCGGAGTCATCCCAAACCACCACGGCCCTCCCCAACCCGCAGCGGGACGTGACGGGCGGCTCGGGCGGGGCCGGCACGCTTGCGACGCCCAGCGCGGCGAGAAACTCCTCGTGGTACGGCGCCAGCCCGCGTCGCGGCAGGACGCACACGCTCCCGCCGCCCTCCACCCAGCGCAGCAGCGCGTCAAGTTGCCTCTCCTGCATCTGGCGGAACCCTTCGCCTGCCAGAAACACGATGTCATACGCGCAGCAGCCCAGCGGGAACGCGGGGAAATCCTGCGGCGCCACATCCGCCGGAAAGCTGGAATAGGCCCGCTGCAGGGGCGCGGCCGGGTCGGGATCGAACCGTCCCAGCAACAGGCTGTGCGCGACCTCTGAATCCCTGGGGTTCACCTCCTCGCGCGGCGTGCTGACGCCGACCACGAAGGAACGCTTCAGCAAGGTGGGGGCGAACAGCATGTGCTCGCCGAGATTGCACACGCGCTCCGTTCCCACAAAGCGCATGGTGACCGTGGCCCAGGAATCACCGCCTTGCAGCGTCACCGGCGGCAGGGCCAGCCGAAACGTCTGCATCCCGTTGGTCAGGGCCAGGTCTGCGGTGCGATAGCGTGCGACGACCTCCAGCCCGTCCCTGATCGTGACGTCCAGGTACCCCTCGATCAGATACGCCGCGGTGGAGTCGAGCGACACGTCCGCCCAGCAGGGCGCGCCCGAGCGGGGACTGGCGACAACTGGCGTGAGGCGAGCGGTCAGTGTCTGCTGCGCCAGAGCCGGTTGCGCGATGAGGCCGGCCGCCGCTGCGAGCAGCGCCACCAGCCATCCAGAGACGACTCTGCCCTTCATCGCACGCCTCCTCCGGGCCTCCTGTGGAAGTACCACCATTCGCCCGCCAGGACGCAGAACGCCAGCATGGCGAACATGGGCCAGAGCGAGCGATCCGCGCGAGGCCCGGCCGTGGACGCGGCGACCGAGAGCCCCTCGTCGAACTCAAGCTCCTCGACCCGTTCGAGCACGGTCTCACTCGACGCCAGAAGGCTCGCGCCCACGCGGGCGCGCAACTGGCCGCTCTCGAAGACCTGGTAGAGCCCCACGCGCGGCGCGGCCAGGCCGGAGAGCAGGCCGTCCGGGCCGCTCTGCTGCGTCCTGGCCCGGCCGTCGGGCCCCCGGACCTCGCAGGTGCGCCCCGGCCTGACCGTCAGGCCCGGCAGGACCCCGGTCTTCACGCTCTGCGCCTCCGCCAGGCCCGCCTGCTCCATGGCGATCTGGGCCAGGTTCCTCACTATCACGGGGAACCCCACCCGGTAGGGAAGAGAGGAGCGGTCGGTATGGAACAGGAAGAAGAACAACAGCCTGTCGCCTTCCTGCTTTTGCAGGATCAGCGGCCCCCCGTCGCCGTCCGCGAGCACCTCGTAGCCCAGGCTCTCGTAGTTGTCGGTGCGCACCCCTTCGGCGGATCGAGGTCGGTCGAAGATCGCCAGGTCCGCCAACTCGGCGTGCTGGAGAAGTCGCGCACTGCGCTGCCAGTCCACGATCTGGGCGCCGGCCTGCTCCACGCTGACAAGTTCCCGCAGGTCCTCCGGCACGACGCCCACGTAACAACTCGTCCTGCCCTCTATGGGCAGGTCCGCCTCCCGGTCGGTCACCACGAGATCGTAGGCGCGTGCGGTGTAGCCCGGCGCGCCCTCGGCGTGCAGCTCCAGGCCGTCCAGCGCGGCGAGCGCGTGCCTGTAGGCCTGCGCGCCCTCGGGCACGTAAACCTGGAGCGGGCGGATGGCCGGCAGGGCCAGGAAGGCCACGTTGTCGCTGCCAAGCGAGTCGAAACCCTCCGGGATCAAGCCCACTTCCAGTGCGGACGCCCTGTCCCCGCCCACGCGGAACACCATGCGCCGCCCCTTGCCCTTCTGGACAGGCGTGTATTCGGTGTGCAGCACGCGGTCGTCCTGTCGCAGCTCGACGGCAACCGACCCGGCGGCATCGGCGCTGGCATCCACCAGGACGAACACGTCCCAGTGTCCCTCCGCCGAACGCCGCGCGTTCAGGGAGCCGATGCCGAAGTTCGGGCCTGCCGGAGGAATCTGCTGGTAGTGCAGCGCGAAGGGCAGCTCGAAATGGGCGCGGATCGGCAGGTTCCCGTCCGAGAAGAGCAGCACCTCGTCGAACGCGGCCCCCTGCGCGAGCGCCTGCGTCAGGCGAAGTGCGTCCTCAACGTCGCTCGGCACGTCCTCCACCTGGATTCCGTCGAGCGCGTCCCGCAGGACGCGCTTGTTGCTGGTGAAGTCGCAGCGCCTCCGGGCCGTCCGGCTGAAAGAAATCAGGCACATCTCCTGGTCCGGCAGCAGGCCGTCTATGATCTGCTCCACCTCTTTCTTGGCCACGCCCATTCGCGAACTGCCGCGCGGCTTGTCGAGAGCGGCCATGCTGGCCGAGGTGTCGATCAGCACAGGGATGCGCCGAACGCGGGCGGCCCTCTGACGCCAGAAAGGCTGCATCGCGCCCGCGGCCAGCAGCATGAGCAGCAGAACCTGGAGCAGCAGAAGCAGGTTCCGCTTGAACCGCTGGAACGGGGAGTTCACGCGATTGTCGCGCAGGACCTGGCGCCACAGAACGAGCGACGGGACCTCCAGCCGCGGCCGCTTCAACTTCAGGAAATAGAAAAGCACGAGCGGCGCAAGCAGGGCGAACAGCCACGCGTTGCCCAGGGCGTAGAAGCCCACGCTTCTCATCTGACCCACCCCTTGCGCCGGAGCAGGTCGAACAACACCGACTCTACGGGCGCTTCGGTGCTGATGGAAACGAAGCGGCCGCTGCGCTGCTGGCACAGCGTTGCGAGCCGGCCCTCGTAGGAGAGCCGGTAATCCTGATAGATGCCCAGCAGCTCACTGGCCGACGTAACGTCGAGCGTCCCTCCCGTCTCAGAGTCCACCAGCCTCATGTCCCCCGAGATTTCAGGCTCGATCTCGCCCGGCCCGAGGATCTGTACGGCGAAGATCTCCAGTCCCGAGCTGAACAGCAAGTTCAGCCCCCGGCCGACCTCCCCGAACGTCAGGAAATCCGAGAGCAGGACCGCAACCCCCCGCCCGGCGTGGTACTTGAGGAAGGATGCAATGGCCGCCTCGATCGGTGCGTCGCCGCCGGCCTCGATCCTTTCAATGAACGCGAACGTCTTGGTCATGCTGGCCCGGCCCAGACAGGGAGGGAGCCGCGTCGGGGCCTCGGCGGCGCTGTTGAAGGAGTAAACGCTAACCCGCTCGCCGCCCAGCAGACCCATCACGGCGAAGGCGGCAGCCAGTCCCCTGGCCCTGTCAAGCTTCCCCTCGGAGGCCATCGAGGCGCTCGCGTCCACCAGGGCGACGACGTGCATCTCCTCTTCCTGTTCGTATAGCTTCATGTAAGGGCGATTGAGCCGGGCGAAAATGTTCCAATCGACGAACCGGATGTCATCCCCGGGCGCATAATCGCGGTAGTCCGAGAACTCGATGCTGGTGCCCCCCTTGCCGGACAGGTGCTCTCCCTGGCTCTTGTTGGTGAAGCGGCCGCTCGCATTGATCCTGAGCAACTCCAGCCGATTCAGCACCTGATTGCTCAGCAGCGGGGTCAGTTGCGCGGGCCGTGACTCGCCTCTCATGGTCAGCCCTCTTCCGGGACGTGTTCGACGAGTTCCTTGATCAGATCGACGACGCGGATGTTCTCCGCCAGGCCGTCGTAGTTCAGCAGCACGCGGTGCCGGAGCACGTCGTCGGCGAAATAGCACACATCGGCAAAGGACACGTGTGCCCGCCCTTCCGTGAGGGCGCGCACGCGAGCGCCGCGGATCATGGCCTGACTGGCGCGCGGGCTGGCCCCCCACCGGACGTACTTCTGAATGGCCTCGAAGGCGAACTCCGAATCGGGGTGCGTGGCCAGCGACAGGCGCGCGGCATAGTCCCGGATGGGATCGGCCACCACCACCTTCTGCAGGATCTCGCGCAGCGCAAGTATCCGGTCGCCGTCGAGGACCTTGCGCACCTCGACCTGCCGGTTCAGGGCCGTCCGGTTCAGCACCTCGTTCAACTCGGCGCGGTTCAGGAACGGGACGTTGATCTTGAACATGAACCGGTCCAACTGGGCCTCGGGCAGCGGGTAGGTGCCTTCCTGCTCTATCGGGTTCTGCGTGGCCAGCACGAAGAAAGGCTGCTTGAGGTGGTAAGTGGTGTGGCCGGGGGTCACCGAGCCCTCCTGCATGGCCTCCAGCAGGGCCGACTGCGTCTTCGGCGTGGCCCGGTTGATCTCATCCGCCAGCAGCAGTTGCGTGAAGAGCGGCCCCTGCCGGAACTCGAACCGATACCGCCCGTCCGGGTCAACCGTCATGACTGTCGTGCCGATGATGTCGGCGGGCATCAGGTCGGGGGTGAACTGGATGCGCCTGAACTCCAGGTCGAGCACGCGCGAGAGCGTCTTCACCAGCTCGGTCTTGCCCAGGCCGGGGACGCCTTCGAGCAGGACGTTGCCGCCGCAGATGATCGCCGTGATGGCCCCCTCCACCACCCGTTCGTGGCCGACAATGACTTTGGCGACCTCCTCCTTGATGAGCGCATAGTCGCTCCTGAACCGTTCAGCCTCGGCCTGCAATTCCTGTTCTGCGCCCATGTCGCTTCTCCACCTCAAGAGGCATCGCTCGTCCCTGCCGTCCGCCGCTTAAGCCCCGCCGGCCAGCCGCGTCGATCGGCATCATTCCTTCCTCCATCTCTTCCTTTTCTCCAGAAGACGCCGCGTGGTCGGCAGCCCTTCCTGGTCGGCCTTTTCCTTCCCGGCCGCCGGCGGCGCGGCCGGGGCCTTCCCTTCGGGGGGCTGTGGCCGGGCCGCGCGCTCGGCCAGCGCGCGACGGCGGTCCTCCTGCGCTGTCATAAACTCGATCTCTCTCTTGCGACGCAGCAGCGTCTCCAGCGTCTCGCCTGACGGCTCCCGTCCCCGCCCGAGGCCAATCCAGCCGCGTATCAGGGACCAATCCAACTGTATGCGGCGCACGCCGACGTCGAGCGGGATCAGGCAGGCCAGGAGGACCAGGAACCAGTCTGAGATCGGCCGGGAGCTGGCCCTTGGCTGCCGCTCCCGCACGAAGACGTCCTCACCCGTCTCGTTGCCCGTCAGAACGCGGCCGCCGGTCGCCTCGGCAATCTGACCCAGCACGATGGGATCGGCCCGGAATCGAAGGAACTCCGGCGAGTAGGGCACGGCAAAGGCGGCCACGGCGCTCTCGCTGCGCCCATCGCCGGCCCCCACTGCGACCACTTGATAGCGCCCCTTCCCCCACAGGGGGAAGCGTCCCTCATATCTCCCGGCCCCGCTCTGTGCGAGGCGCACCGTTTTCACGCGGCCTTGCGGCCCTTTCACACTCGCCTCAATCTCCAGGAACGACGCCTGTGGATGCGTGTCCTCGATCAGTATCGTGCCCGTGCCGCCGGCTGCGTAGGTGCGAACCTGGAGGTGACCCTCCCGCTCAGTGCGGGAGATGTCGTTCACAAGCTGCTTGACAAAGGGCAGATAGCGATCCCAGTCGGTCCACTCGGCCGCCCAATTCGTGGACAGGTCGGACGTGAACGCCGCGCTCTTGCCCATGCCGTATCGCCACGTCGCCAGGACGGGGTCCATCTGCTCCGTCTCGGGCCCCTTCAGGATGGTCAGTGCCCTGCCCTTCGGCGTCGTCAGGACGTAGCCGCGAAGTCCCCGCAGGTCTTCCACGCCCTTCAGCACCGGGGAGGGGGCCTCGACCGTCGGGACGAAGGTCAGGTTCTGGATCATGGACCGCTTGAGCGTCTTGGCTTCCTTGATGAATATGGACGGCAGTTGCGCGGGGTCCTGGGGGAAGTAGTATCGCCCGCCGGTGGCCCCCGCAATGGCGCGCATGACCGTGACGTCCTGCGGCGTGTGCGGGTTGATGGCCACCGTCGAGACGCTCACCTTCACCTGCCCGGCCACGAAGGCTGTCAGCAGCTCGGGGGTCGGAGAGGAGGGGTCCCCGTCGGAGATGATGATCATGTGCTTCATCGCCGCGTCGCTGGCCTGGAGGGCGTTCAGCCCCATCTGCATCGTCGTGCCGAAGCTTGGCATGTCGCCGATCTGAGCCTGGTTTATCAGCGCGACGAGCCGCTCATACTCCCCGGCCGGCGTCAGATTGAAAAGCCAGCCCTCTCCCCCCGGGTAGCTGTGCACGAGCACCCCGACCTCGTCTTTGGCCCCCAGGACACGGATCGCCTCTTTCGCTATGCGCTTGCCCCAGGTGTTGCCCTGCGGAAACTCGCACGTGTGCAGGATGATGACCAGGGCGCCCTTTGGCAATATCTTCTTCTGAGTAACGTCCATGCTGACGGGCAGGACTTCCTCGACGGCGGTGCGGTGGTAGCCGCCCGGCCCGAAGCTGTGCTGCCCACCCACCATCAGGAACCCGCTCCCCTGGTTGTAGACGGCGTCCCGGAGCGCGTCGAACTGCAGCACGTCGAAGGCGTCCGCCGGCACGTTGACGAAGATGATGCAGTCATACGGCATCAGCGACATGGGATCGCTTGGCAGCTCATAGGCGAGGACCCGTTCCACGTCGAACCGGGCCCGCGTCAGCGCGCCCACCAGCGTATCCCAGTCGCGCGAGTCACCGTTCGGATCGGTCACGACGAGGACTTTGCCCTCGCCTTTCAGGTACAGGTGCCCGACGGCCTTGTTGTTCTCCTGCCAGCCATCCATGCCCTCAGGCACGTCGATCCTGGCGACGTACTGGTAGTAGCCGGGCTCCCGCAGGTAGATGGGGAGCACGTAACGGTTCTTGCCGGCGTTGAAATCCACGTCGCCCTCGTAGATCGGCTCGCCGTTCTCCAGCAACACCAGCCTGCCCGAGCCGGCCTGAAGCGAGGAGAGCACAACGGCGGCCTCATAGGTTTCCTCGGCCCGCACGTGTCGGGGCAACTCCAGCTTCTCCAGCCACACTTCATGTTCGTAGCCGTATTGCACGGGGAGCACGTCAACCGCGACGTCCCGGGACTTCAGCTCGTCCAGGACGCCCGAGAGCGCCCCCTCGGTCTGTGCGCCGTCACTGATGAGCACAAGGCGCCCGACCCGGTCCTCGGGCAGCACGGCCGCGGCCAGCGACAGCCCGCCGGCCAGGTTGGTACCGTCCTTCACGATGAGGCAGTTGATGGCCTCAAAGGGAAACACGGTGCGGGGAGGCAGTTCGACAGCCGCATCGCGCCCGAAGACCACAAGTCCCGCTTCGTCCCTTTCCGGCTTCTGAGAGACCGTTGCGGCCACGTACTGGCGTGCGGCGTCCGAAGCCGATTCGCCGATGGAGTTGGACACGTCCAGGACGTACACCACGGAGAGCACGTCGCTGTAGCGCACCGCCCGCGGTTCGGCCATGAGCGCGACGAGCAGCGCAACGACAGTGAGCCGGACCAGAAGCGCGAGCAGCGCGCGTCCCCTGCTCAGCCCGCTGAGCCCGGCCACGTGCATCCACCAGAACCACGGCATGGCGGCGGCCAGAAGGAAAGCCTTCCGCGAAGAGAACGAGACGACGCCCAGCAGCTCGACGGACACGCACGCACCGGCAAACACCAGAAGGAAGACCAGGAGAGGCAACGCGGCGCGCAGCCCGACCCGCCTGCGGGGCGCAGGGATCACGCTTCTGAAGAGCCGCACTGCTCTCATAGCCTCAAGTCCACTATCCGTCGGTTACCGGTGTCAGCGATGCGAAGCCGCATCTTCGAATCAACGGCCAGCCCCCAGGGAGTGCGGAACTGGCCCTCGCCCGTACCCGTCCGGCCGTAGCGGCCCAGCAGCCGTCCGTCCAGGCTCAGCCGGGTGACACGACCCGCGCCATACTCCACCACGTACAGCCCGCCGTCCGGCGCCATCGCGATGTCATAGGGGAAGTGAAGCGGGATGCCGGCCCCGGCGGCGCCAAGCACGCCGAGGAACTCCCCGCCGTCGGAGAACACCTGGATGCGGTTGTTTATGGCATCGGCCACCAGGACCCGCCCTTCATGCCAGACCACCCCCGAAGGGCGCTGAAACTGGCCCGGCCCGGTCCCGAAGGTGCCGAACGAGAGCAGGAACTCCCCGTCGGCAGTGAACTTCTGGACCCGGTCGTTGGA
>CAZQEQ010000013.1:0-50396 GCA_964592385.1 uncultured candidatus Brocadiaceae bacterium | reverse complement strand
AAGAGGCTTTCGGTGGCGGTGGCCACGAAGACGTCCGACGCGGTGATGCAGTGACGCAGGCTGTAGTCTTTGGCGCTGAGATGATATTTGCCGTTCACCTTATAGAGGAAAGGTCCGTAACGACCCACCACCTGATGCTGTTTCTCGCCGCCGCAGAACAGGGCCCGAGGGTTCTCTGCCAGACCACTCATGTCCTCCTTCATTTTGGCGATGTAGAGTCCGGGGCCGCTCCAGAGCCAGTAGATGGAGCCGCCGTCGTCCTGAAACAGGCTGGGGTCACAGCCCCAATTGGTGATCATGCTTTTTTTGCCCGGCGCCTCGTAGGGGCCTTCGGGCTTGCCGGTCGTGCTTTTGAGAAGGCCGGTTCCGTAGTCGTTGACGGAAAAACAAATCCAGAAGTTGCCGTTAATGTAGTGGATTTCCGGAGCGGCGATCGCCGAGTTCTGGCGCAGGGTGTCTGGCCGGTCCATTACGCCGACTGGCGTCCTGATCCAGGCATAATGCGGCCTAAAACCGAGCTTGGACGGATCGAAAACCAGCCCCATGTCTTCCCAGGTCTTCATGTCGGTCGATTTCCACAGGCGGATGCCGGCGTTGTTCTTCCAGTCCTTGCCCTCGTCCTTGTCGGACAGTGTGCCGGTGAGGTAATACGTGCCGTCCGGGCCTTTGCAGACGCTCGGGGCGCGCAGCGGCGTGTCGAGCATCGGTTGAACTTTCATTCTTTGTTCCGGCGGCACGGGCTTGCAGACAGATGGCTTCATGGTTTGAGCGGAAGCGTGGGTCGTCGCAATGGAAATGATTGTCGCTGCGACTGCGAGCTTTGTTGTAATTTGTTTGATGCGCATTTCTGATTCTCCCTTCAATGGTTTTTCTTGTTTGCGATTGTTATTCAGCATTGTCTGCCTCCGACAAGACGACTGAGCCGAATTTGCTCGGATCGGTGCGGTTGTCTTTGGTGCCCTGCCAGACGACCATGGATTTTGGGACGCCGTCCTTGGCGTCGTCGACCAGGACCACATCCAGTCCGATGACGCGGTTGGGGAGACCCGCGGGGTCTTTCAGGCCGATGACATTGAAACTGACTTGATAGAGTGCGAAGTACCCGTCATCGAGCTCCTTCCAGCGGCAGCCGCCGGAGAATTGGCTTCCGATATAGGCGCCGGTGGGCCAGGGGCAGTTGCGGGCGAAGGCCAGGTAGCGGTCGTCGGCGTTGTAGGTGGCTTCGCGGTTGTTGAGTGCGTCAAGGCAGAGGACGGTGTTGTCGCCGCCGAAAGAGTCGCCCCGGGAACCGGGAGTGTTGGTGAGATCTTTGACCTTGACGGCGACCCAGAGATGCTCGTCGTCCCAGGCGATGTCGAAGGCGCCGCTGACGGTGGCCTTGTCGCCCTGGACGAGTTTTTTGATGGGATAGCGGAATTTCCATGGAGAGGGGTCGGGTTCCTCGTTCCAGGCGCAGAGTTTCACCTCTTTGTCCAGCCGGCGCGCGGTTGCGATCTCGCCGTCGGGTGGGCCGACTTCCAAGGTGAATGTCCGCTCGGCGGTCTCGGGGTTCCCGCTGTCGCCGTCGGCGACCACAAGTTGGAAGGTGCAGGTTCCCTCTTTGCCGGGGGAGCCGGAGAGGCGGCCGTTCGGATCCAGAGACAAGCCGAAGGGAAGTGTTTGCGAGCCGAAAATTGATTCATCGTCTTTGACACTCCATTTGTGGGCGCCGTTGCCGCCCTGGCTTTTCAGTTGATACTCGAAGAACTTGCCGACTGACTGGGCGGGGATTTTCTGTTCAGGTATGGTCGGGGCGGTGTCTTCGGCCACTGACAAGTCCAGGCGTTTCCTGGTCGTCGCCCCCTTGGCGTCGGTGACCTGGAAAGTCGCCTCGCTCTTTCCGGGCTTGGCGGGAACGCCGGAGAGTGTTCCGCCGCTGGAGAGGGTTATGCCCTCCGGCAAGGCGCCGGCGGCGAGCGACCATTTGTAGGGGGCTTTGCCGAAAGCGGGAATCAACTCGTAGAGATAGGGTTCGCCGCCGACCGCCGGGGCGAGGATGGGACTGGCGATCTTGAACGGTTCGTCGCTGGTCACACCGGTCAGCGGATGGGTGGCGACCACTTCCCAGACGGTTTCCTGGATGATCCGCGCCATCTCGGGGGAGATGTGGACGCCGTCGTCACGAAAGCCGGGCTTGCCCTGGTAACCACCCACCGGGAGGCCGACGGGAGATTTTCCGAAGATGGTGGCGTAGAAGGCGCAGGCGACCAGGTAGCTGGCGTCGTTGTTGACGTGACAGCCGTCGCTGTAGAAGTCCCACGGGGTACGGTAGCCGGGGACCAATCCGGCTTGCATCTTCTGCCCCAGCAACTGCATGGCGTGGCCGGCTGGGATTAGAACAGCCGGTTTCTTCGATTTAAGGTTCGCCCGGAGGCCGTATACGATGACTTCGTAGTCGTTGCGCAGCGAGTTCTCCCGGTAACGCTCGCGCAATTCGGGCGGAACGGCGGTGTCCACGACATGATTGTAGGAAAAGTCAGGCATTTTCGCGGAGTTGGCCCCCTTTGATTGCCTGGTCGGCCTGGTAAAGGCCTGGTCCCAGTCGGGGCCCTGATTTATGTGTGGCCACTGGGCGTAGATGCAGATCAGGGCCTCGGGGCTCTTTTTGATCGTCTCCTTCGCAAAGAGCAGGGCGTGCTCGTACTCGCCGGGGAACGGGCAGAACGGCTGCATGGTCACCACGTCCCACTCGAAGTCGCGCAGGGCCTTCTGCCAATGTCCGAACGGCGGCTTCTGAAACCCGCCTTTGGCGCCCCAGAGTCCGCGGATGGGGCAGCCGGGGATCATATGCCGGCCCCAGATGACTTCTTCTCCACCGTCTTTGGCCAGCTTCACAAAGTCCTTGTATTTCACTTCATCGGTCAGGCTGTTGCCGATGAAGTAGATGCGGGTTCTGTCCGTTTCGGCGCCGGTGATTTTGCTCATTGCAAAAGTGAACAGAGCTGTCGCCGTCAGGGTTGCTGCTAGAAGTTGTTTTGTCATTTGAATTTCTCCTTGTTATTCGCCTTTGTATTGTGTTGCGTCCATGTCGTCCGGTTCAGTCCTTCGGCCAGACGCCCGGTCCCAGGACGCGGTCGATCTCGTCCTGGTACCGCTTGGCTTCCTCCGGGGGCATGTCGAAGATGGAGCGGAAGGTGGGTTCGCCGTCGACGAGTTCGTATTTAATGGGGATGATACGAGGGGCGGCGGTCCAGTGCATGAATCCCATGGAGACGCCCCAGTTGGCCTGGTAATAGATGTCGTCGCGGTGCTTGCTCTTTTCGATCCAGCCGTGGCCGCCCCAGGTGGAGGCGAGTTTAGGCCGGCTGTAGACGCCGTCGATCTTGTCGCAGATGACGTACATCATACGATTCTGGTAGAATCCGTTGTATCCGAAGATGACATACTTGCCGTCGACCTTCACAGGGCACATGCCGATATCGGTGCTGAAGTTGATTCCTTCGACCACTTTGATGTCGTAGCGCCAGTCTGGGAGTTCACCGTCCATGCCGGGGTTCATTTTCTGGATGGTGCGGTTGCCTTGGGTGATGTAGACGGTGCCGTCGTCGTCCTCGAGAAAGGAGATCTGGGAGGCGCGGACGCCGGAATGGAACTCGTAGGGCCCGAGGGCCTCACCAGTTGTGCTTTTGAAGAGGAAGGCGCCCTTGGGGAGGAGTTCCTTGTCGATGCCGGGATATTTGTCGACGAAGTAGAGTTGGAATACAACGTAGTAGGCGCCGTCGATGTAATGTATTTCTGGGTCCATAGGACAGCCGGAGAGTGTCCTTAGGCTCCCTCGAAACTCCTTGAACTTGTCGGACTTCCAGGCTTCGACAGCGCCTTTCAAGCCGGCAATTGTGGCGCAGTCGATAATTTCCCACTCTTCCCAGTCCCGGACGTTTTTGGAGCGGAAGACGCGGACGACGAACTTTTCCGGCTCGTCCCAGACGGAACCGCAGTAGTAGTAGCCATCCGGCGCGTTGAGCAGTTGGTTGTCGTTTATGCCGAGGCCGTTGATGATCGGCTCCATCTGGTCCCAGGGGCCGCGCTGGGTGATGCATGAATCGATTGATCCTTTGGATGGCCTGTGAAAAGCGTCGACAATGCGGCTTCCACTCCTATCCAGCAGGACGACGGAGGGGCGGTCTCGGAAGAGCGACCAGTCGTCGGGTCCGTAGAAGGAGGCGTAATAGTCATTGTCCTTCTTGAATACGGTGGTTTCTCCGCCGTGGGGGATCATGGGCCTAAGGCGGGTGTAGGGGCCGAGGACCGATTTGGCTTTCATGCAAAAAGTGTCGGGGACGGGGACGCCGTTGCGTAAGTTATAGACCGAGCAGGTGGCAGTGTACTCGCCGTTAAAGGCCCGGTGGATAAAAAAACCGGTGGGATTCAGAGGCTCCTCATCGCCCCAGTTGCGCCAGATGTTCTTTTTGTCCAGGTCTTTGTCGGAGATGAGGAGGTTGCTCGGGCCGTCCAGTGCGGTGAGGTTGTCGTTCATGGCGGCGATGAATCCCGGGCCCCAGATCCAGTAGACCTTGCCGTCCTTGTCCTGGAACATGGACGGGGAGGTTTCGGTGTCGGTGATTTGCCCGAGGTCCACGTAGGGGCCCTCGGCCTTGCCGCTTTCGCTCTTGAGCAGGCCGGTGCCCTGGCCGTTCATGGAATACGGGATGTAGAAGGTGTCTTTGAGGTAGTGGATCTCGGGGGCAGTGATTCCGCGCACCAGCGGCCCGGCGGGGTTGTCCGGGTTCAGGTTTCGTTCCCTCTGCCAGGCGCCTGCCTGCTTCTCTATACTCCAGACCTGGCCGAGGGATTCCCAGCTCTTCAGGTCCGCGGATCTCCACAACCAGACGCCGTCGTTGTTCTGGAAGTCGTCTCCCCGGGCGTCCCTGGAGACGGTCCCAGTCAGATAATAGTGCGCGTCGGGTTCCCGCATGATGAACGTGTGGCGAAGCGGCGTGTCAAACAGGGGCGCGAGTTCGACACGGTCTTTGAGATAGCTCGCGGGGCTGTACTTCTCGGGACGCGGGGGGAGCTTGAGTTCGGCGGCCGAGACCGTCAGCGTCATGCAGGCGACGAAGGCGGGTAGAATGGTCTTGACGTGCTTCATTTTGGGTTCCTCCCGCTGTTCTGATTGATGCTGATGGTTCGAATGGTCGCCCTGTCCTGCTCCGCATGGACGGCCTTGAGTGAGCCGTCGGCGTCCCTGAACACCGTCGCCTGCCCGCCGTCGGGTACAAGAAGGCGCGGTTTGGAGTAAGGCCCGAACAGCGACTCCGCCTCGCAGATGAACGTGTCGAAATGCCCCTCGCCGTCCCGCAGGTTCCAGGCGGCGTAAACGTAGTGACAGGTGTCACCGTCCTTGAAGATGAACCCGCCGCGCTCGCCCATCTGATTCGGCGCGGGCTCCTCGGACGGGTAACCTTCAATGGCCATCTGCAGGGACCTGGGATCTCCCGCAATGTCGGTCATGTCCTCCTTCATGGGAGCGATGTAACCCCCGCCCCAGACCATGTAGACCTTGCCATCTGAATCCTCGAAGAGCGAGCCGTCGCCGCCGAGGAAGCGGTTGCTGATCCGGCAGATCTCCTCGTAGGGACCCTCAGGCTTGCCGCTTGTACTCTTCAGCAGGCCGATGACCTGGTCGTTCAGGGCGAAGATGATCCACCAGTTGCCCCTGACGAAGTGCAGCTCCGGCGCGGTGACGCCGCGCGACCAGGTCTTATCCGGCTGCCCGGGCACAGCACGCAGGTGCGCCTGCCAGCCGCTCTTCTTGGCGTCACGCCCCCCCGTCTTCGAAAGATCCCAAACGAGCCCGACATCCTCCCATTCCTTCAGATCCTTCGACTTCCACAAGCGCACCCCGTCGTTGTTCTGGAATTCGGCATAGCGCGGGTCGAGGGTGTTGATGTTCGTCGTTCCGGTGAGAAAATAAGCGCCACCTGTCCCGCTCGCGGCGGGATCTTCCGCACGGACGATGGACGGGTCTTTAAGATGTCCTTCGACCGGGAAGGTCAGGGGCTCGACCGTGTGCGCGGCGGCGAAGGTGGTAGCCACCATCAAGATGGCGGCTTGGATTGTCCTCGTCAGTCTCATTGCTCTAGTGCTCCTTGTCTTGGTTGTTGGTTGTTATTTGTCGGTTGTCATTTGCGATAAACGGCCTCGTCGAGATGGCCGAGGTCGTGGGTGGGCCAGATGCTGGGTTTGTCGGATTCTAGATCAATGGTCACCTCGTAGTTGATCAGCGAGCCGGTCCATTTGTCGGTCGGGCGGATGGGGGCGAAGAAGAACCCGCCTGCCGCGCCGACTTGCGGCCAGACGATCCAGTGTCCGGTTTCCTTGTCTTTCACGAGGTTGGAGTTGCCTCGGAACGGCAAGACGCCCATGTAATGCCAGGGGCCGCGGATGTCTTCGGCCCAGTGGTACAGGCCGTCGTAGCTGTTCATGCCGGTCAAGCCGCTGGCCCCGTAGCGCTTGCCCGACTTGACGAGGTTGCCGAAGTTGCAGTCCTCGGTGATCCGGCGGCCGTTGTCGGTGGCTGGAATCTTCGTCCCTTTTTTCCCAAAGTCCCTCGGCACGGTCTTGCCGTCGCGTTCGGTCCAGTTCTCGTCGATCGCCGTCAGGTCGTCGTTGAGGCGCCGCACGGGAGTGTCCGCGAGGAGATAAGCCGAACCATCGTCGTCGAAGAAGACGCCCTGGATGTTGTCCGGTCCGATCATGTGCAATTTATAGGGGCCTTCCGGTTTGCCGCTTTCGCTGCGCAGCAGGACGCTTTGATGCGTCTTCCAGCAGACGTCCTTGCCCCAGCCTTTGCCGCCGAACCAGATGGTCAGCCAGTAAGTGCCGCGGCCGAAGGACATTTCCGGTTCCCACGCGCCCTTGGAGCTGTTCCAATGTTGGTAATCGGCGGGCGCGTCGGGCCAGCGCGGCTCGTCGCGCATCTGCTCCATGGTGTAGAGGTTGCCGAAGTACTCCCAGGGGCCATGAACGTTCTTCGCGCGCCAGTAGGGCGTGCCTTCCCAGGGGAGTTTTGTGCCGTAGACCAGGGGGGGCCGGGCGATGAGCTGTAGTAGAAATAGCCGTCCGGCGCGGCGAAGATATGATGATCGCGGCCCCAGACGCTTTCCATGCCTTTGGGGGGCGTGAGTGTCGCCCAGGGGCCATGCATGGTGAAGTGGTCGCCCAGCACCTTTCGCGGCCAGCGCATCGGCGCGTCCTTCATGTCCTGGTATCCTCCCGGTTGCCACAGTTCCATAGGCACGATGCCCGGACGGTCGCGCCAGACGGCCGACGGGTCCGCGCCCCAGAAAGCAGCGAAGAGTTCATCCCCCGGGCCAGTGAAGACCGTGGTCTGGCCCGAGTGAGGGATCATCCTCGGCGTGCCGCCCATCCAGACACCGCCGAGGCCGTTCTTGGCGACCACGATCACCGCGTCGCGGTTGGCGCGGTTCCAGGTATGGGTGATGGCCGAGAAGGACAGGGCGTAACGGACCCGTTTTCCCATCGTGTCGTAATAAGTGAACATGAACGGTCCGGTGACATGCCGCAGACCGAGCGCGCAGTGGGTCGAGTTCGTGCCCTTTGGCATCTGGATGGAGAGGAAGATGCCACGCGTGTCGCCGATGACGGAGACGGGGCTTTCTTTTGACAGCTCCGTGATCTGCAGGCCCTTGCCCCAGAGCCAGTATCGCTTGCCGTTGACGTCGGTGAAGATGGACGGACTCTCGCCGATGGCGGTGATCCGGCCCATGTCTTCGTACGGGCCTTCGGCCTTGCCTGTCTTGCTCTTGAGCAATCCCGTGCCGCGTCCGTTCATCGAGTAGGCGAGGTAGTAAGTCCCGTCGACAAAATGAACCTCGGGCGCGGTGACACCGCGGCAGAAGTCGTCCCGCAGCAGGTTGTCGCCGGGGATGCGGTATTCTTTCGCCCAGTTGGCCCCGTCTTTCTCGATGTCCCACACCTTGCCCAAGGGCATCCAGGTATCGAGGTCGCTCGAGCGCCAGAGGTAGATGCCGTCGTTGTTCTCGAAGTCGGATGTGCCGTTCTCGCGTTTGGAAGCGGTGGTGCCGGTGAGGTAGTAGGCGTCTTCGCCTTTGCAGATTGACACGTCGGTCATCGGCAGGTCAAAGAGAGGCACCAGGTTCCAGCGCCCGATCCGCTCGACCGACGCGGGTTCGCGGTCGGCGAAGACCGGCAGCATGTCGTAATGGATTTCCTCGCCGGCCCGTTCGGCCCGCTTGCCGGAGGGCCTGGCGTGGGCGTAGTCGAACATCTCGATCTTGGCGGGCTTGACGGCCTTCCCGGTGGGGGGCAGTTCCGGTTGGGCGAGCGCGACCAGTTTGTTGTTCTCGAGCTTCACCGGTACCAGCACCGGCGCGTCCTTGATGGAACACGAGGCCATCAGTCCGTTCCCCGCATGGAAGAGCGTCACCGGACCGCTGCCGGCGATCAAGGGGCTGGGTCCCGAATACGGCCCCTCGAACCTGTCGGCCACCGCGTAGAAGCTGTCGTCGCGTTTGGATCCCGCCTCGTCCGTGTAAGCCGCCCAAGTCAGCACGTGTTTCCCATTGAGTAAAGCCACCGCGGCGGCGTGTGGATCGAACTGTCCGGCGCACCATTCGGCGTTTGGGTAGCCCTCGACCCGGCCCAGGAGGAAGATTGACTTTCCCCATTCTGTTTTTCCCAGGTCCGGCGTCATGCGTTCGGCGTAGCCTGGACCGCGGACGCGCCAGACCGCGCCATCGGAATCCTGAAACAGCATGCCATGTCCCGGTCCGCGCAATGGACCATATTCACCATGGAAGATGTCCTTGGAGTTTTTCCACGCGTCTTTGAACGGGCCTGTAGGCCCGGGGGCCTTGAACCAGCGCGTGTCGCAGTTCCCGTTGGAGGCGGTCAGGAACCACTCGTCGCCGACGCGTTGAAGGCGCGGCGCCGCACAGTTCCTCACCGGTTCCGCCCCGAGTGGCCGGTCGGGCATCGAGTAGAATGAGGACATTCCGTCGTGCCAATGGGTCCTTTGCATCAGGTCGAGGATAAGTCCTTCGTCTTTCCACTCCTTGAGGTCCTTGGAGGACCAGAGCCGCGCGCCGTCGTTGTTCATGAAGTCGGGCTTGCCGTCGGGCGTCCGGCTGACCTCCGGCCGTGTGTATTCCTCCTTCTTCGTATCGGGATTGAGAACCAGCTTGCGGTTCATACACCGCGTGCCGGTCAGGTAGTAGATGCCGTCGGGCGCGCGGGTCACCGCCGCGTCACGCAGCGGCTCGCCGATCGCCGGCCTCAGGATCGTTGCCTCCCCGGCCCGCGCGCTCGCCGTTGCGCCTGCGAGGACCATGCCACCAACGGCGGCCGCCAGACAAACCTTCTTTGAGAGCGTCATCTGAGTCTCCCTTTCCACGTCTGCGCTGATACACAGGTCACAACATCCGGCTCATGGCAGCAGGAGGACCTTGACCGCCCTACGCCCCTCCATCAGCCTGAAGCCCTCTTCCCAGTCCTCCAGTGGCAGGCGGTGCGTGACTATGTGATTGAGAGGGATCTTGCCCATGGCAAGCACGCGCACGCTCTTCTCCCAGACGGGGTAAGTGTGGCCGTAGACCCCGTGCACGCGCAGGTTCTTGCCGACCACGGCGTTCAGCGGGAGGTCGCCCGGCGCGTGGAACCAGCCGACCTTGACGACCCGGCCGCACATGCCGGCCATCTGGAGCGCCTGCGCGAATGCCTCCGTCCCGCCCGTCGCGTCAACGATCAGGTCGGGGCCGTCCGGGGCGGTCATCTCGCGCACCAGCGCGACGGGGTCCTGCGAGCTGGCGTTGACAACGTGCTGGATGCCGACCGCGCGTGCCTTCCCCAGGCGGAACTCGTTGCCCGTGCGCCCCGTCAGGACGACTTCCGCGCCGGCCGCCAGGGCGAGCGCCCCGCAGAGGATGCCGATCGGCCCGCAGCCCAGGAGCACGACCAGATCCCCCGGCCGCACGGAGCCTTCGGCGAACAGGGAGTTGTAGCTGACGGCGACGGGCTCGAGGATGGCGGCGTCCTCCACGTCAACCGACTCGGGGAGCCGATGCAGCCCGCGCGCGGGAACAAGCGCATACTGCGCCATTCCGCCATGCTCGCCGAACCCCATGTCGCTGTGCTGCGGGCAGTTGTTGACGCGCCCGGCGCGGCACATGGCGCAGTGTCCGCACCAGACGGCAAAGGGTTCCGTGGCGACACGGTCGCCGGACTGGAAGCCTTCCACTCCCTCGCCGACTCGCGCGACGGTCCCGGCGAACTCATGGCCGATCACGTACGGGTAAGGTTTACCCTCGGGCGTGTCCTTGCGCCAGTCACCTACGTCGCTGCCACATATACCGCACGCCGACACCTTCAACACGACCTTGCCGGGCGCGGGTCGCGGCTCCGGCATGTCCTGCACGCGCAGGCTGCCCGCCTCGGGACCAAATCTCACCAGTGCCTTCATCGCGGCCTTCCTTTCAGACATCGTGTTCGCCGGGGAGCAGCAGGACCTTGACGGCCCGGCGCTCTTCCATCAGCCGGTAGCCCTCCTCCCATTCGGCCAGCGGCAGCCGGTGCGTGACAATGTGCTCCAGCGGGATCCTGCCCGCCGCCAGGAGCCGGGTGCACTTCTCCCACGTCTCGTACAGGTTCCCGTAGGCGCCCCGGACCTCCAGGTTCTTGCGCACGATCGCGTTCAGATTCATGTCCCCCCTCTTGCCGAACCAGCCCACCTTGGTGATCCTGCCGAAGGGCGGGGCCATGTCGAGCGCCTGGGCGAACGTGTCGCTGCTGCCAACGGCGTCGATGATGACGTCGGGCCCGTCGACGCCCGTGAGTGAGGCAACGAGCGCGGGCAGGTCCTGTTCGGCCGAATTGATCACGTGCTGAACGCCGATGGCACGAGCGGCTTGCAGCCGGACCTCGTCGCCGGACCATCCACTCACGACCACCTCAGCGCCCGCGCCCACGACCAGCGCCGCGCAGAGCAGGCCGATTGGGCCGCAGCCCATGACAACGACGAACTCCCCCGAGCAGACCCGGCTGCGCTCGAAGGCCGTCGTGTGGGCCAGCGTGAGCGGCTCGGTGATCGCCGCGTCAACCGGAGAGACAGACGCGGGAAGCCGGTGGACGCCGTCCACCGGGAACGCGATGTACTCCGCGTGGGCGCCGTCCGGTCCGAACCCGAGGTCGGCGTACAGCCGGCAGTTGTTGAACCTTCCCTGCCGGCACATGCGGCACGTCCCGCAGCGGGCGGCCATGGGCTGGCACGTCACAGGATCGCCCTCGTCGAAGCCCTCGGCGCCCTTGCCGACCCCGGCGACCGTGCCCGCAAACTCGTGGCCGATGATGTAGGGATAGCGGGTCCGGAGATTGCCACGCTCGCGGCGGAAGTGCACGTCGCTGCCGCATATGCCGCAGGCGGCGACCTTGACGAGCACCTCGCCCGGGGCGGGCTCCGGGTCGGGCATCTCCTGCACGCGGATGCTGTTCGGTTCGGGCGCGTACCTGACCAGCGCTTTCATGCTGCGCCTCCCTGGAGGGCCATGCGGGCGAGATCCTCCGCGAGTTCCACGTCCCTGAGCGCCTGCCTGCCGCTCGTCATGGGCTCCCGCCCGTCAAGGAGGCACGAGACGAAGTGCTCGTACTCCGCGTCGAAGGGCCAGCGCCAGCCGAGGAAGGGCGACAACGTGGTCTCGTTCTCGACGTCAATGACTCGCACGCGGCCGGGTGTGTACCGCTCCAGCGGCGGTGCCAGGTCGAGCCGGACGCGTTTCCTGCGGCCGCAGATCTCGATGCCCTTCTCGAAGTCGGGCTGCCCGAGGCGGACGTTCTTGAAGCCCGCCTTGAAAGTCCGGTAGTCGAAGGCCGCCCAGAGGCCCGAGCCTTCGATCCAGCGGCAGTACTCGATGCCGGCTGGTTCGCCCAGGAGCTGCCGCATCAGGTTGATCACATGCGAATCAAAATTGTGGATGAACTCCCGCAGGCGCTCGTACGGGTCCTCGTATTGAGGCCAGAAGCTCTTCTGGTTCTCGGCCCGGACGGTGCTGGCCAGCGCGCCGGCCGTCCACGAGTACCGGTCCTCGTAGAAGAAGACTTCCGCGTAGGCGATGTCGCCGATCTCGCCGCCATCCAGCATCTTCTTCACGTGCGCGCACGCCACGTCGTAGCTGTGGTTGTATGCGATCATGAGCGTCCGGCCTGCTCGCTCGGCGGCCTGCACCATGGCGCGGGCCTCGTCCGATGTCACCGCCATCGGCTTCTCGACCAGCACGTCCTTGCCCGCGTCGAGGGCCGCTATGGCTATCTCGGCGTGCATCGTGCTGGGCGCGCAGATCGAGACGGCGTCCACGTCGGCCCGTTCCAGGATGCGGTGGTGATGGGTGTACGCGTCGCGCTCGTAGAGGCCGTTCAACCGGCCAACCCGTCTGGCCACCTCCTCGTATGGGTCGCAGACCGCGACCAGCGTGGCGTGCGCCGCCCGCTGCAGGGCCGGCAGGTGCGCGTGCTGAGCAATGCCGCCGCAGCCGATAACTCCGATCCTGATTTCCTTGCCGTTCACCCTTGCACTCCTCCGTCAGCGTTGGGGTCGACGTTCCGGTCGGCCCGCTTCGTAGAGACTCTCCAAACGGGCGCACCACTCCCTGTAGACTTCAAACGGGAAAGGCGGCTCGCCCCAGACAAAGTGGTTATGGTAGAGGCGGTCTTCTGCCTGCCACTCCAGAATCCAGAGCGCAGGCGCGTCGGGCGCGCTCACCTCGCGAAGCGCCTCAGTCCGGTTCGCCTCGACTGCGAATTCGTCGGACACCAACTCCCTCTCCTGCCCTTCGGCGCCGACGGCCAGGATCCGGTAACGGCCGGCCAGGCTTTCTCGCGTGTCGTTCGCGGCGAAGAGGCAGTGGCGGCCGTTCCCTTCGACGTCGTGGACCATCAGGCAGAAGGGCTGCTGCGACTGGCGGATCCACGCGTATGGCGGGTTCTTGGTTCGAGACTGGTAGTCCACGACAGAGTAGTTGAACATCATCGGCCACATGTCCATCAGCGACCACCAGAGCACGCCCGTCTTGCGCCACCTGCGACAGCGCGAATGTTCGATGGCGAACTTGAACATATCGGCACAGATGATGTTGATGCCCGTGGCCAGTTCTTCCCACGGTTCGATCGAGAACTCCCGGCCGAAGAAATGCCTGAGGCGCTTGCGCGCGGCATCTTTCCACGTGAGAAAGTGCCCGTCCGTCTGGTGGCGGTCCAGCGTGTAAGGCCTCCCGGCCATCGGCACGTCCCAGAGCCTGCGGGCGCGCGGCAACTCCCGCGCGACAATCTCGGGGGTCTGCGACATCGCGTTGATGAAGAAGGGCCCGGTCTCCCCGAGGAAATGCGCGGGCGAGGACCTGTAGGCGGCGCGGAAGCCCTCATTGCCCGGATACAGGTGCGATTCGGGCGAGAATGCGCTCGGGCGCGCGCCGGGGAGGCGCCGGCTGACAACGATTTCATCGTTGACGTAGGGCGAGCTTGGCACGTAGGGCCTGTACGGATCGTGCGAGAGCACGGCGTCCCTGAGCACTTTCCGGGTGATCTCGTTGTGCGACGGAAGGAGATGGCTCGGGATCAGCGTGCCCCAGCCGAAGGTCGAGTCCACCTCGTTGTCGCCGCACCAGAGGGCAAGCGATGCGTGATTGCGCAGGCGCTTGACGACGGCTTCCGCCTCGCGCGCCACGGCCTTCTGGAAGGATTCGTCCCGCGGGGGAAACTCGCAGGCGAACATGAAATCCTGCCAGACCAACAGCCCGTGCTCGTCGCAGTAGTCGAAGAAATCGTGATCCTCGTAGACGCCCCCGCCCCAGACGCGGACCATGTTGCAGTGCAGGTCCACGCACAAGTCGAGCGCCCCCCGCACCCTGCGGGCCGCGCGCGAGTGCAGCGCGTCCTTGGGCTTCCAGTTGGTGCCGCGGACGTAGATTCTCTCGCCGTTGCAGACGAAGACGAATTCGCCTTCGCCCTTCTCATTCGTGACTTCGGTGCGGATCAGGTCTAACTCGCGGATGCCGAACCGCGTGCCCCACTGCGCGACGACGATGCCGTCCTTCAGGAGCTGGAGCGACAGGTCATAGAGCGAGGGCTCCCCGTAGCCGTAAGGCCACCACAGACGCACCGACTCTCGCGGCAGGTTGCAGTCCACTCTTCCGGCGATGAAGTCCACGTTGAACTCGGACTCGTGCGCCACCTCGCCGTCGAGAGACAGAACCAGCCTGCCGCTGTAGGGTGAGAGATCAACGTCCGGCGTGTCGATGGCCCAGTTGACGCCGATTGCCACGGAGTCTTCCGTGACCTTCTTGGTGTAGGCATAGACTTCCGAGAAGCGGATGGCCGGGCGTACAAGGACGTAGGCCGGCCTCCAGATCCCGGCGCTCAGGAGCCGGGGCGCGTTGTCCCAGCCCCACATGTGGCGCGCCTTGCGCAGATAGGCCGCCGCCTGCCGATGCTCCCGCGCCACCTGGAAGGCGTCATGCGTGAAGCGCCGGGCGAACAGCTCGGGGCTGTATATGCGCACGGCCAGCGCGTTTCCCTTTGACTTGAGTTTCCCGGTCACCTCGGCGGAATGCGGGATGAACATGTTCTCGCAGCGGAGCACCTGCTCCCCGTTGAGGGTCACGTCGGCAATCGTGTCAATGCCCTCGAAGACCAGGTGCACCGTCTCGCCTGTGTTGGCGGGCGGAGCGTCGAACCGCGTCTCGTACGTCCAATCGTCAACGCGCTCGGAGTCGCGCATCGCTCCCACGTCGTCGGGCGGATACGGGTCGTCGATGAGCCCCTCCCGCTCCAGATCGATTTCCACATTGCCGGGGACCGTCGCGGGCACTCGAAGGCACTGTCCCGTGACCGGATGCGTGAACGAAAGGGTCCAGCCACCGTCCAGCAGGGCGCGACGCTCTCCCATGGCCGATGCTCCGGCGTTCACCGAATCGCTCACTGCTCAATCTCCGTAGCGTTCCTTATAAATTCCTCCAGCCCGGCGTCCGTCGCAGGATGGCTGAGCATGCCCCTGAACACGGGGTACGTTACGGCCACTGCGTGGGCGCCGGCCTTGATCGCTTCGACGGCTTGCCGGGCGTCCTTGATGCTGGCCCCGACGATGCAGGTACCGATGCCGAACGCATCGTAGCACTTACGGATGTCGCGGATGACGGCTATGCCGTCGCCGCCCATCATCACCGCCCTACCGATGAAAGGACTGATGTAGGGCGAGCCGGCCAGCCCGGCGGCCAGGCCCTGGCCGGGGTTGAAGACGAGCGTGGCGTTCGTCGCGACGCCCTGCGGGACCAGCCGCGTGATCGCCTTTAATCCCTCGAACGTCGTGGGTATCTTCACGGCAAGGTTCGGGCCGAGGCCGTTCAGCCGGAGGCCGTCCGCCTCCAGCTCGTCGGCAGTCCGGCCGAGCGCCTGGAGCGCAATCGGCCCGTCGAAGAAGCTCCGTATCTCGTCCACCACGTCCTGCGGCTTGATTCCCGAACGCATGAGCTTGTTCGGATTCGTGGCAACGCCGGCAATGATGCCGGTGGCCACCGCTTCACGGATCTCAGCGACGTCGGCAGTATCCAGGAACAACCTCGGATAGCTCATCTCACGCCTCCTTTGTCTCTGATGAAGTCCATCGCCTCCCGGATCGGCGGCGAGGATCGGTCCAGCCCGGTTGTGTTGACCAGCGCATCCTCCAGGTCCGGTGCCTCCGCGCCCGGCGCGGGCCACCGGTCTGCTTCGTTCTCCAACGCGAA
Source organism: uncultured candidatus Brocadiaceae bacterium (assembly GCA_964592385.1). GTDB lineage: Bacteria > Planctomycetota > Brocadiia > SM23-32 > SM23-32 > CAZQEQ01. The sequence goes on along the minus strand of CAZQEQ010000013.1, from coordinate 34,608 downwards.
TAGCGCGGCGGCACCGATCAGCCGGCCGAACCCGTCCGTGGGCTGGCCGTGGCGCTGAAGCAGCCTCAGCGCGCCGACCATTCGTTCCTGCGGCCCGAGCTTCCTGGCCGGATCGCGGCAGACCCGCGCGATCGTGTCGCCGAGCGCCCGGTTGGCGAAGCGTTCGCCCAGCAGCGAGCGGACGTGTGCCTCCAGCTCACGGGCCGACCAGACGTCGTATTCCTCCGCGAGGGCAGCGCAGAAGCATTTGAGCCACGCCGCAAGCAACGACTCTATCTCGGCGTCCTCGGTCGACTCCCACACGAACCGATATCCCTTCATGGCGCCCAGGTATCCGAGCACGGCATGCCCGAAGTTGTTCGTGTACTTCTTTCTGTCGAAATACGCACCTATGTCCTCGACAAACCCGAGCCCTGGCCACTCCGGCCGCGGGCCATACCAGCTTCCGCCCTCCGCAAACAGTGGGCTGTACGCTTCCGCGTGGACGCGGAAGTGCCCCTGCGCGTCCGCCTCGGCCCCGGCCACCATGCGTTCCACGGAGCACTGAACGCAGCCGGGCGCGCGATCGCCCCGCACCGCCAACTGCCTTCGCAGTCTCTCAGCGCCGCCGCGGTCGTTCTCACAGACCAGCACGTTCCAGGGACCCCTCTCCCGCCCGCTGCATGCTGATGCGAGCGTCCGGCCCACGTCCTCGAGGTTCGCCGGGCCCACGGCCGTCGCGCACACCTGTGCCCGTCGCAGTGCCTCGCTCGCCTCCGCGCTTCCCGTCGCATGGACCTCGAAGGGGCCGATGCGTCGCACGGTTGCCCTTCCTGCGCCGTGCAGGTGCAGGGCGTACTCGCCCTCGGCGGACAGCGACGCCACCGCGCCGGGATCGGCCTCGATGAAGACGATGGACAACCCGGCGTCCTGGAACAGCTCGCCCAGCAGCCCCTTCCCGATGTTGCCCGCGCCAAAGATGACGCCGATCGGACGCGCGTCTTTCACAACGGCGCCTTTCTCAATCACGTATCACATAGTCCCGCGCGGGCACGGACACGCCGTCCGCCCTGCGCTCCTCATCCGCGAAGTTGACCACGACGGCCCGGCCCGATGACCACTCGGTCTGCTCCACGAGGAAGTCATCGGTCAGGTACGCGTGGTTGACCATTTCATCCCGCCCGATCTGCGCGTGCCAGTCGTCCACGTAGAACGATTTGGCAAACGCCTCCCGATGCTGCGGCCAGTTCTCGGCAGTGAATCCCCCGAACACGAGCGCCCATCCCCAGAGCACGTTCTCCAGGCAGCGCAGGCGGTACTGGTCCGGGGAGAGCCCCGGCGCGTTGCGGAAGCCGACGACGCAGTCGTGGTAGACCAGCGCCCAGAGCGGGACGGACTCGCCCGGCGTCCGCGTGTGCTTGCCGTGCGGCGCGCTGTCCAGGTGGGGGACGCCGAAATCGCAGCCGTCCTCGCTGCTGAAGATCACGCCCTGGTCCTTGAAGAAGGCCATAGTGCGGCGCTTCCACTCCAGGTCCTCGGCGCGCGTGAGCGTGTTGCCCTCCTCGTAGGACTGCTTGAGGATCTCGGACGTTAGGGTGTCGGAGTATATGTTCGCGGCCCCGAGCGAGCCCAGGTGCGGCCAATTGCGCCGGGCGCGGTCGAGCGCGTCCTTCGAGTTGAGGATGTACGCCTGCCCGCCGCGCCAGAAACCGGCGGGCAGCGGGCTGCCGTCCCTGCGGCGGCAGGTCCCGGCCGGGAAGCTCGCCGACTGCTCGTAGATGTCCTGGTAGTTGTCGTGCAAGCAGGCCACGAACGGCTCCTCCGGCGTGCACAGCGCCCTCAGCTCCTCCACCGTGCCCAGCGCCGGCTCCGGCGGCCAGACGTCCGGGTGCGATTCGTCGTATCCCCCGTTGATCCAGCCGTGGTAGCTGAACACGCCGCGCTTCATCCCCAGTTGCCTGGCGTCCTCGATGATCCGGGCGGCCTGGCGGAAGGTGATCAACGGCACCACGCCTTCCTCACGCCCGGCCAGCTCGTCGGGCACGGGTGACCAGACCTCGTCGTAACGGGAACGCCGGAACATCCAGCCCATCATGAAGTGCAGGTTCCGTCCGCCGATGAGTCCGGCGACTGCCGGGACCTCGTCGATCTTCTCGTCCAGCGTCTTGAACAGGCCGTGGTCCTTCGCCCACTGCCGGAAGGCCTTGGCCAGGCCGACGCAGCCACCTTCGACGAAACGGTACCGGATCCTCCGGGGGCTGTTCCAGTGGCCCAGGGACTTGAGCCACAGCGGCGCCGCCCGCGAGCCGGCCTGGAGGATGCCCGCGTCCTCGACCCCGTCCTGAACGATGCACATCCACCCGCTCGTCCCGCGCAGGCCGCCGAACCAGCGCATGTTGAGGTGGCCCCCGGCGTAGCGATAGACGCGATGCTCGAAGCGGTTCAAAGGCTCCCGCACAAGGCGCCCCTGCTTCATGGGCAGGACCATGGCCTCGCACTCGATGGGCGGCGGAAAGACCAGGCTCGGAATCTCCTCGCTTATCTCGGGGACCTCGACCTCGAGCCAGGGACCGTCCAGCCGGAAGCGACAGCGGAAGGCGCCGACCTCCCGACCGAGGCGCCCCAGCAGGGCCAGGCGGATCGTGTCGCCCTCGCGCTGCGCACGGAACCGGCCGGCATAGCGCTCGCCGAAGGCCCGCATCGTCCGCTGCCAGGCGTGGCCTTCCTCCATCGTGTCCATATCCTGAACCGCCAGGGGCGGCATACGCCACGCCCGATTGGCCGCCTTGTCCAACAACTCACCGGACGCATCGGCGCCGAACTCGAAGCGCAGATGCTCGTTCTCCAGGCTCAGTATCGGCTCGGTCCGTTCCATGGTCCTGTCCTTCCTTCCTGGATCTCAGCCATCCTGTTTCTGCGCCCGGCGGAGGGTCCGGGCGTTCAATCCTCAGCATCGGCGATCAGTTCCAGGTTGGCCGCCTGAAACAACGCCCCATTCCCATCGAGCCGGAAGCGTGTCTCAACTGGCCTTCCACGGGGCAAAGCAGGAAGCGTGACGTAGGCCGTGAAGGGCCCCTCGCCGGCGCCCTTGTGCCATGCGATGTACCTGCCGTCGTGCTTCTTGACCGCCGCCCACGCCCCTCGCTCGATTGATACTTCGAGCAGGACCGCTGCACTGCCGCCCTGGCTGAAGCCTTCGGCCAGCCAGGAGTAACGCAGGCGGGCCTTTCGCAGGCCCGACAGGTCAACCGTCCGCGCGGCCGTCGCGCCGTCTGAGCGCAATCGAATCATGTCTCCCTCGGCCGCGGCGTCGGCGAGCTGCCAGGGCCCGATGCGGCCCGATGCTTCGCCATATGCCTCCGGATGGTAGGATTCAAGCGTCTCACGTACGGCGAAGAACGCCGGCTTCGCGCGCCCCTGCTCGTCGAACAGGTAGGGGCGGCCAGGGATCGGCGTCCCGTTCCACTTGGCGTCCATCACGCCCCACATCTTGATGCCCTTGAAGTTGTCGAAGTCCAGGCAGACTTCCGTCAGGCGCCGGTAGAGATCCGCCTGGAGTGCGAGTTCGGCGTCGAGGTCCTTCTCGGCGTCGATGCCGAAGTCCAGCTCCGTGCCCCATGCCTCCAGACCGAAGTCCCCGAGGCGGTGGACGTTCTCGCGGATGCTGTCGAAGTAATCGTCCGTCGTGGCCCAGCCGTGCCCGGCGTTCGCGTCCCAGTCCCGCTTCAGGTTCGTGTTCATGTGCATCTGGAAGCCGACGCCGCCCACGGGCGCCCCGGCGGCCCGGAGCGTCCTGACCAGTTCGATGATCTTGTTGGACGTGGGGCAGACCGTCTCGTTGCTGAAGTCCAGGTAAATCAACCTTGCCTCGGGATCGGCCTCGTGGGCCAGCTTGAAGGTCCGGGCCATCCATTCGACGCCCGCAGTCGGCCCCTGCAGATCGCCCCGGTAGGCCTCGACGTAAGGGAAGGGAACGCTCTTCCGGGCTTCTCTGTCCCAGCCGGCCGTCAGGTAACGGGACGACTGGTATTGCCCGCCCGGAGCTACGTGCTCGTTGCAGACGTCCCACAGATGCACGCGTCCCTTGAAGTGTGTCATCGTGTCGCGCACGTAACGCTCGTAGATGCGGCGGACCTCGGCCCGCTGCTCTTCGGTCTGCCACGGCAGGTTCTTGAACCAGCCCACGCGGTGATTGTATCCCAGGCCGTGGCCGTGGACGGCGATGGCGGTCTCCTCGCACCACTCGATGAAGGCATCGCTGCCGGCGTAGTCGTACCGGCCGTCACCGAGCCACGAATGGCCGGGGAACATCTCCCACCCGGCGCTCAGGATGGTGAAATGGTCCCTGGCAATCGCCTGCTCGTCAGCAATGGTGGAGCTAGACTTCCAGTTCATGGGGTCGTCCCCCAGCACGAGTCCGCCGAAGTTGCCTCCGAAGTGCTTGCGGCGCAGCACAAGCAACTCGCGCAGCGTCCTCCCCTCCGGCCGCATGTACTCGGCCGAGCACGCCAGCACGCCCGTCAGCAGGAACAGCAGCAGAGAGGCCCTTGTCGTCATGGTTTCCCCTGTCGGCCGGACGCTCGATCAGTCGTGCCCGCCTTCCATCGGTTCAATGACCAGGTCACCGTCGCGCGCCTCCACGCTGAGTGGCACGAGGCCGAGTCTGGCCCCGAACGGTGCGGTCCTGTCGCTGCCGAACATGGTCGCCCACCAGTTGCCCGCTTTGTCCTTGAAGACGCTGGACGCCCCGCCGTGCGGCACCGCCAGGCGTGGGGGCGAGTACGGCCCGAGCGGCTTGTCGGCGTAACAGTACATGAAGTCATAGGTGCCCCAGTTGTGGTAGCGCTCCTTCGAGCCCAGGTGCACCACGTCGGGCGGCTCGCCGTGCCAGTCGGTATAGAAGAGCACGTACTTGCCCGCCATCTTCTCCATGTACACGCCCTCGTAGCCGAACCGGGACCCGTCCGCCGGCCCGATGGGGCGCGGGGGTGCCTCGAAGCCCGTCATGTCGGGCTTCATCCTGGCGATCCGCATGACGCCGAAGCCGAGGATCATGTAGACCGTTCCGTCGTCGTCCTCGAAGAAAGCCGCGTCCGCCGTCCAGTCGATCGGACCGGCGATGCACTCGTAGGGGCCCTCCGAGTTGCCGCTGACGCTCTTCAGTATCCCGGTGCCGTTGCTGAACATGCCGAAGGGGATCCAGTAAGTGCCTTTCATGTAGCAGATGTCCGGACCCCACAGGTCGCGGACTTCGGGGTGATCGGGCCGGCCGGGCAGTTGAATACACTTCGCCGACCACTCGGCCTGGTCGCAGTACCAGACGGCGCCGTGTTCGTCGCCCACCGTCTGCCAGGTCACCAAGTCGGGCGACTTCCACAGGCGCACCGCGCCGCAGCGGACGATCTGGCGCTCGGTCGTCCCGGTCAGGTAGTAGTTGCCGTCCGGAGCGAGCAGCACGTGCGGGTCGCGCAGTCCTCCGTAGTCGCCGGGCAGCTCGATCGGCTGCAGTTGCGCCACCGGGCCGCCTTCCGTGATAACCCAGCCCCGCTTGTTGACGTGCTTCAGGAAGTTGTCCTTCACCAGCGGAACGATTGAAGGCCGGTCCCGGAAGATGGCGAACTCGTCGCAGCCGCTGAAAGTCGCATAGAACCGACCGGCCTCGTCCCGGAACACGGTCGTCTGACCGCCGTGCGGCATCATCATGTAGCGGATGCTATAGGGGCCGTAGATGCTGTCCGATACGGCGACGAAGGTGTCATAACAGGCGCTCTTTCCGCCCAGCCGCTCCGTGTAGTCCGCACAGGCCAGGTGGTAAACACCGCCCACCTTGAACAGGAACGCCCCCGCGCTGCCCACCTGCCCCGGATAGTCGCCGAGCTTGCCGACCGGCTTCGGCTGGAGCAGGCGGGGCCTCTCGGCCAAGGCCGTCATGCCGTCGTCCATGCGCGCGATCCACCCGCCGTCGTAGAGCCAGTAGACCTGGCCGTCATCGTCCTCGAACAGGGAGGGGTCGCCGCCGAGGGTCGTGATCTGGCCGACGAACTCGTACGACCTCTTCGCCTCCCCCGTCTTGCTCTTCAGGAGCCCCGTGCCCTTGCCGTTCATCGAGAACGCGATCCAGAAGGTCCCCTTCAGGTAATGGACCTCCGGCGCGCTGACGCCCCAGGCGCGGGGCCCCTCCGGCCGGTCCGCCGGGATGCGGTACGTGCGTTGCCAGCGCTGCCAGATGTCGGGGTCCCTTTCCAGGCTCCAGACCGGCCCCAGGGGCTCCCACGAGACCATGTCCGACGACTTCCAGAGCCGAACGGTCCGGTCGTTCTCGAAATCCATCGTCCCGTCCGCCCGCACCGCGGCCCCCGTCCCCGTCATGTAGTAGATCCCGTCGGGCCCGCGGCAGACGCTGGCATCGCGCAGCGGCCCATCCATGACGGGACGCAGTGGGACCCTTGTCTGCCACCTCTGGCCGCTGCGGCCCGTCTCGTTGTCGATGCCCATCTCTTGCGCGCGCACGATCTCCAGCGGGTGATGCATCGCCTCCTCCTCGGCGCGCGCCGGCAGACAGGCGAGGCAGAGCAACTCGGCCAGAAGAAGGACGGCTTGCCCCAACTGATGCCTGCCGGCCGTCAGGACGACCCATCGAGCCCGTTGCAAGTTCCACATAGTCCCTCACTCCTTTGTGCGAACCATGGCCGTCGGCAGCACGTCGGGCGACCGGGCCGACGCTCAAGAGAACCCGGCGGCCTTCATGACGGCTTCCCAGTCCAGCACGCCCACTCGTTCCTCCCAGGCTTCGTACCGGGCGAGGAGTCCGCGCACTACGCCCGGCTGCGTTTCGGCCGAGTTGCTCAGCTCCGTCCGGTCGGCCTGGATGTCGTACAGTTCCCAACGGCCCGTCCGCTTGCCCGTGCCGACGTTGAACTCATGGTCCTCGTTGTAATAGCACGTCAGTTTCCACCTGCCGTCGCGGATGGCGCGGTTGCCTTCGTGCTCCCAATAGACCGGCTCATTGCGGGCCGAGCGCGGGTCGAGAAGGGAATGAAGCAGGCTCTTACCTTCGAGCGGCCGGATGGCGTTGCCCTGGAACGTCTCGGGGTACTCCGCGCCGGCGGCTTCCAGGCAGGTCGGCATGATATCCTTCACGTGCCCGATCTGCCGTCGGTTGAGGGCGCCGCCCCCTATCGCATCGGGCCAGCAGGCGATGAAGGGCGTCGCGATGCCGCCTTCGTGGACCCAGTGCTTGAACAAGCGGAAGGGCGTGTTGCTGGCGTTGGCCCACGGGAGCAAGTAGCCGACGTAGGAGTCCTCCGGGCCGGGCTCGTCCTCCTTCTCCCTGCCCAAGGGTTCAGCGCAGCCGCCGTTGTCGCTCAGGAACATGATGAGCGTGTTCTTCTCGATGCCCTTCCGGCGCAAGGCGTCGAGCAGGTGGCCGACGCCCTGGTCAACCCGGTCAATCATGGCGGCGTAGACGGCCATCTTCAGGTCCATGCGCTGCTTGTCGGGCTCGTCCTCCCAGGGGTAGCTTTCTTCGTCGCGGGGGGAGAGCTTCAGGCCGCGCCCGAAGAGGCCGAGCCGTTTCTGGCGCGCCAGGCGATTCTCCCGCAGCTCGTCCCAGCCCTTCGTGTAGTTGCCCGCGTACCGGACGATGTCCTCCGGCCAGGCGTGCAGCGGCCAGTGCGGCGCGTTGTAGGCCACGTAGAGGAAGAAGGGCCTGCCCGGGTCAGCCTCCTCGATGAACCGGACGGCGTAGCGCGTGAAGTAATCGGTGGTGTAGAAGTCGCCCGGCAGATTCGTGACGGGCTCATCGCCGTGCCGGAGGGTTTTTCCTCCGGGCCGCCAGTAGTTGCAGGCGCCCCCGATGATCCCGTAGTAGCGATCGAAACCGCGCTGGAGCGGCCGCTGGCCTTCGCCCCCGCCCACGTGCCACTTGCCGGTCATAAGGGTCTGGTAGCCCGCCGTCCTCAGCACCTCGGCGATGGTCACGCAGTTGCGGTTCAGGAATCCCTGGTACTGCGGCGTCGGGCGGTTGTCCATCAGGCCCTTGTTGTAACGGTTGGTCGGCTCCATGTAGCCGATCCCGGCCTGGTGTGGGTAGAGGCCCGTCAGGGCCGATGCGCGGGTGGGACAGCACCGCGCGCAGTTGTAGAACTGCGTGTGGCGCACGCCGCGCTCGGCCAGGCCGTCGAGGTTGGGCGTCCCGATCTCGGCGCCGTAGCAGCCGATGTCCGAGAAGCCCATGTCATCCAACAGGATGAGCACGATGTTGGGCCGCCGCGGCGGAGATGCTGCGCGGGTCATTCGGGTCCTCCGTTTCCCTTGGTCAATGCTACGCCCCCCTGCGCGGGAGCCTGTTGCGAGAGGCGGAACTGATCTTCCAGCGAGCGGTTCATGTCCTCGGCGCTTTCAAGGGGGCGGTAGCGGAAATGCTCGAACCTGGCCCGCCCCCGGCCGCAGACGAACAGCGCCGGCCGCAGGTTCCACGGCGTCGAGACGGCCACGCTCACGTCCATGCTGGGCTGCACGATGCGCCACCGCCCGGCGTCGTCCCTGTAGTAGAAACGGGCGTCATGCTTGTCATTGACGATGCGGAGCTCGACGCGCGTCCGCCCGATGCGCGGCTCGACCATCCAGTGGTATCGCTTGTGTCCCTCCTGCACGCGCAGGACGGTGCCGTCGCGGGAGATGCCCGAGCCGATGTAGGACTGCGGGCTGTAGAAGAGCATCAGCCCGGCCGTGGCATCGCCCTCGACCTCCAGCGCCGTCTCGATCTCGTAGGCCCGGTGCATCGGCTGGATGGTGAGGGGCATCGAGTCGCCGGGGTCCTGCCCACGTCCCTCCAGAGTCAACGCCCCGTCCGACACCGTGAAGCGCCCCGGATCCCACTCCCGGTGGAACTGCCACTGGATTCCGAGCCGGTCGCCGTCAAACTCGTCGCTCATGGGCATCTCGACTTTGACAGGCTCCTCCCAGCCGTCCGGCCACCGGTCGGCCACACGGAACCAGCCGTCCTCGGTCCACTCGATCGGCTCGATGACAGTGCAGCGGCCCAGGGAGCGATAGCCGTTCATGATGGCGTGCAGGATGCAGAACCACTGCCCGTCCGGCCCCTCGACGAGTTGCCCATGTCCCTTCGACCACCAGGGCTCCTCGCGGCTCCAGGTGCGGATGATGGGGTTGTGCAGGGAGTTCTCCCACGGGCCGAACGGACTGGGCGCGCGGGCCGAGACGACCATGTGGCTGGTCGAAGGCCCGAACGTCCCCCCCTGGGCCTCCATCAGGTGCCACCAGCCGTCGCGGCGTATGATCTTGGGCGCCTCCAGGCAGGGATATGCCTCGACGGCCCAATCCTCGGGATAGGGCCAGCCGGAGTAGACGTTGCGCGTCTCCCCCGCCGCCGCCAGCCTGTCCGGCGCCAGTCTCGTCAGGTCCCCTCCCCCGGTGAAGAGGTAACGGCGGCCTTCGTCGCCCCCGGCAAAGACGGCGTCCGGCGGCAGCCCCGGCGGCGTCGGCTCCGACCAGGGACCCTCCATCGAATCCGCGGTGAGCACGTGACAGCCGGTCCCCGGGTCCCAGTCCCTCAGGAAGAGGATGTAATAGCGCCCGTCGACCTTCACAAGGTCGGTCAGCCAGATGGTCCCCTCGAAGTTCTCAACCGCGTAGGTCAGCGGCCTCCAGGTGTGAAGGTCCTTCGAGTGCCAGATGAGAATGCCCGGTCGGTACCAGCCGCTCGAATGGACCAGGTAATACTCCTCGCCGTCCTTCAGGACGCCGATGTCGGCCCACTCGCCTATCAGCATGGGCTTTGCCAGGGTCGCACGCCGGACGCACTTCCACTCGTCCATGCGCGATTCATGGGGCGCTGCCATGTCGCGGTCCTCCTTGCAGGTGTGTTGCTCTCGTCACGGGAGTTCATCCTTGAGTTCAACGCAGATCTGGCCCTCTTCCAGCCTCACGTCGAAGACCAGCACCCCGGGGTAGTTCCACCAGGGCCCGGTCGAATCGTTCCCGAAGAACAGGCCGTACCAGCGCCCGTCCGGGCCCTGGATGGGCGGGCAGGAATGGCCGCAGTGCGGCATGGCATAGGCGCGTCGCGGCATCTCGTACGGCCCCTCCAGCGTGTCCGACTGCCAGTAGACCCAGTCGTACGTGCCGTCTATCCGGTAGTTCTCGCCGTACGTGCCGCCGCACCAGCCTGTGCCGAAGATCACATACTTGCCGTGGATCTTCGTCAGGTTGGTGGCGACGTCGCCCTTGGTGAAGCCGGTGCCGGCCGTGGTCTGGAGCGTGACCTGGCTGCCCTGTATCGTGCTGCCCCGGGGATCCCAGGTCTCCAGTCTGCCGTTGTAGAAGATGTACGTCGAGCCGTCGTCGTCCGTGAAAGCGCTGCACTGGGAGCGCGCCCGGTCCACGTATTCATATGGCCCCTCGGCCCTGCCCGTCGTGCTGCGCAGCCACATGACGCCGTTCCAGGGCGGGCTGCCGTCCAGCTTCTTCTTGCCGCCCATGCCGTACAGGCTGGTGAAGATGTGAAATGTGTCGGCAACGCAGTATATCTCGCTGTCCATGTACTTCGCCTGCAATCCCTCGTGCGCCCTCGGCCCCTCGAAGCGCAGGCGATAGTCCTCTTCGGTGACGCTCGGGATGCTCATGAAGTCGAACTGCACGTCCACGGGCTCGCAGTCCCGCATGTCCTTCGAGCGGAACACCATGATTCTGCCGGCGTAGGCCTCATCGGTGCCCGAACCCGTCAGGTAGGCGTAGCCGTCCGGCGCCATGCTGAACTGAAGGTCACGGATGTGAAAGGGCGCCACCTTCTGCACGCGGTCCCAGGGACCGAACTCCGTGACGATGTCGAAGCTCTTGCGGGGGAAGGGGTCCGGCGCCGCCCGGCCGTAGAGGACCGAGTTATCAAAGACCAGGGGAACGACGGCCGGCCGGTCGCGGAAGACCGCCCGACTGTCGCGGCCGCTGAAGGTGGCATAGAGCGTCCCGTCCGGCCCAGGAAAGACCGTGGTCTGCCCCCCGTGCGCTATCATCTGGTTCGGGGAGCTGTACGGCCCCATGACGTCGTCGGCGCCGGCAACGAACGTATCGTAGCAGCCGACGCCGATGCGGTCCCGGACGTCGGCGGCCGTGAGCCAGTACCGGCAGTTGGCCTTGAACAGGTGCGCGCCGGCCATGCCCGCGTAACGGGGCGCGTGGGGCGATTCCATCGCATGGGCGCCGCGCTCCTGGGCGGGAAAAGGCGCAACGCGCAGCAGGCGCGGGTGCTCGGCCAGCGCCGTCCGGTCGGCGTTCATGGGCGCGATCCAGCCCTGACCGACCAGCCAGTATGCCGTCCCGTCGTCGTCAAGGAAGATGGACGCGTCGCTGCCCTGCTCGGTGATGCAGCCGAGGTCCTCGTAAGGCCCCTCGGGCCTGCCGCTCGAGCTCTTCAACAGACCCGTCCCCTGCGCGTTCATGCTGTAGGTGAGCCAGCAGCTGCCCTCGAAGCAGTGCACCTCCGGCGAGGTGATACCGCGCACCAGCCCCCCCTCCGGATCGTCTGGGTTGACGCGCCGCTCCCGCTGCCAGGCGCTCTGCGGCTTCGTGGCGTCGCGCTCGATGCTCCAGACCTGCCCGAGCCCTTCCCAGGTCGACAGATCGTCGGAGCGCCAGAGTCGGATGCCGTCGTTGTCCTGGAAGCTGCCGTCTGGGCCGGCCACGGTGCCTGTGAGATACCAGGCTCCGTCGGCCCCCTTGCACACGCTCGTGTCGCGGAGCGGCGTGTCGAAGAGCGGCTTCAGGCGCACGCGCTGCCCGCTGGCGAGCATCACGGGTTCCCAGTCTGCCGACGACGACGACGGCGCCAGCAGCAGGGCCAGACAGACCCAACGGGTGAGATGCCGGGCAGCACGTTCATGCGCGCTCATCGTCGGCCACCTCCTCTCCATCCGCTGGGATAGTGCAGACGCGTGGAGCACCGTCGCAGGGCCGGCTCGAAACAGCGTGCCAGGCACCGTCGTAATCCCGGAAGACCGAGACCGGGCCCGTGCCGGCGAGCACGACCGATGTCTCCCGATATGGTCCGTAGAGCGATCCGGCCGTCCAGAGCACGGCATCGTGGCTCGGCTTGCCGTCGCGCACCTGCCAGCGCGCGGCCAGGACGCAGTAGCGGCCGTCCCGCTTGAACAGGCTCACGCCGGCATCGCCGAGGGTCAGTCGCCCCGAGCCCGGCCGTTCCGGCGGTTCGGGCAGCAGCGGACGCGGCGGTTCCGCCAGTCCATGGAGATCGTCCGCGAGGGGCGCGATCCAGCCGTCAGCGAAGACCAGGTACACCGCGTCGCCGTCGGGAAAGAGCGAGGGGGTGCCCCCGCGTGTCGCCAGGTAGGCAAAGTCATCGTACGGCCCCTCGGGCTTGCCGTTGACGCTCTTCTGCAGGATGATGTTCTGCCCGTTCATGGCGCAGATGATGTACCAGCCGTCACCGATCCGGTGCAGTCCGGGCGTCGTCGTGGCCTGGGCGAGCAGGCCGTCGATGCGGCCGGCCGGCGCGCTCCAGTCGGTCCAGATGCCGAGCTTCGGCCGGCCGCGCCCGAAGTGCGCGACGCGGTCCCATGCGAAGCCCAGGCACTGCCACGTCTTCAGGTCAGCCGAGCGCCATAGCGGCACGCCCTGGTTGTAGTCGAAGTCTGGCCGGCCCGCCCGGTCCAGCGTGCCGGCGGTGCCTGTCAGATAGTAGGCGCCCTGACCGTCGGGGCAGATCCGGGCATCCTTCAGCAGGTCCAACCGCAGCGCGTCCGGCGGGTCGCCGCCGACCGTCGCGAGTTCCTCCATGCCCCCCACCGTTACGGAACCCGATTGCACCAGGCACGCACACATCAGGAGCGCCCCGCCCGCCAGGGCCCCCCTGACCAATCGGCTCGTCACGTGGCCGCCTTGTGACCTGCGCCTCATCATGTTCATCGTCGCTGTACCTCTCAGTTCCCCGGTCAATCGCTAATCGGTGTCTCCATGCTCGCTTCCCGCTCCTTCAGCGCTCGTTCCGCATAGTCGGGCAGCTTCTCCGAGAGCCGTATGATCAGTTCCCCGCCCTCCATCTTCACCTCGCAGGGCGCGATAGAGGCCGTCTGCACGCCCCAGCATGGGAAGGCTTGAGAGCCCTCGCAGCCGAAGACAGGGACCCACCAGTTGCCGAACCGGTCCTGGACGACCCCGCTGTGGCCCGTGTGCGGCCCGATAACTCGCTCCCGGCTCCACGGTCCCGTAAGCTTGTCGGACGTCATGTAGTTCCAGATGTAACAGCCTATCTCGCTCGTGCTGTCCCAGACTTTGCTGAACCCGTCCTGGCCGCACGTGAAGGCGACGTACTTGCCGTTGATTTTCGCAAGCTGACCTGCACAGTCCCCGATGTTGCTGGTGCCGTCCGCCGACCAGAACGGATACCGGCTCTTCTTGTCGATCGGGCCCCTCATGTCCTGCCTCCAGGGGACGATCTGGTTGTTGGAGCCGTAATAGACAGTCCCATCGTCATCCTGGAAGAAGGACGGCTGACACCAATGCTCGCCGGGGACGCTGACGTACGGGCCTTCGGGCTTGCCGGTCGTGCTCTTCAGCATGTACTGGCCCGGCTCGGAGCCATAGACCGAGTAGCCGATGTAGAGAGTGTCATTCAGGTACCAGATCTCCGTGTCCATGTAACTGAAGACACCCGCATTCTCCGATTCGCGCGGGTCCGGGAAGGGCTCGGCGAACAGATCTTTCTGCCGGTCCCAGTCCCAGACCTCTATCTCCTTCCAGTTGACCATGTCCATGGACCTGTAGATGAATAGCTTGCCCCCACAGCGCCGTTCGACGTGCGACCCGGTGTAGTAGACGGCGCCGTCGGGGCCGCAGCAGGCCTGCACGTCGCGCAGCATGTACCGGCTGACGGGCGTCAGACGGTGCCAGGGATAGCGCTCGGTGTTGACGCACAGGAGCTTGCGCGGGAAATCCGCGTCCGGCCGGAACGTCGTCGGATGGTCGTTGCGCGTCCAGCCCAGCGGCACGATCCCCGGCCGGGCGCGGAAGGCTGCATGCGGGTCGTTGCCGCAGTACGTGGCGAGGAGTTGTCCGGCCGGCCCTTCGAACACGGTCGTCTGGCCGCAGTGGGGGATGCTCCAGCGCCGCTCGGAATAGGGACCATAGATGTTGTCCGACCACGCCACGTAGACATCCTGACAGGACTCGCCGGCCCGGGTCACCCAATCCGTCGCGAAGAGGTAGTACTTGCCTTTCATTCGCTTCAGGAAGTAGCCGTCCGAGCCCACCTGCAGGGGGTAGTCCATGGCGTTCTCACCCGCCTTTTCCGGGTTGCTGCAGAGCAACATCCGCGGCGGTTCTGCGAAAGCGGTCAGGTCACCGTTGAGTCTCGCGATATGGCCGTTCCCGTAAAGCAGATACACGGAGCCGTCCTCGTCCTCGAACAGGGACGGCGAGCCGCCCTTGATGAACAGGCGCCTGGTGCCTTTGCCCCATCCCTCCTTCTCGCCAAGGAAGCTCCAATCCACGTACGGCCCCTCCGGCTTCCCGCTCTCGCTCTTGAGCAGACCGCCCCCGGCCCCGCTGATGGAATAGACGATCCAGAACGTGTCCTTGAGATAGCAAATCTCCGGCGCCTGGACGCCGCGCACCATCGGCGAGTCCGGGACGCCCGTCACCGCCACGGGACGCCGCCGCCAGCTCTTGTTGCCGCCCGGCGAGTCGTCCGGGTGCCTCATCACGCTCAACCCGAGATCAAGGGCCTTGCCGACCAGGTCCCAGTTCGCCAGGTCCCTGGATTTCCAGACGCGGATGCCGTCGTTGTTGAGGAAATCCGGATTGTCCGCATCGCCCAGGATCGCCGTGCCATCCGTGCCCGTCATGTAGTACCAGCCGTCAGGCCCCTTGCAGATGCTCGGGTCGCGCAGGGGGTGGTCGATGAGCGGCTTCACTTGCTCGCGACTGGCAGTGAACCTCTGGCTGAGCCCGTCCGGCACGTACCACCAGTCAATCAGCGAACAGATGTCGACGGCCTGAAGCGTCTGCGCGAACAGGCCGACACTCAATGTGCAGATCATGATCGCCATGCGCCCTGCTTTCATCCCGCTGCTCCCTGCTGCCGTTGAAGATGGAGAACCCCGTCCGGGCAACACGTCTCACATCTCACTCATTCCGCTCGTACCTGTGTATATGGATGCCTGGTCACCACGTCCCAAATGGTGTCGTTGACGATCCTTGCTCGCTCCGGCGTAATCTCAAGCAGCTTGCCCAAGTCGGGCTGGTGAACGTAGGACGAACCGATCACTCCCGGCAGCGTCCTGACGTTCTCATTGGTGTAGTTCGCCAGGCCGTTGTAGATCGAGTAATCCAGCACGCGCGGATGGCGCCGGAACATGACGGCGAAGCATGTGGCGGCCAACGTGTAGCGGGGCAGGCCGGCGCGTACGTGTCCGCCGTCGCGCGAGAAGAGACCGATGTTTTCGATCCCGGGGACCTGGCCCGCGCCCATCTTCTTGTCCAGCTCGTAGAAGACCTCGCCGTTGGGGATCAGGGCCAGGCGCCCTTCCTGCCACATCCTCGGGAAGCGAGCCCTCAATCCCTCCATCAGTCTGGCGCAGTAGTCGCGTGTGTGGCTTGTGCCCGCAGTGCCGTCGTACTCTCTCAACCACTGCTCGGCATAGTTGAAACTGCGCAGCAACGGCTCCAGTTCCTCGAAGGTCAGCTTTCTCTCTCTGATCTGGTTCAGCGTCTCCTCGCGAGTCTCGCCCCGGCTGCTGGCCGACTCCAGGAGTTCCTCCTCGACTCGCTTCCTGAACTCAGCCGCGCCGGGGATGCCGGGCCAGGAGTTGTAGATGAAGACGCGGCCGTCCGGGTGGGCGCCTTGATGGAGCTCGATGATACGCGCGGCGCTGGCGATGTCCCCCATATCCCGCGGCGGGTTGAACCAGTGCCGCCCGGGCCCGTCCCAGCAGTAAGGCGTCACGTTCTCCAGGACCTGGGCGAAATGCTGGATGACCACCGCGTTGCAGTCTTCGGAGAAAAGATCCCTTCTGGCTCCCCAGCGGCTCTTCTGCATGGCGTCCACGTTCAGCCAGATCGGCCAGCCCGGCCCCATGGACGTGCGCACAGTCATGTTCAGGCCGGCGCTCTGTGCCAGGGTTGGCTGGAACCACGGAATGGAGTTCTCCAGGAAACTGTTGCCGTAGTAGATAGCATTCAGCTCCTGTGGCAGCGCAGCGGCAGACGGGCCTGCGATGGAACCTGCGAGGCAAGCGAAGATCATAACCCCCAGACTCATTCTGCGTTTCATCTCCATGCCTCCGTGTAGTCGCATTTCATTCGGACGCCGTTCCCACGCCGGCATATGGGTGTCCCGTGACCACGTCCCAGATCACGTCGTTCGCTGCTTCGGCCAGCTCTGCGGTTATCGGCAAGTGTTCGCCGAAGTCGGGGACGTGGGCGTAGAACCAGTTGGGTCCTCCCAGCTGCCCGTAGGCGTCCGAATCGTTGTAGAGCGACCAGTCCAGCGCGTGCGGCCTGTCCTGGAAGAGAACCGCATACATGGTAGCGGCAATGACGTAGCGCGGCAGGCCGGTGCGCTGGTGCACTGTGTCCGAGTAGAACGACGTGACGCCGTCCGGGGCGGGGAACTTCCCCGCGCGGATTCTCTTCTCGATGACGTTGTATACCTCGCCCACCGGGATGCAGCACAGGTTGCCGTCATTCCACTTCTCGGGGAAGCACGCCTTGAGTCCCTCCATCAACTGGCGTGTGTAGTCGCGTGTGCCGCTCGTGCGGCCGCCTTCGCCCTGGGCGGGGTCGTATCTGACGGTTTCCCAGTGTCTCACGTAATCGAACCCCTCGCGGTCGGGAGCCGGTTCCGGACCGGCCGCGGTATCCTGCATCACAAGAGCGCCGTCGGGCCCCGTCTCCGTCTCGAGCTCCGGCAGGCCTTCGAAGACAATCAGCTCTCCTCCCGGATGTCGCTCCAGAAAGAACCGGAACAGCGCCGAGGCGCTCGCGACGTCACCGAAGTCGTCTGTTTTCAGGTCGTCGCTCATCTGTTCGCGATACCAGGGCCCCATCTGCTCGCCGCCGCGATGCAGGCCGATCCATCCGGACGGCTGCACGACCAGTGCGTCCCAGGGCCTTTCCTCGAAGACCTTCTTCAGTTTGCCTCGTCCTGCAGTGGTCCAGACGTCTGTGTCGCCATAGGCCCAGTCTTTGGCAAACGAGTAGAGATCCATGTAGAGCATCAGGCCCAGATCGCTGCGCACGCCGACGCTCCATTCCCTGCCGGCGCTCTGGCCCAGTTCGTCATGGAACGGCGGCATCGAGTTGTCGAGCAACCAGTTCCCCACGTAGAAGGCCGACATCTTCGGGCGCGCGGGGGGCTCGACTCCGCCTGCCGGCTCAGCCCACGCGAACGCGGCTACCAACGCCCCGAGAGTCACAACTTGCCGGACACCTGCGTTCCTTGCCATCCGTTTTCCTGTTCTCATTGCCTAGCAGCCCGTTGAAAAATGTAGCTCAGCCGCCCCCGGCTGAGAACGCCACAGGCGAGGGCGCCTGTGCTACACCGACACGGCCCCTCGCGCAGGCACTCTCCGGGGAATCCTCCTTCTTCAACGGGCTGCTAGCCATTTCATCCGCCAGACAGCACACAGTCTCGCACGCCAACCCCCAGACAGCCCGGTCGCTACCGCTCGAAGCACGCGGCGATCACACTGTCCAGATTCGCGGTCGCCAGGCACTCCACGTAGTCGGCCGCCCCGTAGTAGACCTTGACCCTCCGGTCTGGCTCGACGATGAGCGCGCCGGGGAAGATCACGTTTGGCACCTGTCCGATCATCTCGTAAGCCTCCTGCACGAAGAGTAGGGCCGTGTCTGTGCGCGCCACCACCTTCCACGGTTCCTCCAGGTCGAGCAGCATGGCGCCGACCGAGTAGTTCTTGCCGTTCGTATGGGGAAAGACGCCGTGGTAGATAATCAGCCAGCCCCTCTCAGTACGTACGGGCGGCGACCCGGCGCCGACCTTGGCGTTCTCCCAGAAGTGCCGCGGGCCGGTGACGGGGCGGCAGTTCCCCCAGTAGCGCAGGTCCGACGAGGAGGCGATCCAGATGCAGGTCGGGCCCCACTGCCCGACGGGCCGGTGCAGCATCCAGTACTCGCCTGCGATCTTCTCCGGGAAGAGCACAGCGTCATAATTGTGAATGGGGAACGGGTAACTGACGGGCCGCGCCGTCTTGAAGTCGTCCGTCCGCGCGATGCCGATCCGCACGCCGTAATCGGAATTGGCGGCGAACGTGAGGTAGTAAGTGCCCTCCAGCGGGTTGATGCGCGGGTCCCACCAGGCATTGAGCCCCGCGCCCGCCGCGCCCGTGCATTGCTCGAACTCGGCCATCTCCTCCGCCGCGCCGACGAACTGCAACGGCTCCGGGTCCGGCGTGAACCGCACACCGTCCCCGCTGCGCAGGATCCAGATGTACTGGACCTTGTCGGTGGACTCGAAGCGGCTCGCCATGACGTACTCGCCCTCGGGCGTCTTCGTAACGCCGGCGTTATAGACGGCCATGCACGCGGCGGGCATGTCCTCGGGCTTCACGATGGGATTGTCCGGATGTCGTTTCAACACGTCCTTCCTGGGGTAGATCACCCGCGTCTCCTCTCTCTTACATGGCAATCGGCCTTGCCCTTATCGTCTTTCACCGAATCCGTTGCCCGGGGGCCTCCGTCTTGCGGGCCGACAGGTAGCCCCAGGTGTAAGCGTTGCAGGATACTCCGCCCTGCACCGTGCCCTCGTGCATCGGGTAGAGCCAGAACACATCGAAGTAGGATTCCATGGCCGGCCACCCGGCCAGGTCCGGATAGGCATACTGCTCCACGAGCCGATACACCCACTGGTCCTCGTGGCGGAAGTAGTCATCGGAGCCCAGGTATTTCATGTCCATCGGGCCGGGCAGGCACCAGCCGTCCGGCGGTTCGGCAATCAGGGCGAGCACGTCCAGGTTGAACCTGTGCACCGGGCTGCGATAGCCGAAGCGCGTCGTGTAGCATAGGTTCATCGGGTTGGCGCCCAGGCCGAACTGGCATGTTCTCACGGCCCCGGCCAGGTACTTCGCCTCGCCGCTCAGGACGTGCGCCCGGACGAGCGCCGGCCCGTACTGCGGGTACGACAGGCATCCGATCACGGGGAAGTCCGGCGCCTTCTTGGCCCAACCGAAGGCCGTGGCGTCCACCTGGGCCAGAGCGAAGTCGGCATTCTCAAGAACCAGATCCCGGCAGCGTGCTCTGAGTTCCGCGTCGACGCCAGGAGTGTCGGTCCGGGCGTAGATCCAGGCTGCCTCCCGTTCCTCCCAGCGCGGGTCCTCGTCGAGTTTGGCAGATTCGAAGCTGTCGTGGAAGGCATCGTTCCAGCGGGGTTCGCCGGTCAACCGGAACATCCCGGCCGCTGCCGCCGCGCGCCGGCGCATCGTCCAGACGTTGCGCGGATAAGGCCACTCCTGCCAGTGCGCCTCCGCCCATTCCATGGCGCGGAAGGCGCTCTCGCGGTAGACAGTGGCTAGGTCGGCGTCCCACCGCAGCAGGCAGCGCGCCGCCCTGCCGGCCCCGACAGCGTAGTTGTAGCTGGCGATGCAGCCGGGCTTGTAAGCAATGCGCGGCCCCTGGTAGCTCCAGCCGCCTACGATGTTGCCAACCGTGAAGACGCCCCCGCGGACGCCGCCTTCCGGCGTTTGGAGCCGGCGATACAGGTCCAGGCCGAACAGGGCCTCATCCAGGGCGTCCGGCAGGCTGTTGTCCGACTCGGGGATGTCGTGGCGGATCCCGGCGAAGTGGTCAGGGAAAAGCTCCAGAAGGTCGAGCAGGTACCAGGCCGCCCGCATGTTGCGGGGCTGGTGCTGGTAGCCGCCCGCATCGCGATGACCGCCCCAGACGCCCGGAAGGACGGGCCCGAGCTTATCCTCCTCGTAGCGGGGAAGTCCGCGCATGATGTGCACGTCGAAGGGCACCGGCCCTTCGCGCACGACGTCGCCATCGTCCGGGTGGAAGTAGCGCCGGTTGCGCCAGGGGCTGTACGGCGGCCCGAACTCCACGCCGACGCGGAAATGATAGATGCCCCGGGCGGCCGTGCGGAAGGCCCGGGACCAGACGTCTGCTCCCACTTGGAAGGGAGAAGAGTACCCGACGCCTTCCACGCAAACGCGGTAAGTCCCCGGCTGGGCAAGCGGCGAGAAGTCGAGAATGTACACGTTCGTGCCGTTGTAGTTGCGACGAAACGAGTCGAGCGACGTATCGTCCGCGGCCCTTTCCAGACGGACCTGCCCGACGAACGCCTCACGTCCGTTCGGATCTTCGAGGACCCTGAACGTCGTCTCGTCCGGGTAGGAAAGCGCGCCGCCGGATCCCATCCAGCACGAGAGGAATGCTATCTTGACCGGGTCGTCGGGACGGAAGCCAAGGTGGCTCGCGTGTACCGCCTCGCTTCGCACCCGATCCGGTCGGTGGCAGTGGACGGCGTCCGGCCACGGGCCGCTCACAAAGTGAACGCGGTAGCTGTAGCCCTCCCGCATCAGCCGCGACAGCTTCAGATAGAGCGTGTGCTCGACCGGCGGGCTCATCGCTCTCTTGTCTCCCTGGATGGCGTAGGCGATCTCCCGTGGGTGGCTCTTGCGATAGACGGCGTCAGGGGGCTCCGCGGTCCACGTGCCGTCGTCGGGAGAGCTTACGAGATACGAATCCGCTGCGTCGGCCCAGGCAGCGTCGAGGCGCCGGCCGATCACGTCCCCGTAGCGCCACATGTCTTGGCCGGGCGGCGAAGCATGCCCCACAAGCACGCCGTTCCGGTACAACTGTTGCTCGCGTACCTCATCGCCGGGCTGGGGCTCGTAGGGCTCGATGTGCCCGGGGATGCTCTGGAGCTCGTTCAGCTCAACGGCCAGGACATCCGGCGCGACAGCGTAGAGTCGCACGATCTGCGGCGGAGGCGGCT
This sequence comes from uncultured candidatus Brocadiaceae bacterium, assembly GCA_964592385.1. Lineage (GTDB taxonomy): Bacteria > Planctomycetota > Brocadiia > SM23-32 > SM23-32 > CAZQEQ01. The sequence continues at coordinate 13,643 of CAZQEQ010000013.1, read as the reverse complement.
CCGCGGCGGGCTTCTGGGGCTCAGCCGCAAGCCCCCCGGCGGCCCACGCGCCCGCGAGCAGAACCAGGCATGACAAACGCCTCATCATCATTGCTGGAACTCCACGACATAGTACAGTGTCCTGTATTTCGCGCCGTCGAGCGTGAACCGACAGCCATCGGCCGTCTTCTCGACCGGCACCTCGACAGGCGGATCGTTCTTGCGGCCGCCGTGGTCGAGGGCGAAGACGCGGCAACTGCCCCTGCGTTTCAGCTCGATGGTGGCGCTGACCGGTTCGATGAGCTGCGGGGGTGCGTCGGCATTCTCGGGTTGCCGGATGGTCTCCATCGAGAGGTCGTCAACAACGCTCCCTTCGTGATACATCCGCCCGATCGTAGTGATGACCAGGGATCTGGCGTTGGCAATTGTCTCGCCGGGGCCGCGGGCGCTGACGTAGACAAGGGCGATGGGATTCACAGTTTCGACGGTGACGTCGGTCAGCCTGTGCCGTCTTCCGCCGCCGAAGCCGACCAGCCCCTGGGTGCCCGGCGTGTCAATTGTGAACCACCCCCGTCCGGAGTAGTCCCACGTGACCTGGCCGGAGGCGGAGGTGAGTCTCCTATGCTCATCGTCAATGAATTTCGCCGAGCGGTCCTGGACCGGTTTCTCGACGGGGCCGTCTACAAACTCGAGGACCACCGGTCCGACTCCGAGGGCTTCCTGGCAGACCACCGAGGAGAACTCCTTGATGTTGGCCCCTCCCAGGAGACTGAAGTCCTCCGTGAAACCGACGTCGCCGGCGGCCATGGCCGGCATGCTGACCCTGCGGACCGCCACCGGCTCGGTTTCGATGAAATCGCCACGGTAAAGCGCGCGGGCAATGGCGGGATACTGCGCCAGGGACATGAAGCGGTCGCAGACGTCGCCACCGGGGCGGTTCGCGATGCCCGGCCCATTGCTGGCAAAATGGCAGGAGGCGTCCCAGCCCTGCACGCCCATGCCGATGAAACCGATGACCGGAACCATCTCCATGCCGTTGAAGACGCCCCCGCCGGCCCATTCCGAGAAGTTGTAGGGGCGGTCGGAGACCTGCTGCATCCCCGCGCTGAGCAGGCCGCCGCCGGGACGGACCAGCATGTCGCCCCCGCCGTAGTTGTGGCGGTCTATGAAGCCGACCTCCCGGTCCGACCGCTCGTTGTAGAGGTGGCCGAGGAAGGTCTGCGTCTGCCAGCACGAACCGCAGATGGCTCCCCTGTATCCGGTTTCCCGGATGGCCTTGACGACGCGCTTGTAGTATGCGTCCTGAAACTCATACAGGAAGGCATAGGCGTCCCGTATCCTGGGCGACTCGTCTCCGCCGTAACGCCAGCGGTCCACGAAGGCGGCCACCGTGCCATCGGCAAGGCTCTCGTTCTTCTCGAGCCTGCCGCCCCACGCCTCTCCCAGTTCGTCCTGGGACTCATACTTCTTCCTCAACCATTTGCAGAACTCGCCGTCCACGTACTTCTTGTAGGTCGGGCACTGATTCACGAGGGGGACGTAACCGAAGAAGATGTCGTCCTCGTTCTGGATCTCTATGTAGGCCAGCGATGGACTGTCGGCGTAACGCCTGCCCGTAACGGTGTTCACCCGGTTGAGCAGATTCTTCAGGATGGCGATGTGCAGGTCTTGCAGGTCCGGCGCGAAGTTGACCAGGCCGATCGTGGTGGCCTGGTACCAGGGCGGTCCCTGCGTCGTCTTCATGATCTCATCGTACGCGCGGACGCGGTCCTTGTCGGCGGGCGTCAGTTTCAGGCCGTAGAACTGGGACCAGCCCGTGTAGATGCCGCGCTCGGCCAGCCGGGCGTTGTAGTTGTCCCAGCGGCGGGCCATCTCCTCGTTGAACTTCTGGGTGTCGTCGTTGTCGTGGATTCCGGAGTCGCGCCAGCCGTGGCCGATGAACTTGTGCATGCGCACCAGGTTGACGCCGTGCTTGGCCCACTTGTCCGCCCACTGCACCGCCTGCTCCGGCTCCGGGCAGACGCCCCGGTTACACTGGTTGACGCCCCAGAACCTGGCCGGCGTGCCGTCCTCGAAAACGAAGTCCTTCCCTTTGACCTGGACGAAGCCGTGCTTGCCCGCCGATCCGTCCAGCCAGCTCTCCATGCCGAGGACGCTGGGCGCGGAGAAATCGCCGGCCTGGTCCAGGTCGAGCAGGAACCAGCCCGCCATGTCCACGTAGCGGTTGGCCGGTTCGAAGGCGGCGGCGTGCGGCAGTTCGAGCACGATCTCCTGCGTGAACGTCTCCCCCGCCCTGACGTCCGTCTTGCCCCCGGAGAACACGCGTAGCTCACTGTGGTCGCAATGGACGAATAGGGGCGGGTCGAAAACCATGCGAGTTGCTTCGTCCGAGGCGGTCCTGAGTGCCACGGAGGCGACGTTCTCGTAATGGCTCATCGGCACCGGCAGCGGGCGCTCTTCCGTCCGACCGTCGGCGAAGGTGATGGTGCAGGTTCCGTCCTGGAAGTATGGTTCCGGCCTGAGCAGCGGCCCGATGGTCACGCTCTTCTCGCTGACGTTCTTCGGGAAGCCGAAAGTCGTGTCGGAGTCCGGGATACACACATAGCGCATGCGGAAGCTGCTGGCAGCCGTCTGCGACAGCTCGTAGCGCAGGTCAAACACGCCCGGCATCGGCTCCTTGTCCCACCAGTTGTTGTAGAACCCGACTTTCTTCTCGGTGAAGGCACGGGTTCCCCCCTCCACGGTGTCGGCCAGGTTGCTCAGCCGCCCGCCTTTCCAGCCGGGACCGACAAGGTTGTTGTGCAGGATGAAGAGCGGAGCGTCGCCGCGAAGGACGACGACATCCATTTGGCCGGCGCCCACCACTGTCCACGGGAGTTCATCAGACATCGCCGCGCCCTGTACCTGAGCGGCGCATCCTGCTCCCGTGAGCAGGGTCGCCGCGACCACCGAATGAAGAAAGCTCCTCATCACGCGCTCCTTCAACACCAGACCCTCTTCGCCGTCACAGGAATTCCACCAGGTAGTAGACCGTCCTGGTCTGGACGCCGTCTATCGTGAAGCGAACGCCGTCGCCGTCCTGCTCCACGGGCAGTTCCAGGGCATCGTGGGGAATGCGCCCCTCGTGGTCGAGCGCGCGCACCCTGCACTTGCCCCGGCGTTTGATCGTGACCTGAGCCCTGACCGGTTCGATCAAGAGCGGCCCCACCTTCGCCTCGGCCCGCTGCATGGGGCTCGTGGCGAGATCGTCGAACCCTGTCCCCTTGTCCACCATGCGCGCCATCGCCGTTATCAGCAGCCTCCTTGCGTCCGCGATGGTCTCGTCCCGGCCGAGTGCGCTGACATAGATTTGCGCGAACGCGGTCTCGGGGCTGATGGCTAGCTGGCCCAACTCAAACGTCCTGCCGCCGCCGTAGCCGACGACGCCCTTGGTGCCGGGCGTGTCCACGGTAAAGAAGCCGCGGCCCGACGTGTCCCAGAGCAGTTGACCCGTCGTGGAGCGCACGGTGTGGGCATCCGCATTGATGTACGGCGCGCTCCCGTCCACGACCGGTTCGTCTACCGGGCCGTCCACGTATTCGATCACGACCCGCCCGGCCGCCAGCGCGGCCTGCGGGACCGCTGCGTTGAACCGCTTGTTGTTGGCGCCGCCCAGCAGGCTGAACTGCTCTTCGAACCCCACGTCGCCTTTCGCCAGCGCCGGCAGGCTCACCCGCCGGTTGCCGACCACCTCGCCCTGCGTCACGTCGCCGCGCCGCACCATGCGCGCCAGGGCGGGGTACTGGGAGAGCACCGCGAAGTCGTTGCACTCGTCGTTCACGCCGAGGTGCTGGTACGGCAGGACGCCGGCATCGGCCCAGGCGAACTGCATGGACATGTCCCAGCCCTGGAGCCCCATGCCGTAGGCCGCCACCATCGGGACGTCCAGCCGCATGCCGACGCGGTAGCCGCCCGCCCACTCGGAGAAGCTGTACGGCCGGTCGAGCACGGCCTGGAGGCCGCAACTGAGCAGTCCGACGCCCGGGTCTGCCAGGTCGGCCGTAGAGTAGTTGTGGCGGTCAATGTGCCCGATGTCGCGGTCGGAGAGCACGTTGTACAGGTGCCCGAGCCAGTTGGCGGCCTGCCAGCAGGAGCCGACCAGCGCGCCCCTGTAGCCCGTCTCGCGGACCGCCCGGGCGAACTTCTCGTAGTACTCTTTCTGCGTGCCGTAGATGAACGCCACCTGGTCGGCAATCCGGGGCGTAGCCTGCTGGAACCACCTCGGGCACGGGTTGATGTTTGCCTTCTCGATGCTCTCATCCGCCGCGAGTTCGCTGCCCCAGGCCCGGGCCAGCGCCTGGCGGTCGCCGTACCTGGCCTTGAGCCAATCGGCGAACCGCTCGCGGAACAGCTTCTGGTAGGTCGGGCACTGCGCGAGCAGCCCTTCCAGTTGGAAGAGCTGCAGGAACGCGTTCTCCTCGTTCTGCAGCTCTACGTAGGCCAGGGCCGGGTCATCGGCGTACTGCTTGCCGGTGTAAGGGTTTACGTGGTTCAGCAGGTTGACGTGGAACTGGATCTGGAGGTCCTGCACGTCGGGGGCGATGCAGGTGACGCCGTAGAAGCTGCCCTGGCATGGGAACGCCTTGCGCAGGATCACCATCAGTTCGTCGTGGTTGATCAGGCGCTCCTTGTCCGTCGGAGTCGGATACCACCCGTAGAAGGGGGAAAAGCCGACGTAGATGCCGTTCTCCTTCATCCTGGCGAAGCCGTAGTCGAAGAGCCGGATGCTCTCGGGGTCGAGTTTCAGGCCGTCGTTGACGTCCTGGAGCTTGATGTAGTGGGCCCACGTGTTGTAGTTCGGCCGGCCGAACGCGACCATGCGGACCAGGTTGACGCCGTACTTCGAGAGCCCGCCCGCCCAGCGATCGAAGAGATCCTCGTCAACCAAGTGGTTGATGAGATTGACGCCCCAGAACTTCGCCGGCGTGCCGTCCTCGAACTCGAAATGGTCGCCTACCGTCTGCAGAAAGCCGTGCTTGCCCGCCGGCTTGTCCTGCCACCTGGCCATGGCGATGACACTCGGGGAAGCGAAATCGTTGTCAACCTTGAGTTCGAACCAGTGCGACGTGTCCACCCAGCGGTTGTCCGGCTCGAACGCCGCCGCGCGCGGCAGCTCCATGGTGATGCGTTGCGTGTAAGTCTGGCCGGCCGGGACCATCCGGCCCGACTCCAGCCAGAAACGGGCTTCCGAGTAGTCGCGATGGAAGTAGAGGGGCGGGTCGAACGTGAAGCGCGTGGCCTCCCCGCCCGCGGTCCTGAGCACCACGGACTTCACGGCGCTCGTCGCGCCCCTCGGAGGGGGCAGGGGCGTTTCCTGGGCCTGGCCGTCCGCCAGTTCCATCCGGCAGGTCCCGCCCTCGAAATACCGGCTCGGCCCGAGAACGGGGCCGACCGTCGCCCGGCGGTCCTCAACGCTGCCAGGCATGGCGAACTGCATCTCCCTGTCAGGGCGACAGGCGAAGGTCATCAGGAACGTTTTCGGGCCGGTCTGCTTCAGCTCGTAATCCAGCGCGATCCTTCCTTCGAGCGGTTCCTGGTCCCACCAGTTGTTGTAGAAAGCCATCTCCTGGCGGAAGACGCGGACCTTGCCGTCCCTCACCTCGGGCAGGTTCTCCAGGCGCGTGTGCTTCCACCCCCATCCGTGGAAGATGGAGCCCAGGTCGAACAGCGGCGCTTCACCCTTCAGGACGGCGAGCCCCATCCGGTCGCAGCCGACCACCGTCCAGGCCGGATGGCCCGACCTCTGCGCAGCCGATGACTGTGCCATGCCTGCTACCGACAGAAGCAGCGCCGCAGCAGCAACCCACTCGATGATCTCCCTCACGAGCTGTTCCTCCAATCGCAGGTTGTCTCCATCCCAACAGAAGCTCTGCCAGGTACTAACCTCTTCTCTCTTCCATGCAGGCTTTCGTCAGCAGGACCTCTCGCCCTCCACGGCGTTCCCTTTCGGAAGAGCGCAACGCCCCGCTCGCCTCGCTCGTCAGACCCATCAGGCCGTTTTGGCGCTCGTGCCTATCCGCGACGAGCGCCGGGCGGCTGGAACTGCGCGTCAAGCGCACCCTCTTCGCCGCCAACCGCTCAATACTGCCCGTACTTGTGCACGAGAGCCATCACATGCCGGTACCTTTCAAAACTGACGTTTGGCGGCACAGAGTGGTCAGAATGATAGATGAAGCCGCCGCCAACTTTGGCCACCTCGAACTTCGAGGCGATCTCTTCCTCGATCAGGGAGGCGTCCTTGGCCGCCATGGCACGTGCGTCAATGCCGCCCCAGAAGGCAAGGCGCTCTCCGTAGCGCTCCTTCAGTTCACGCAGGTCCATGCCAGCCTTCACCTCCAGCGGGTGAAGACAGTCGAAACCCACCTCGATAAGGTCCGGAATCAGCTCGCAGACGTTCCCGTCAGAGTGAAGGAAAACGGGCTTATCGTGCCTGTGAAAGAACGACACTACCATCTGATCTGCCTCCTTGTGCGTGCGCCTGTAAGTGTCCGGCGAGAAGAGCAGGCCGTTCCTGTAGCCCATGTCGTTGCCGCACCAGAAGGAGTCGAACTCGATCCCTTTCTGCATGGCCATGCCGGCCATCTCCATGTTGAGTGCGGCCAGCGCCATGATCATCTCCCGCACCCAGTCGGGATGGGTCGCCATTGCCATCAGCAGGTGCTCGCTGCGCATATAGCCCTGGAGCGTGTCGTAGCCGTACGAACCCGCAAAGGTGACGAACTTCCCCCTTCGATGGGCCTCCTCTATCTGCCGCCGCATGCCGTCCCAGTTGATGCGTGCTTCGTCCGCATAAAGCCGCTCTCTGATCGGAGGCCAGTCCTGTTTGCTCTTGATGGGACGGTCTATCAACTGGGGTGTGCTGCTCAGGTCACGGAAGTTCTTGTTGACGGCCCCCGTAGCTGTCCTCTGCACGATGTATTCCTCGGTCTCTTCCAGGACCTCTACCGGGAAACGAGGGGTCAGGTCGCAACCGGTGAACACGATTTCATAGCCGAAGTACTCCGCAGGCGAAACGCTTTCCGGAAGCCCTTCTTTGTGCCAGCGGGCAATCGTGGCGGGCCAGGGTCCGTCGTGGATCGGAACCCTGTCCGGCTCACGATGGCTGAGCGCAGTCAGTATTCTCTCGCGCGAGTCCATGCCCGACGACTCCTCCTGTTCCGCCTTTGCTGCGGAGTTCACCCCCTCGTTGCGACTGCTGTGCGGAACCAAGACAGACCGACATGCCGTTCAGGAGCGAGATGGAAAGCCTACCGTCCGCCGCGGCCATGCCGTCGAAGACCGGACAGGCGGGCAACTCCATTTCGGCCAGAGTTCTCCCGTCGGCGGCCTTCAGCCACCCGGCTTCCGGTCGCCGACCTGGGTTTCACGTCTTGTGACTTGAGCCATCCGCCTTCAGACTCCTGTCTTCTGACTTCTGACTTCTCTCTTCTGTCTTCCGCCCTCACTTCATTTCTTGGATAACGCCGCTGCGCAGGGCGACCGGGCCGAGGAGGCCGGCGGGTTCGAGCGGGTCGTTCTTGGTATATGGCATGAAGGTGCTAAAGAGGATGCGGCCGGTGGGGCTCTTCTCGCCCCTCTTGGCCCAGTCGGGGAACTTGACTGGAGTGCGGTTATAGCCGCCGAAATTCGGCAACACCGTGTCCACGTCCGGCGGGAGCTGCTCGTCGCCGATCCAGCGGTTGCGCCACTTGTTGACGGCGATGATCTCCAATTCGTTGAGGCCGGGTTTGGCGAAGGCGGTGATATCCACGGCCATGGGCGGGCACCAGGCCACGGCCACCGGCTCGCCGTTGAGCCGCACTTCGGCCAGAACTTCGACCTGTCCAAGGTCGAGCATGAGGCGCTTGCCCTCGCCCAGCATCGTCGCCGGGATGTCGATGGTCTTTTTATAACTAGCCGGGCCGGAATAATATTTGATCTTCGGATCGCTGTGCTCGTGCCACGAAGCGAGTTTGTCGAAGACAACCGGCTCGGTTGGGCCGCCCAGCTCGGGATCGAACTTCAACGTCCACGGGCCTGCGAGGGTGAGGGGCGCGGGCACGGTTACGTCGGCGGCGAGCGCCTTGCCGGATTTGGTCTCGCCGGTGAATCGCCCGCTTCCAAATGCGAGCACGCCGGGCTTGCCGTCTCCGGTGACGATGGCGCGGGAGTCCACGGCGCCGCTGAACGGCTTGACCGCGGTGAAGGCGACCAGCGGATCCCGTCCGGCGCTGGGTTTGCGGAATACCACGAATACCGTGCCGTTTACTGGGAATGCCAACGGCAATTCGGTCACGTCATCCTTCTCCCGCCAGACCGCCGCCTCGCGCATCTCGCCGGTCACCGGGTCCCACAATTCGGGGATTTCTCCGCTAACGCGGAACCGCACATCGGCCTCGACCGTCCGGATCCTTTCCCCGCTATGGACCAGATACCAATCGGCGTCGGCGGCATCGTCGCGGCGATGGATGAAGTCAATCATAAGGCTGTTGTCGCGGTCCAAATCCGGCGGCAGACCGACCTGCGCCGCCCATTCCTCGGGCTTGTAGCCCCACCAGACCTTGCCCTTGCCGTGCGCGTGCGAGCCTTTCGGCCTGGCCTCGTATCCAGCCCAGAGCTGCTTGACCAGCCGGTCGAACTCCTGATCCGCCGCTTCGCCGCCCTTGAGCGTCCAGGAGCTCAGCGGCTTCTCGCCGAGCACCGTCGCGCCGTCTTCGACCAGCTTGGCGACATGGGCGAGCACTTCCGGGGTGAACCGACGGAAAGTGAAGTGGTCGAGATGGGACATGAACATCAGGCAGGCGTACTCCATGCCGGAGGGCAGAACCAGTTTGCCGTTCTGCACCGAGAGCTGGAGCAGGATGTCGTCGTTGCCGATGTCGAAGCGGTAGCCCGCCGGAAACACATTCGGCATGGCGCCGCCCAGTTCGGACGGGTCGTGGACGAGGAAATCGGCGACATAGCGCCCCGCCTGCAGCAACGCCTGGTTGCGAGCCATGTATTCGTGCCAGGCCGGCATCTGATCCCGCCACGACAGGGCGTTGGGATTGAAGTTTGTTCCCCAAATGCCGAAGTACATTCCCGGTCTCAATCCCGGATACGGATTATGAGTCATTTCGTGATACCAGAATGCATTAATGCCCTCGCACCAGGCTTTATTGGCGCCGAACTTGAGTACGGCCAAAGACGGGTCTGCCAGGTAGTGCGACAGATAGCTGGTGAACGACTCGCAGGTCACCAGGTTCTTGCCGGTGGTGTGGGCGATCGAAGCAATATACTGAACAGATGCCGATTCCCTCAAAGAACCGTCCCCGCCACTGTGGGCCCAGCCACGGAATGGCGAGCAGCTGCCGTACCAGAACTCGGCTTGCAAGATATCCGCCGCCGCGCCGAACGAAAAACAGCCAAATGAACCACTGCAATACGGTTGCACGACGAAGCGCATTCCGACCGCCCGGCATTTTTCCGACATCGGCTTGGTGAATCCCTCTTTCCAAGCGACTTCCATCGCCTTGCGGTAGTCGCGCAGAAACCGCTCGGTGCGCTCGGCGTCACCGACCACGCGGCCGGTCAGGGCCGGCAGCCACGGCAACAGATCATAGCCGTGCAGACGCCGGAACAGGTCCGGCAGGATCGCGCCCCAGGTATGGTTGCCAGTCTCCTGACTATCGAGCTGGATGTACTTGAACGTCGTGCCGACATGGTCGCCCAGCCGATCGAGCACCGGCTTGATTCCGTTCTCCCAATGGCACTCGAGCGCCGCCGGATCGAGCCGGTCACAATCCAGTCCATCTCCCGACGGCATCGCCATTATTTGCCCATTGCGACCTGGAGAATAGTCGGCGATCAGCACCGTCCAATCCCCGGCGGGCGCGCTCCACTTCAACGAACCGTCGGCCGCGATGAGCGGGGTGAGATCGATGATCCCGGATGCGTCCACCGTGGCGTCGTTCGAGATGTCCGGCCCATGCGCAATCGGTTTTTGTGATTTGCCAGAATACCAGAGCTTCCAGAGTTCTGTTGTGCGCGCCAGCTTCCCATCCGCACCAGCGACCCGCTGTGGCTTCGCCCCGGCCGTTTCCGCCGGCGGGGTGGGATAGGCGACGATGCCGACGAATCCCACGCCTTTTTCCGGGTCGTATGCCTTCTTTCTCCAGTAACCTGGAAGGCCCTCGCCGCCTTTGACCTTATGTTCAGCGAATCTCAGATTTTTATAGGCGTGTTTCGGTTTGATCCACGAGCCGCCGGAGCCCGACCAGCCGGCACCGGCGTGCATGCCAAGTTCCAGACCGAGCCGCCGCGCCTCGTCGGCTGCGTGGCGCAGCATGGCCAGATGATCTTCGTCCAAATAGCCAGGAACCGGCCCAACTTCTAGAATATACGGGCTATTGCTGGCGGCGGTAGCACCGCTGCGGCGCATGAATTCCAGCTCCTTCTCATTGGCGTCTCGTTCCCCGGCATCCATCCGCCGATTGCCGCCGTGATAGATGATCGCCCCGACAAACCCCGCCTTGGCCATGCTCTCCAAATCGGCCGTGATTCCCTCCTTGGTGATGAAGCCGTTGATCCAGTGCCAGCCATAGGTACGGATACGCGCATCCGGTGGCGGATTGCGGAAGACCTGCTCCAGTTTGTCGCCGGGCTGTTTCTCCGCCGCCTCGGCCAGGGCAAGCCCAGCCAGCATCATCGTTCCTACTACCACCGCCGCCGCCGTCAGCCGACGGATTCCTGCAAACGTGTCTCTGCTCATCTTCTCATCTCCTTTTTGGGTTATGGTCGGCGGCCCTCAGACACCTGACTTCTGATCGCCGACCTGTGTTTACTGTCTTCATCCTTCAGTTCTCAGCCATCAATCTTCGGTCCTTGCGGAATGCTTCGCATCCAGTGCTCTCATTTGTCAGCGGAGCCCGGCAACATGGACACGCCCCACGCCGTGTTCGGTTCGTGCCCAAGTGTCAGCTCAAGCTCTCCTCCCAAGGCCAGTTCCCGGTGGTAGATGAAGCATCTTTCCATCGGCTTTCCGTTGAGCTTTGCCGACTGGATGTAGCAGTTCTCCGGCAAGGGAGTGACGTCGCCCTTGAAGTGCGCCCAGTTCATGTCTGCTCTTTTTTGCGGCATGGCGGCGGTGGGCCCCTCGTCGCGGATGTAGGACAGCCGTCCCGCCGAGCTCACCATAGACGCCGTACTGGGGGTCCAGTTGTGACTGCGGCTTGAGTAGGGTCCCGCCCACCAGTGTAGCGCCTTCGGCGGGCCGACCAGCGTGTCCAGAGAACAGGCGTTGCCCGAGCCGTTGTACAGGTAGTGCGTCCACTCGTCTATCTCGGCCGGCCACGGCTTGCGGAACCTGTGAAGCGCGAAGGACGGGTCGTGAGTGTGGAACACGCTGCCGCCGGGGCAGAGGACGCGCTCCATTTCCTCGCGGGACACGCCACCGGGGTCGGAAATCACCAGCAGGCTGACCAGGTTGTCCGCAAACGGCAGACTCGCGCCATCCCACTGCATCACCGTTACCGGACCATAGAGGCCCCCCTCCCGCAAGCTTGTGCGGAGCGCGGCCGCTCTTGCTGCGTCAGACTCGAGGCCAACCACAACGAAGGCCTCGTCCGCCCGAAGGGCGGCGGTCAACCCGACGCCGTCGGCGTCTCCGCACCCCACGTGCACGACGAGGCCGCCGCTCACGCCGGTCTCTGCCAGGATCATCCGCGCCCTTTCGGCGGGGCTGCGCCCGGCGGACCGCTCCTCCCGGACTCCGGCTGTCGCCGTCGAGGCCAGCAGGGAAGCGCCGACCAGCAGAACCCATGCCCGGAAAGTCCCCGGCTTCAAGTGATTCACAGTCGTCACGCCATTCCCTCCCGCTTTGGGCGGGATGCGTGGCCCGGCTCGCCCTGGCTGCCTGAGCCACACTTCCGTCCTACAGTGTGACGCACACTCATGGTTCGAACTCGATCAGATAGTACATGGTGCGGTACCTGGACCCGTCGAGCCGCAGCCACTGTCCGCCCGCGGTCCGTTCGACCGGCACTTCGACCGGCGTCTCGGGCAGGCGGCCGTCGGGGTCCAGGGCGTAGACCCGGCAGGGCTCGTCCCGCTTCAGGGTCACGGTCAGCGCCACCGGCTCGAAAATCAGGGTCGGGTTCCCCAGCATGTGCCGGATGACGCCGTCGCGGCCGCCGCCGGGCCATTGCTGTTCCGGCCGGTGGAACGGCCTCAGCGCGGTTTCTTCCAGCACGTCGCCCCTGTCCGCCGTGCGGCCCAGCGCCATGATGAGCAGCCTGCGCGCGTCCGCCAGGGTCTCGCCCCGGTCGGCCGGCACGACGTACACGTTCGCAAAGGGATTGTCGTACGAGACGGTCACGTCGGACAGCGCGTGCGCGCGCCCGCCGCCGAAACCGATCACCGCCTGGCCGGCGGGCGTGTCCACTGTGAAGAACCCGCGCCCGGAGTAATCCCACACGATCTGGCCGTTGCTGGCGCGGATGAGCCGTCCCTCCTTATCCCAGTGTCTTGAGAGGTCCGCCGTCTCGATTTTGCCCGGGACCGGTTGCTCGACGAAGTCGATAACCACCCGGCCGGCGCCGAGCGCTTCGTCCGGTATGGCCCTCTCCAGGTCATCCCAACTGGCCCCACCCAGCAGGTCGAAATCCTCACCCGTTGCCTCCCCGAGCGGATAGAGGTCGCCCATGCTGACGCGGCGCCGGGCGACCACAGCGCCCTCCTTCAACGCCCCGCTCTGGAGGATGCGCGCGATGAAGGGGAACTGCCCGATGTTGTAGAAGAGGTCGCTCGTCGTGTGAATGCTTGGAGCGTTGCGTGTCCTGATGCCCCACCAGTTGCTGCCGTACTGGGTGGCGATGTCCCAGCCCTGCAGGCCGAGCCCGATGAAGGCGACCGCCGGGGGAAGCTCCGCCGCATGCACGTGGCCGGCGGCCCATTCGCTGAGCCCGAACGGCCGGTCCGCCACCTGCTCGCGGCCCGCCTGCAGCGTGCTCTGCCCGGGCCGTTCCATCAGCGGCCGATCGGCGTTGCCGAAGTAGCGGTGGCGGTCGATATAGCCCACGCGACGGTCGCTCTGAAGGTTGTAGAGCCTGCCGAGCCAGTCGGCCGCCTGCCAGCACGAGCCGACCAGGGCGCCCCGGTAGCCCGTCCCGCGCACCGCCCTCACGAAACGCTGGTAGCAGTCGTCCTGGTATTCGAACAGGAATCGGTAGCTGTCCACGAGACGCCGGGAGCGCGGGACCTGGTCAACGCGCCCCCAGCCCGGGAAGGGGAAGACCGTGCCATCGTCCAGGCTCTCACCTTCGCGCAGTCCGATCTCCGTCCAGGCCCCCCGCAGGGCCTCCTCGGAGGGATACCGCTGCCGCAGCCACTCGCAGAACCGCTCGCTGATAATGCGCCGGTATGTCGGCGATTCCGCCGCCAGGTTGTCCACCCCCCAGAAGAAGGTGTCGGACTCGTTGCGGAACTCCACGAAAGCGAGCGCGGGATCCTCGGCATAGCGCAGCCCCGTGCTCGCGTTCACGTGGTTCAGGAGCTTGACGATCAGCTCGATATAGAGGTCCTGCACGTCCGGCGCGAAGGTGGAGAACGGATACAGCGTGTTGCCGCCGTGGATCCAGAACGGGTGGGCGTCCCGCAGGGCCTTCAGC